>JACRAL010000143.1 GCA_016213435.1 Bacteroidota bacterium
GTATAAGCACCTGCAGTTAATCCCGATACATTAGGAGAAGTAGCAGCAATAGGATTCCAACTGTACGTATAAGGGGCAGTACCTCCTGTGGCATTGGAATTAATAGAACCGTTACTGCCACTGAAACAACTGACATTAACCGATGACAAGGTAACTGCTAATACTGGTGGCTGGGTAATAGTATATGTTGTTGTCAGCTGGCAACCTTTTGAATCTGAAACAGTGGCAGTATAAGTTCCGGCTGTTATATTTGTAATAGCAAAAGTTGTTTGATTGCCGGGTTTCCACAAATAGGTGTAAGAAGGTGTTCCTCCCAAAATGCTAAGTGAAACTGATCCGGTAGTGCCACCAAAGCAAGTTACATTTACAGTGGTTGCATTTACAGCCAAAGGTGTCGGCTGAGTAATAGTGCCTGATGTTTGAGCCGTACACCCAATGCCATTTGTAATGGTTACGGAATAAGTTCCGGGGGTTAAGTTACTTGCTGTTGGGGTTGTTTGTGCAGGCGCTGTATTCCAGAAATATGTATTTGGGTTTATACCACCTGTAATATTTATTGCGATAGAGCCATTGTTCCCTCCAAAGCAACTCACATTAGTTGGAGTAACGGAAACTGTTCCGATAAAACCCATAAAATAGATTCTGACAACATCTGAAGCGGCAGCACAGGTTCCATTTCCTGTAGTGGTCAATGTTAAATCAACAAACCCTGCTGTGATCTCAGCAGCCGTAGGAGAATACGTAAGACCGGAGAGTGTTGTGTTGTTCGGACTAAAAGTGCCAGCTCCTCCCGACCATATACCACCGCTTGCACCGGAAACAGATCCGTTCAGTGTAGTAATTGGATTATTTTGTGTGCATATTGTTTGATCCGCTCCTGCATTTGCAGTAATGGCAACCGTAAAAGCGGTAACTGTTACAGAGGCATAAACTGCGCAGCCGGATGCATCAGAAAGTTTAACGGAATACGTTCCTGCACCCACATTAATGCTTCGTGCGGGGTTTACGCCATTCCATAAATAAGTGTAATTGGGAGTTCCACCACTTGGGTTCGCAGTAATGGTGGTGGATGTTCCTCCGAAACAAACAGTTGGGTTTATTGGAGCTATACTAACGGCAAGCGTTTGAGGACAATTGATTACATTAAATTGGCAGTCCCTCAGTGTTTCACTGATAACAACACCATTGCGGTATTCTTTCACTTTAATTCCTACTACAAATTGTCCTAATGCAGTGGGTGTCCCCGATAACAATCCTGTAGATGAATTCAAAGTTACTGAGCCGCCACCCAGCGGATTGGTTGCAGAGTAGCTCGGCTGCCATACTACAGGTGTAAATATGGCCGTATTATTTGAAAAAGTTGGATCTAGAGGACCTGCATTATTTTCACCATTATATGGGGTATAAAAAGAATATACTAATGAATCTCCATCGGCATCCGTTGCGCTATGATCAAATGTAAAAGGGATACCATTGCAAAGAAAAAGAGGCGGGAATTGATTGAAAGCTGGATTACTGTTGGCTATAAAATTATTTAAAGATTCTGTGCCGGATACACGAATATTATCAAATCTATATATTTCGCTGTTCGGGGAATTTGCATCATAATGAACACGAATAAAAATTTGCACCGTGTTACCAATCAACCCGGATTGGCTTGCAACAGCGCTTGTAAAATCATCGGCACGAAAACCATTGATGGAAAATGGAATTAAAGGACCTCCATCCAAGCTGTAATAAACAAAAATAGAATCATTCGGATCTAAGGATCCATTTTCAGATAGATCCACTGTTAAATTAACTCCTGAAGGAATGGAAGAAATATTTACTACTTGTGATGTCCATGTTTCTTGTGCATTATTAGCGCCCGTGATTTCAAACCGATTATTATTTACACTTGCACTATTCGGAGCCGGAACTCCTGCCGCAATGCTCCATGCGGTAGTACCATTATCAACAGTAATCCCGTTTGCCAATGTAAAATCTTCTAACCAGTCTAGAGAGTTTGTAACAGTTGAACCGGGGATGTATGCATAAAAACTTTCTCCTGTTCCCCCGGGATTAGGAATATTGGAGATGGTATTGTTCCTCATTGTATACTGAAAATACATGTGGTACCCACCGGGATTAGGGGGAAGATTATTTACCGTGGTAGTATAAATGGCTTCTTGCGTACAAGGCATGGGATTAGGAGCTTGTGCGCAAGGAGGAAGATTTGCAGGAACCGGAGTAACGGTTCCAAGAGACATAGTAATATCCCTGCTTGGTGAAAATGCAACACCATTATAACCCAATACACTAATAGTTACACTTGCAGGCAATGCAGCGCAGGTTGGGCAACAATCGCGATAAAGTTTAAGAGTAACAGTATAACTTGAGCCTCCGTTATAAACATAAGTTAAAGAACCGCCTACCACATGTGTAGAATAACCCCAAAAAGGAATACTGCTAAACAAACATATTAAAATATATATTCTGATTGTTTTAAACATATTCTACTTCTTTTTACCGATGATTCTTTCCCTTTTCATGAGGATGATTCCCTTTCCCGGGAGGCGAATTTTCAGGCTTGCCGTGATTTTCATGGTTGTGTGGATTCTTAGGATTTTTATACCATCCCCAATGTCTTCCATGATCTTCCTTTATCACAACAATACAAGATGTTCCGCTGAATAATAAGCCGGAACTGAGCGCAAAAACTAAAATAACTTTTAATGATTTCATAGTGCGTATTTTCTTTTGTCGCATTTTACGATATAACCTTAATTAAGTTTCCATTAGATTGATTATGCTTTTCTTAAGGGTATTATTATAGAACCTGCGCATTCCACCGCCCCGAAGACAACCGTAGTCCCGATATCTATCGGGAGCGACCAAAGATCATATAATTCTTACCTCCTCTCCCTTTAGGGTCTGGGCATTTTTTCTGCATACTTCTTGGTTACCATATAGCATCACTTCTTCTCCGAAGGAGTCCTCCCAGCCATCACCAACTCATGAATCGTTTTCAAATACGATATCTTTTCTTTCAGATCAGCATTCTCCTTGCGTAATTCCACAACTTCCTTTTCTGTCGCTGCCATTGCCACTGCCACTGCAGCCGATTCATTATCCGGAAATTCATTTTTCAATTCATCCACATAATGTTTAAAGAAATTATACTTAAGCGCTTTACTTATTCGCATCAAAAGCCCCGTATTTATTTCCTCATTCTCTAAAATGCGCGTAATGCTTGACGAATAATAACCAAGCAACCTGGCAAACTCCGTCTTGCTCAGATTTCTTTCCTTCATCACCCTCCCTATTTCCGCTCCTATGTTTGCCATAAGTTTTAAAATCTATACTTTCAAAAGGCAAATATACTGTTTTATTGAAAAAACAAACATTCCTAATGAATATATTTGCCAATATAACTACAATATTTGCTATAATAACTAATATATTTTATAATATAAATACTATATTATCTAATATAACTACACTATTTGCTATAATAACTAACATATTTACCATAATAACTACCATATTTGCTATCGTAACTACCCAATTTTCAATAATAAAAACATTATTGCATTGTATGCACTAAAAAGGGATTATATTTTTTTTCAAAACCTATAGATGTTTGCTCTCCGTGTCCGGGAAAAACAATAAAATCATCACCCAGCACAAATAGTTTTTCGCGGATATTTAAAAGCAACGCTTCATGATCTCCTCCCGGCAGATCTGTTCTGCCGATGCTTCCGTGAAAAAGAACATCGCCTCCTATAACGAACCTATCCTCCTTGCTTACAAAGCAAATGCTTCCGGGAGAATGTCCCGGAATGAAAAAAATTTCTAATGATGAGTTGCCAAATTTTATAATGTCTCCTTCATTCAGAAATACAGTCGGCTCAATGGACTCTTCGGCATTCAATCCGTAGAGATGCGAAACCTGCGGCAGCGAATGAAGCGCCTGCAAATCTTCTTTGTGCATTTCCAATCCGATATTATATTTTTTCGCCACAAAAGAATTTCCGCACACATGATCAATATGTCCGTGCGTATTCAGAAGTTTCACCGGCTTGAGTTCTTCGCTCTTAATGAAGTCTGCAAGTTCCTGTCGTTCGTGGTCATTATAACAGCCGGGATCAATGATGACGCATTCTTTTGTTTCATCATACAGGATGTATGTGTTTTCCTCAAAGGGATTAAAAGTGAATGCCTGAATTTGAATCATAATTGTAAGTAAAGATTAATCCAAAAATGCAGTTAACGGACTGCTGGCTTCCGCAATTTTTTTTCTTCCTCCTAGTCTTGCTTCATATGCCATACGACCTGCTTCCACAGCAAGTTTGAATGCAATACCCATCTGAACAGGATCATTTGCAACTGCAATGGCGGTATTCACCAGAACAGCATCAGCACCCATTTCCATTGCCTCGGCAGCATGAGAAGGAGCACCGATTCCGGCATCCACCACCACAGGAATATTACTTTGTTCAATAATTATTTCAAGCATTGCTTTTGTCTGCAAACCATTATTACTACCAATAGGAGAGCCAAGCGGCATCACCGCAGCACAACCGACTTCTTCCAGTCGTTTGCATAAAACGGCATCCGCATTGCAATAGGGGAGAATCACAAAACCAAGTTTTACTAATTCTTCTGCGGCTTTCAGTGTTTCGATAGGATCGGGCAATAAATATTTCGGATCCGGATGAATTTCCAGTTTCAGCCAGTTTGTTTCCAATGCTTCTCGTGCCATTTGCGCGGCAAACACGGCTTCCTTTGCATTGCGCACACCGGAAGTATTTGGCAGCAAATTAAACTGAGAATGTGAAAGATGCTTCAGAATATCATCGTTGTCGTTATGCATATCCACCCGTTTGAGCGCAACCGTAACCAATTCAGAACCGGAGGCAAGCAATGCTTTTTCCATCAGTGCGCTGGAACTGAATTTTCCCGTACCCGTAAAAAGCCGGGAGGAAAAAAACTTATCTGCTATCTTTAATTTTCCCATTGTTAAATGACGTTACTAATATACGAATGATACAAATGATACGAATGAGTATTTTTACTGCCAATTTATGGACAACGCTCAAATAATTTACAGATATTTTCCTTCTCTTTCTGAAATGCAGAAGAAACAGATGGATCAATTAGGAGAATTATATGCGGACTGGAACTCCAAAATAAATGTTATTTCCAGAAAAGACATTGATAACTTTTATGAACGCCATGTTTTGCACTCTCTTGGCATTGCTAAAATAGTTTCGTTCAAACCAAAGACAAAAATTCTCGATGTAGGTACTGGTGGTGGATTTCCCGGAATTCCGCTCGCGATTTTATTTCCGGAATCTGAATTTTACTTGATAGATTCTATAGGGAAAAAAATTAAGGTGGTAAATGCGGTGGCAGAAAGTTTGGGATTGAAAAATGTGAGGGCGGAACAAATACGTTTGACTGCCTCTCCCCTTTCATCCCCTCTCCTCGAGGAGAGGGGAAAGAGGGGTGAGGCAAAATTTCACTTTGTCATCAGCCGTGCTGTAACCGAACTTCCGGAATTTCAAAAATGGATGAAAAATAAATTTCTTCCTGAAAGTTTTAACGACCTGTCGAATGGAATTCTTTACTTAAGAGGAGATGGGGGTGAAGGAAATAAAATCTTTGAATTGAAAAATTATTTCACCGAAGAATTTTTCGAAACAAAGCAAGTGGTTTTTATTCCTGCAAGTTGATCCGGAACTGTTTTGAGTTTTTAAATGTACTTTTACTCTTCACATTTCAATCTTGATCGCTAAACAAAAACATATTGCAATTTTAGGAAGTACCGGCTCTATCGGCACACAAGCGCTGGAAGTGATCCGATCGCATCCCGAAAGTTTTTCGGTGGAAGTTCTTACAGCAAACGGAAATGCCGATTTGCTCATTAAACAAGCCATTGAATTCAAACCAAATTGCGTTGTCATTGCTGATGAAAAAAAATACAAAAGGGTAAAGGACGCACTTGACAAATACGATATAAAAGTTTTTGCAGGAAATAAATCTATCGAGCAAGTGGTGCAGATGGAAACCGTAGATACCGTGCTTACTGCAATTGTAGGGTATGCCGGATTGGCTTCCACCATTTCTGCAATCAAAGCAAAAAAACAAATCGCCCTCGCTAATAAAGAAACACTTGTGGTTGCCGGAGAATTAGTGGCTGCACTCGCCAAAGAAAATGGTGTGAATATTTATCCCGTGGATTCCGAACACTCCGCAATTTTTCAATGCATGGCAGGCGAATGGAACAATCCGATAGAAAAAATTTATCTCACTGCATCGGGCGGACCGTTCCGGGGCAAAGACAAAAAATTTCTGACTTCTGTTAAAAAAGAACAAGCGCTCAAACATCCCAACTGGGAAATGGGAGCAAAAATTACCATTGATTCGGCCACGCTGATGAACAAAGGACTGGAAGTGATCGAAGCAAAATGGCTCTTTCACCTGAAAGCAGAACAAATAGAAGTGATAGTGCATCCGCAAAGCATCATTCATTCCATTGTGCAATTCAAAGACGGAAGCATGAAAGCGCAAATGGGGTTGCCCGATATGCGCCTGCCGATCCAGTATGCGTTGAGTTTTCCAAATCGTTTGCCTTCCACTTTCCCGCGTTTTGATTTCCTGAACTTTCCTAACTTAACTTTTGAAAAACCGGATACAGAAACTTTTCGGTGTTTATCTCTTGGATTTGAGGCGATGAAGAAAGGAGGAAACGCAGCTTGTGTTCTGAACGCTGCGAATGAAGTGGCCGTAAGTGCTTTTCTCTCCGAAAAAATTTCTTTTCTGAAGATTGCAGAAGTAATAGAGAAAACTCTTGAAAAAGCATCCTTCGTGAAAAAACCATCTTATGAAGATTATGTAAATTCAGATTCGGAGGCAAGAATAATTGCTAATGAGATAATGGATAACATAATGCCAATAACGCGAATTGATGCGAATGATGCGAAAAACAACATAATGCCAATAACATGAATTGATGCGAAAAAGGACAGTGATGAGAAAATTATTTATAAAGAGGTATCCTAAAAATAACAGGGTTGCTTTTCAAAGTTCATGAAAAATTAGGGCGATACGCTCGTGAAAAACAATACGGTGATTTATTTGCTGAATATTTATTAGCAGAACACATAAAATTTAATAGAGAAAAAATTGTTTCGCGAACTTCTCTTGATATTAATAAACCTGATTTCACAATTGAAGATTGCATAGTAGTAGAATTCAAAGCAAAATCATTTATTATCAAAGAAGATGATTATCAAACAATGAGATATTTAGAAATTGTCAAAATGAAACTCGGAATGATTGTTAATTTTAGACAACGATATTTAAAACCCAAGAGAATTATTAATTCAAAAGCAACATCATAGTGCGTATATTATTATTAGCGACATTCGCGTAATATTCGCATCTTTAGCATTATTTATATGGAAATATTAATTAAAGCCTCTCAGCTAATTTTATCACTCTCAATCCTAGTGGTGTTGCACGAACTTGGACATTTTGCAACTGCCAAATGGTTCAAGATGCGTGTGGAAAAATTCTACCTCTTCTTCGATCCCTGGATTTCTTTGTTCAAGATAAAAAAAGGCGACACGGAATACGGTATCGGCTGGATTCCGCTGGGAGGGTACGTGAAAATTGCCGGTATGATCGATGAGAGCATGGACAAGGAGCAGATGAAACTGCCGCCACAAGATTGGGAGTTTCGTTCAAAGCCGGCTTGGCAGCGATTGATCGTGATGGTAGGCGGAGTTTTGATGAATTTAATCCTTGCCATGTGCATTTACGCGATGCTTTTGTTTGTATTTGGAGAAAAATATTTACCCACCGCAAACATGAAAGATGGAATCTGGTGTATGGATTCACTTGCAAATGAAATTGGATTCCAAAACGGAGATAAAATTCTTTCGATTGGTAATAAACAGGTGGAGAAATTTCAGGACATTGTTCCTGAAATGATGTATGCAACCACAGTTCAGATTGATCGAAAGGGAGAAAAAATTAATCTTACAATTCCAAAAAATTTCATCGAACAGATTATTGACCAAAAGGGGAAGCGCTCTCCTTTATTTTATCCCCGCATTCCTTTTTATCTATCAGGATTTTCAGATGCTTCTCCGGCAGAAAAAGCAGGGTTAAAAAAGATGGACCAGATCATAGGCCTGAACGATTCCGAATTTAAATATTTTGACGAATTCAAATCCATGGTTTCTCCTTTTAAAAATCAAACAATAAAACTTAAAATAAAGCGCGGAAATGAAATATTGAATATTCCAGTACTTGTAGATACAGGAGGAAAAATTGGAGTTTCCCCTGCAATGATGGATCTAAAATCACTCCGGGAAGCAGGTATTTATGAGTTTAGCGTAACCAAGTATGGATTTTTTGAATCTTTCCCTGCAGGAATTCGAAAAGCAAGTGATAAACTTGTCGACTATGTCCACCAGTTCAAACTTATTTTTAATTTCAAAACAGGAGCATACAAAGGTGTTGGTAGTTTTATTTCCATCGGAAATCTTTTTGCTCCCACTTGGGATTGGCAATCGTTCTGGGAACTTACTGCCATTCTTTCAATCGTGCTTGCTTTCATGAACATTCTGCCGATTCCTGCACTTGACGGAGGGCATGTGATGTTTTTATTGTACGAAGTGATTACAGGAAAAAAGCCAAGTGATAAATTTTTAGAATACGCTCAGTATGTTGGAATGTTTTTACTTATTTTGCTAATGGTTTATGCAATAGGAAATGACATTTTTAGATTGTTTTAGAAACCCATCCCCAGCCCTTCCCCAAGGGAAGGGAGTAAAGATGAAATATGAAAATAACTAATAATATTTTTACTATTCCCCTGAGTTCCTTCACTCTCCCTGAAGGACAACCGAAGGTTGGGAGCGGAGCTCGATGGAGAGGGGCGTGGTTCTTTTTGTTCTTTATGTTTCTTTTAGCTTGCTTCTCTCCGAAAAAATCATCTCCTCTTAAAGAAGGGAAATGGAGAGGTATCTTAACGATTGTAGATTCCACCGGATTGATACTTCCTTTTAATTTTGATCTGTCATTTAAAAATGATTCTACAACAATTACTATTCATAACGCAGAAGAAAGAATTCCGGTAAATGAAATTTCTTTTCAAGGGGATTCCATTTTTATAAAGATGCCGGTGTTTGATTCCGAATTCCGATGCAAACTCAGCGGAGATACGCTGATGAATGGCAACTGGATAAATCATTCGCGAAAAGAAAAAAATGTAATTCCTTTCACAGGAATTTATGGTGAAACAAATCGCTTTGACTGTCCTGAATATGCTGAAAAGGATAACTATCCTTTCGGAGGAAAATGGAAATGTCTTTTCAGTCCCAATCAACCCGATAGTTCTTATGCTATCGGAGTTTTCAAGCAATATGCACACAGCGCTACAGGAACCTTTCTTACAGAAACCGGAGATTACCGCTATCTGGAAGGATGTTTATTTGGAAAATATATGCTTCTTTCCAGCTTTGATGGATCTCACGCTTTTATATTCCATGCGGAAATCATGGAGGACAGCACCATCTGGGGAGAATTTTATTCAGGCATTCATCATCACGAAACCTGGATCGCCTGGAAGGATTCTACTTTGAAACTTCGCAATGCCGATTCGCTCACATTTCTGAAAACAGGTTTTTCAAAAGTTAATTTTTCTTTTCCAAGCATTGAAAACAAAAAGGTTTCTCTCTCGGATGAAAAATACAAAAACAAAGTGGTGGTTCTTCAGGTGATGGGATCTTGGTGCCCAAACTGCATGGACGAAACGATGTTTCTTTCGGATCTTCACAATAAATATGGTTCGCAAGGTCTGGAAGTCGTTGCGCTTGCTTTTGAAAAATCCGATGTCTTTGAAAAAGCAAAAAACAATGTATTACGGTTGAAAAATAGATTTAATGCCAATTATGATTTTCTTATTACCGGATTTTCGCCAAAAGATGCAGACAAAGCATTGCCCATGCTCAATCATGTGATGTCGTTCCCCACCACCATCTTTATAGATAAAAAAGGAAATGTGCGAAAGATTCGCACCGGCTATTCGGGTCCTGCAACCGGAAACGAATACGATAAATCTGTAAAGGAAATAAATGCCTTTGTAGAAGCTCTTCTGAAAGAATCCTGAAACATTAAATCTTTCCCTGCATATTTTTGAGCGTGTGATAGAGAAGGTCGCGCGCGCGGAAGAGTTGCGCTTTCACGGTGCCGATCGGCAGATCCAGTTCTTTTGCAATTTCTTCATACGATCTTTCCTGAAAGTAACGCAGTTCAACAAGTACGCGGTAGCGTGGCTGTAATTTTTCCACTACAGATTGCATTAATTGTATCTTTTGTTTTTTGATTGCCTTTTCTTCAGGATTCAGCGTGTCGGATTTCGGCTCAAAGGAAAATTCATCACCATCAGCGTTTTCATATGTTTTATCAAGCGACACAGCGGCTTTTCGCTTGCGGATAAAATCAATACAGTTGTTCGTGGCAATTTTAAAAAGCCATGTGCTGAATGCAAAATCGGGAGTATATTGTGAAAGCCTTTTGAATGCTTTCCCGAATGCTTCAATGGTGAGATCATCTGCATCGTCTCTTGATTTCACCATTTTAAGAAGCATAAAAAAAATGGTGTCCTTGTAACGTCCCATCAGTTCAGCATACGCTTTCTGATCGTTCTGATTAAGAGCACGCTGTACAAGCTTCCAGTCGTAAATCCCTTTTACAGTGAGGTTTGAGTTTAAATCTTTTTCCATTTTTTTCTGCGGAAGAGCTTGTTGGAGATGGCAAGCATAGGATAAAATCCAAGCAGAAACAATTCCGCTGCAAGCGAAATTAGTAATAAATCTTTCTCTTTCAATCTATCCATCGCAAGTTTGAAGATAACCAATTGAACGATTATTCGGAATGCGAATAAGGAAAGAATGATATAAACATCATATTGCGGAAAATCTGTCAGCAGACACAAAATAAGAAGCACAAAAAACAAAATCCAGAAAATTGCTTGCGCAAAAGGATAGATTCCTAAACGAATTTTGTCGGAGGATTTGTATTCTGTCCAGGTGGTGAGGTGCCTGCGCTTTTGTTCAAACCATCCTTTCCAGTGCTTCTTTACCCGCGAAACAGTAAAGCTTTCAGGTGAAATTTCTATGCGTGTATTTGTGTTGGTTGTTGCCTGATTAATGAACAGATCGTCATCGCCCGATTCAATATGATAATGCGTGGCAAATCCCTTGTGCTTGAAGAAAAGCGATTTTTTATAAGCAAGATTCCTGCCCACACCCATGTAAGGCACATCCGCCATAGAGAATGAAAGGTATTGAAGCGCGATATTAAACGTATCAAAGCGTATCAGCTTATTCAGAAAGCCAGGAAGCTTTTTATATTTGCTGTATCCCAATACAATTTCAGTGTCACCTGAAAAATTCCGCATCATCATTTTCAGCCATTGGTTATCCAAGGGTTTGCAGTCGCCATCGGTGAAAAGCAAGTGCTCATATTTTGCTCCCTTGATACCCACCATCACTGCGAATTTTTTCCCATGATGGTGTTTTACATCTTCTTTTATCGTAATTACCCGCAGATGTTTGTATGTTTTCTCAAACTCACGGAGCACATCGCTGGTGTTATCCGAGGAGCAATCATCAACTACCACCACTTCGAATTCAGGATAATCCTGTTCAAGTACCAGCGGCAAAATTTCCGGGAGGTTGTGGTCTTCGTTCTTTGCGCAGATGATGATGGAAGCGGGTACTATCTCACCCTGCCTCACCCCTGCCCTCTCCGAAGGAGAGGGAGAAATCCCAGCGAGAGTATCTTTATAAAAGGCAAGGCGGGCAAAATAATAGAGATAATACCAAAGCAGAACAATAATCGCCAGGCAATAAATGCAAAACAAAATAAACGAAATGCTTAATGCAGGAACTAATAGTGAATCCATAATTTGCCAAAGGTAACTTGCGCTACTCTTCACATATAAATTATCTTTGACAGTTTTAAACATTTAAACTAACAGTGATACCAATAACGAATGCTTGCGAATACTACAAGTCCAGATTGTATTTATTTAGTAACATCCGTACCCATTCGTTATTAGTAACCAAAGAATGACTTTCAGAATTGAACATACCGACAAAGAAACCAAAGCCCGTGCGGGAGAAATCATCACGGCTCACGGAAAAATTCAAACGCCCATCTTCATGCCTGTGGGAACGCGGGGAACGGTAAAGGCGGTGCATCAGCATGAACTGAAAGATGACATTCGCGCACAAATTATTTTGGGCAACACCTATCATCTTTACCTGAAACCGGGAATTGAAATCATTGAAAAAGCCGGAGGACTTCATAAATTTATAGGATGGGATAGACCGATGCTCACCGACAGTGGCGGCTTTCAGATTTTTTCTTTGGCGGATGAAAGAAGAAAAACACAACCGGGAGCTAAACCGATGCGGAAAATTTCGGAAGAAGGAGTTCATTTCAGTTCCGACATTGATGGCTCCACACATTTTTTTACTCCCGAAAATGTAATGGACATACAACGTTCCATCGGTGCAGATATCATCATGGCATTTGACGAATGCACTCCTTATCCCTGCGAATACGATTACGCAAAAAAATCCATGGACATGACGCATCGCTGGCTGAAGAGGTGTAACTCACGTTTCAAAGAGACCGAAGGGAAATACGGATACGAACAATCTTTATTTCCCATCATTCAGGGAAGCGTGTATAAAGATCTGAGGATTCAGTCTGCAGAATTTGTTGCAGCGCAAAATTGCGAAGGCAATGCGATAGGAGGTTTATCGGTAGGAGAAGCACCAGACGACATGTTTGCCATGACAGAAGTTGTCTGCAATATTCTTCCGAAAGAAAAACCGCGCTACTTAATGGGCGTTGGAACTCCCGGACAATTATTAGAATGTATTGCGCTCGGCATAGATATGTTCGACTGCGTAATGCCCACGCGCAACGCGCGCAACGGAATGCTTTTTACCAGCCAGGGCACCATTGCCATTAGCAATGCAAAATACAAAGACGACTTTTCTCCCATCGATCCCGATGGAACTTCTTTCGTTGATAAACAATATTCCAAAGCATACCTGCGCCACCTGAATAAAGCGGATGAAATGCTTGCATCCATGATCGCCAGCATTCACAACCTCGCCTTCTTTCTTGAACTGATGCGCCAGGCAAGAGAAAAAATTATAGATGGAACTTTCAGAGAGTGGAAAGATAAAATGGTGAAGCAGACGGAACAGCGGTTGTGATCAATCAGCGCAAAAATTATTTCAATTTTGTCCTAGCAGTTCTCCTGTTAAGGGACTCTGCGCATAACTCATCCGAGTCCTCCGATTGGCATCGGAGAGACTTGGCTGGGAAGAATTATAATCCCAATTTTTTATACCCTTGAAATACTTTAGTTGTTTCGAAGTAGTAAGTCCTTTTCTTACCGTCAACTTTAATTTCCATTTTGTCGCAAAGACCACCATCATTGTCTATGCTTTGTTTTTGAAATTTAGCACCAATCATTTCAAGAATAAAATATTCTTCTTCAATTTGAATCACAACTCTGGCTGTCTGACATGACTTAGCGTCACCAGAATTTAATATTGATTTTAGTAGTCCGAATTCAATGTCATGATATTTATTTTTATTTATGGTGTCACCAATAATTTTGTATGTCTGCTGTAATATTTTGTGAGCAAACATACTTGTATAGTCAATATTAAGCATTTCCTTTGTCGCTTTAATAATTTTCTCGTAGTTATTATTGTCCATTTCTTTATATACAACTTTTTTTAAACTGTCATATAAATTGGATCGATTTTTTATTTTGAATTGTTCACTTTCTATATAGCTGAACCTAAAATCTTGATAGTCAATATTAGTTTGTCCAGCTTCTAATTTTTTTACGTAGTCACTATACTTGTCATTAAAGTTGGGAATAATAACTTCTTGAGTTGTCTGCCCGAAAGAACAGATTGTACTCATTATTGTCATAAGAATTAGAATTGTTTTTTTCATCTGTGTCAGTTTAATAAATTTGATCCTAACTTGTAAGTTGAGCCATAAACATACGCATTATCCCAGTATTATTTCATCCCTAACAAAAACGCCATCTGCATAATCCCGTAATTCGGGGAGATGGAGTTTGTCAGAACCCTGTTGTGCAACTCCTTTCTCCTTTCCGGTAAAACATCTTTCGGAGAGCTGAATTTCTCTCAAAAATCAATACTAATACTCATATCTTATTTTTTTGCTCAAAAACATCATTACCATTCAGCATTGCTTAGTTATCATTCAGCATTTATTAGTTATTATTCACTATTTATGAATTATCATTCAGCATTGCTTAGTTATCATTGAAGAGTTGTCTGATTTTCAGTCCGGATGGGATGGAAGATCCTCTCCTTTTTATCGCGCCATTATCAGCTTAAAAAAAGACGAGGGATTATTTATCAGCAGCAAGGAATGGAACATGTATCGCACGCCCTCGCGTATTTGCCGTTATATTGAAAAAAAGTTTCCGGTAAAATACCAGTGCAAAAATCACCACGATGGCAGTAGCAGCGGATGGAAAGTGAAAAGGGTGGAATAAAGGAGTCCTCATAACTCATCCGAGTTCTCGGATTGGCATCAGAGAACTCGGATGGGAAGAGTTATGGTTTGTAAGCTGAGCTTACATTTTACTTACGCACGAAGTACAGCTTCGTACGGGGTCTCGGTTGTCAATATGTGAACCACTCCTCGTTAAATTTGTCTGCAGGTATGAAGTTTTTATTTGTACCCCAGTAAATTTCCCCTTCGTGAAAGAATAATAATCCCCATTCCAAACTACTGTCAAAAACAGTCAAGTCGTCTGAGCCACCATAAGCTAAGCATTCCCAGTATTTGACTAGGAATTTCCAAGTCGTCATCATGGATGTTTCATTGTCCCACGAAAGAAAGACTGTCTTGCCGAATGGAAGTCCTCGGTGGTATAGCCATTTTTTAATTTCTTTTTCGTTGCTCTGCAATATTTTTGCTTTGTCTATTGTCCTGAAAAAATCTTTTTTGAATGGAACATGTTGATGAAGATTTGTCTTGTCGATGAAGTTGGCAAGAAATAGCGATGCATCTTTGTCTAATGGTTGAAGTTGACGCAAATGGTCATCTGATAATAGATCGTATTCTTTACCAGTAAATCTCCATTTCAAGGAAAAGTCATCCATTGAAATTACGTGTTTGTCTATTGTTTGGAAATCCATTGCCTTTTACATTTGCAGTTAACGTTCCGCAAATTGCCGTTGTTGCCGATTTACGGAGCGAAAAATTGTCTGCCGAATTAGAAACAAATATATGAAAACAATTTTCAAAATCAAGAAGGAGCCGGCAATAAAGGCAATTTGCTGTTAGCGGTAGTTGTGTGTCCTGCGTTGTTACAGGGTACGAAGGATAAAAGTTCTTTGAAGTAACAACAAAACTGTAGTCAAGATGGTAGGCAGTAATTGTCTGTCGGAAACGAGCTTCGATTAGAAACCGAAGAGGTCTCACGCAAGAA
>JACRAL010000141.1 GCA_016213435.1 Bacteroidota bacterium
AGGAAGTGATTCAACGATATATTCATGAGCAAGGGACTGATAAGGGGACGTACAAAAATTTTCATAAGAATCAATTGCGTCTATTTTAGTATAATGTATTTGTATTGATACCTCGCAGCTCTGCTGCGGGGTCATTCATTTGGAGGACAAGACAAACTGGGGCGTTCTTCGCTGCAATTACAGACCAAAGACAATTCATTGACATTATCGGAACACACTTGCTCAAAAGTGAAGTTTGTTTTGCTGGAAGCATTTATTGTTGCGTATTTGCTTCTTTCAATACACCTAAGTGCGTTGACTATTTAAACACATATCTTGAGTATTATCTTACAAAACCAGACCTATGGTTTGACCAAGGAAGCGCAATGAAAGCAATTGTGTACCTCGACAAAATAAACGGAACAAATTATGCGGACAAACATCTGATCAACTGGATAGAATTTATTAAGAACAAAGAGCATTGGGAAAAAGAAATTAAAACAGACGCTTTAGAAAAACACCTGATAGTAATCCAAACCGTGAGAAATACCCCTGCTAACAAGACGTTGCCACCAGTCTGAGCTTCTTCCCATCAGATTCTCTCCGATGAATACCGGAGGAATCTGATGAGCTATGCGCAGAGTCCCTTAACAGTCCGATCGTAGATTCCTACGGAAAGATATCCTTGTTCTATCCCCTTATAAATCGGACATGATTTTCCAGAACGATGTTATGTTATAAAATGGAACTTAAGCAACGTTGAACTGTTAAAAACAAAAAAGAGCTTGCGATTGCAAACCCTTTCTTGTTTAACAATTATCTAATTATGGCAGCGTAATTGCAGCCGTATAAGTAGCAATAGTAACTAATGCCTGATTATCGCAAGCGCCTTGATTAGGATAACCATAATCAATGTGTCGCGTTGCCTTTGTACCTGGAGTGAAATCAAGAGTTCCATGAATAAAAGGATGACTGCCAAGGTGAGCAGTATCAGGAGAGCAAGTCATGTCGCGAACCAACTGGCTGGTAACAGTTGCAGTATAACTTTCTCCTTTAACAGTTGTTCCACTGGCATTACCGGTGATACCGATTATTGCATTGCTCCATACAATAGCTTTTAAAGGACCGAGATAAACACTTGGGTCACTGGTATTCAAAAGGGTTTTTTCCTTATTGGAAGTCCAGGCAACTGTACCATTTGATTTCACAATACTCACACTTGTAGTATCTGACCATGTTAAATTAGTGGTACTAGGATTAAAATTAGGCGATGTGGTGTTTCTAATTGTTTTGCTTAAAGTAACTGCCATTCCATCCACAACATAGTTGCTGGTGGTAACTACACATTTAAAACCCGGATGGCGATAAAACCTCGCACCCAAAGAAGATCCCGAATAATCAAATATGATAGAACCGCTGCGTGTGTGACCATCCATGCAGATTTGCCCGTTAAAAGTAACAGTAATTACTTTATTAACTACAGAATCATAAGTCACCGATGCGCAAGCCATTAATAAGGAGCTTCCCTGCGCAAGGCGATAAGAACTCATAGAACCATTTTCGGATGCTTGTCCACCCATGTCTGAAACATCATCCGACATTCTTTCTGCCATACTATTGTCGCTGGCACCTGCAGTTTCCGAATCTGTTGCAGTTGGGGTTTCCTCTGGAGCGGCATCTTTCTTTTTACAAGAAATCACAACTACTGCCATTGAAAGCATGATAGCTGCAATTGCTAAAGTGATTTTTGAAGTTTTCATTTGTTTTTGATTTAAATTGATTGTTTTTCTGTAAATTTCAAGGATATGACGCTGTAAAGATATATAAAGTTACAGAATTATATTTTTTTTGTTAAGAATAAGTGTACTACAAATTTGACTTATTGAAATCTGGCTGTTAGCACCCCTCCCTTTACAAGGAGGGGTGGGGTGGTTTCATTGCAGTTATTCTGTTTTTATTACACCAATAGATGGAACCTTTGACATAAATGAATGACAAATAACTACCTTTATAATAACATTTTAGCATCTCTCTCGTTCAATAAGTGGTATAATTATTGAAAGTATCAGTAAGCAAATGAAAAAAACCTCCTACATAACACCTATCATTTCAACCACAATTCTTTTCGTGCTGTTTGTTTCTGTTAATGGATTTACTCAAAACAGGAAAAATAAAACAAAAGGCTCTGCAGCAGTTACGGAATCAATTCCTGAAAATAAAATCACCCTTAGGGCTTTTCCATACAATGGAGAAACTCTTCCGCTGGTTACATTAAATGAGTTTCAGGTTGTTGCTTCACGTACTTTTAAGAGTGAAAAGGAAAAACAACAATACTATAGACTGCTGCGCGATGTACGCCAGGCATATCCTTATGCAGTGCTTGCTTCAGTGAAATTAAGAGAATACGATGCAATACTCTCCAACATTCCCGAGAATAAGCGCGATCCTTACCTAAAAAAGACCGAGAAGGAATTAAAAACACAATTTGAACACGATCTGAAAAATCTGACGATGAATCAGGGAAGAATACTGATCCGGTTGATTAACCGCGAAACAGGAATGACCACTTATAAAGTGATTAGAGATTACCGCGGAACCTTTTCTGCATTTATCTGGCAATCGTTTGCTGTTTTGTGGGGAAATAATCTCAAATGGAAGTACGATCCAACTCAGGGAGAAGACAAGTTGATCGAAGATATAATTCAGCAGATACAGGATGGTGAAGTTTAATGCTTCCTAAATCTATCCGCCACTACCAAATCTTTCCTTCCAGCAGTGTAAACATAAAACCCTTTTCCTGATTTAACACCCAGTTGTCCTGCAGCAACCATTTCCGAAAGAAGAGGACAGGGAGTATATTTATGGTTTTTAAATCCATCAAAAAGAACTTGCTGAATAGAAAGGCACACATCTAATCCGATAAAATCTGCAAGTTGAAGCGGTCCCATCGGGTGAGCCATGCCGAGTTTCATTACCGTATCAATCTCTTCCACCCCCGCAACACCTTCGTGCAAAGTATAAATTGCTTCGTTGATCATTGGTATTAATATTCTGTTAGCAACAAAACCAGGTGCATCGTTCACTTCTACAGGAACTTTTTTCAGCGAACGAGAAGTATCCATAACGATTTTCATCACAGCATCAGAAGTGGTTTTCCCTCGAATAATTTCTACTAATTTCATTAATGGAACTGGATTCATAAAATGCATTCCAATAATTTTATCAGCACGTTTTGTGACAGAACCTATCTTGGTAATAGAAATAGAAGAAGTGTTGCTTGCAAGAATGGCTGCGGGTTTGCATATCTTGTCTAGTTCGCGGAAGATATTAAGTTTAAGCTCTGTATTTTCTGTTGCCGCCTCCACCACCACATCAGCATCTTTTGCTCCGTCCTCCAGTTTGGTAAAAGTAGAAATGTTTTTTAACGTATTTTGCTTATCGCTTTCGGTGATGCTTCCTTTTTCCACTTGCCTATCGATATTTTTTGTGATAGTGGCAAGTGCTTTATCCAAAAATTCCTGCTTGATATCAACCAAAGAAACTTTGTATCCAAACTGAGCGAACGTGTGGGCTATCCCGTTTCCCATTGTTCCTGAACCTATGACTGTTATGTTCTGCATACATGTGATTAAAAAATTACGAAGTACCCGCATTCGGGTTAATTATCCTAAATGCCACTGCTGCAACAATTCCACCAATAAGAGGTCCTGCCAGATAAATCCATCCGTATTCAAATGGGTTACATGAACAAGTTCCAAAAAGCTTATCAACCAGCATAGGCCCTAACCCGATAGCAGGATTAAACGCTCCTCCTGAAGTGTTTGCACTTGCAATTCCGATTCCGATTAACGTTAATCCTATTGCTAAACCATAAAAATTATTCCCCGCACTTTTCTTGTCTGTGACAAATAAATACATAAGGACAAGAATAAAGGTGAAAATGGTTTCGATAAATAATGACTTGAGAATATTTATCTCCATGCTCGGTCTGGGAATTCCCATATTCCTTCCCCAAATGAGAAAGTAACAAAATGCTCCGGAAAATGAAGCAAGTAATTGTATGAGAATGTAAAAACTAAAATCTTTTACGCTGATCTTCTTCAGAATGAGCATTGCAAGAGTGGTGGCAGGATTATAATGCGCACCGGAAATTGCATATCCCATATAAACAAGGGCTGCGAACACCGCACCCACAGCAAGCGGAGCAAGAAAACTTCCGTTAGTCAGAACAAAAGTGGTAGCGAGAAAAAATGTTCCTATGAACTCAATAAGAAGTTTTTTTATCACCATGGTGCCTTTTTGTAACTATTGATCTCTTTCTTGATTTTATCGAAGCGCGAATTGCATTTGTTTCGTAGTTCGTAACTTCGTATTTGATTCGTATTTCGATAGGATGAATATTCAGATACTTAACAGATTATTTCTTTGAAAGATAGCTGGCAATTCCTTCATGCGTTGCTTTTAATCCTTCCTTTCCTTTTTGCCAATCGGCAGGACAAACTTCTCCGTTCTCTTCGTTGAACTGAAGCGCATCTACCATTCTGAGAACTTCGTCAACATTTCTGCCAAGCGGCATATCGTTTACAAGCTGATGACGAACAACTCCTTTTTTATCAATGAGAAATAACCCGCGATACGCAACAAGTTCTCCCTCTGCCTGAATGCTTCCGTCAGCTAAAACGCTGAGTTTGCCCGAAAGAACATCAAAGTTTGCAGAGATGGTTTTATTGGTATCTGCCACAATTGGATAGGTTACTCCTTTAATGCCGCCCATTTTCTTTTCTGTCTGCAGCCATGCCCAATGAGACTGTTCCGTGTCGGTTGAAGCAGCAACAAGTGCGGTGTTGCGTTTTTCAAACTCGCTTAGTTTCTCCTGAAACGCATGCAGTTCCGTTGGACAAACAAATGTGAAATCTTTCGGATAGAAAAACAGAACTACGTATTTCTTTCCAATGTATTGATCAAGAGAAAAGTTTTCTACAATTTCTCCTCCGCTCACTACTGCTTTTGCTTTGAATGAGGGTGCTTTTTTACCTGTTAAAACTGCCATAAGAATAAAGTTTAATATTAAATATTTGAAGTTAGAAGTTATATCTACTAAATTACCAATGTACTAATTACAGTCGAAAGTTTGCTGTTCTGTTTTTTTTACTTTTCATTCGTAAATTAGTATCAATTCGCATTTTAGTAGATGAGGGCAAATATCTGTGAAAAAATCATACCAGCAAAGAATGTGAATGAATTTTTATATGAAAAACATTTTACCTTTGTTTTGATTAATAAATCAATAACCCCCTAAAAAACATCTTCTATGTCAATCGCTATCGGACAAAAAGCACCAAACTTCAATCTTCCTGATCAGGATAAAAATATGGTTTCATTGGAAGGGCTAAAAGGAAAGAATATTGTTCTCCTTTTCTTCCCTGCCGCCTTCTCAGGCAATTGCACAAAAGAAATGTGCCAAATGCGCGATGAACTTTCATTCTTCAATGGCTTAAATGCGTCTGTTTATGGAATTTCCGTTGACATGATTTTCTCTCTCGCAAAATTTAAAGAAACAAATGCACTCACCTTCCCTCTTCTTTCTGATTTTAATAAAGAAACTATTGCGGCTTACGATGTGCGCCTAGAAAGTTTTGTTGTTGGACTAAAAGGTGTAGCAAAGCGCGCTTCTTTTGTAATTGACAAAGAAGGGATTGTTCGTTTTGCCGAAGTTCTTCCTAATCCGGGAGATTATCCAAGTTTTGACGAGATAAAGAAAGCGTTGGAAGTGCTGAAGTAATTGCAGTTAAAGATAAGCGAGAAGGCCGGCAAGGGATTTCTCCTTCCCGCTTTTTACTTGTTGCTCTACGTATAAAAAACGATAGTTTAACACAAGAAAATCAAGCGATATTTGGTACATATTGGAACTTTTACAGAGACTGTTAATTATGCAATTACTAAAAAAATCATATTACTACTCATAAAACTCGTACTCGTACTTCAGAAGAGTTTCAGGTTCGTCAAGAAAGTTGTATTTAATCGCTTCTGTACGATTTCCTTTCAGATCGTATTTGTAAGTGGTTTTTGAAAAAATAATTCCATTCTCACCGAAAATTGTTTCTTCAATAAGGTTCTCTTTTTCATCGTACTTAAACATACTGTGGGAAGATAAATTCCCATAAGAGTATTCCGTTTCTTCGGTAACATTTCCTTTTATGTCATACTTGAAAATAATTTTCGCGTATATTAATCCTTCCGAATTCCGCTGAGATTCTTCCAGTAAA
This sequence comes from Bacteroidota bacterium, assembly GCA_016213435.1. Classification (GTDB taxonomy): domain Bacteria; phylum Bacteroidota; class Bacteroidia; order Palsa-948; family Palsa-948; genus Palsa-948. The sequence continues at coordinate 6,246 of JACRAL010000141.1, forward strand.
TCCCCTTTCGCATCATAGGAGAATACTTTCTTATCTTCTACTTTAGCGTCTGTTCCGTAGCGCACCTCTTTCAGTTTATTGCCATTTCCGTCATATTCATAGACTGTTTTTGTGCTGATAGACCCATCCGTTTTATATAGAATCTCCTGACTTATTCTTCCTTTATCATCGTATTTATTAACAGTGTTGAAATAAAAGTTTTTATCCTTGTCATATTCTGCCACATCCATAAGATTTCCTTTTTCATCATATTTGAAAACAGTTTTGACGCTTCCGTCTTCATTGTAAGTGATGGTTTTTATTTTTCTGTTGAATTTATCAAATTCATATGAGTTTTTGAAATAAAAACTTCCGTCAACATTCATCTCAGACTCTTCTGTCAGATTGCCCAATCCATCATAGTTATAGTTATATTTATATTTTATAGTGCCATTGTTGTTGAGATATGTTTCCTGAATCAGTTTTCCCTTTTCGTTGTATTTGTAAACAAGACGGGCCATGGGTGATTTACTTTCAAGAAGGTTTCCGTTGGAATCATATTGTTTAATGAAAATTAAATCCCCTTGAAGGAGCGGCTCAGCCCATTCGTATTTATATTTGAGGACTTTCTGGGATTTGATTTTATTGGCTTTTATTTTTTCAGGGCTTTCATTATCTCTCTGAGCAAAAGAAGAAATGGATGAAAGTTGAAAAATAAAAAGGCAAAACAATATAAGATGCAGACGTTTCATTGTGCAAAGTTAATTATTTTTTTTAAAGAACATGAGCAATAATATTGACATAAAAAACCGCAGGGCATCGTTTGAATATGCCTTTATTGACAGATATACTGCCGGCATTCAACTAAAGGGGGCGGAGATAAAATCTATTCGGGAAGGCAAGGCGGCTATCAATGACGCATATTGCTTCATGCACGATGGAGAATTATTTGTCAAAGCAATGCACATTGCCGAATATAAAAATGCAGGGCAGTTTGGGCACATTCCTTTAAGTGACAGGAAACTCCTTCTCACCAAGAATGAACTTAAAAAACTTTCGGATGCGCTGATCAATAAAGGTCTCACCATTATTCCGCTGCGGCTTTTTATTAATGAGAGGGGATTTGCAAAACTTGAACTTGCTCTTGCCAAAGGGAAAAAGATTTACGACAAGCGGGAAACAATTAAAAAACGTGATACAGACAGGGAGATTCGCAGGAACTTCAGATAACAACCTTCATTGTGACTGACAAATAAAAAAGCCAATCTGTATATGACAGATCGGCTTTTAAGGTGTATGCAATTTTTATATAGCTAGAAATGCATGGTGAGAGTCAATGTTCCTGCAGGTATCATTTGTGATCCATTAACGTCTGTGTCAATGCCAAATGTACTTTTTCCGCCTGTTTTTGTTGTTTGTGATGCAACAGCAGCTGGGGTTTTTGCAGCATCCCAGAATTCTGTAGTTTGTTGTCCATCTCCTTGAGAGGTTACGCCCAATCCCCATCCAAACTCAGCGCCAACAGCAATTTTTGGGAAGATGAAATATTCAGCTCCGCAAAAACCCCTTATGCCAAGCATTACAGTTGCTCCGGCTTTGTCTTCCGTTACCCATTTACCTGCTCCTTGCGAGTTATCATTTCCGAGATTATCAAGTCCGAAATCATGACGGGTGCCGGATGTTGCTTTAAGAGGATTTCCATAAGTATATTTGTTATTGTTTCCTCCTATGCCAAACATTAACATTCCTCCGTAATATCCCTGAAGACGTGTTTTTCCTTTTCTTTTTTCCTTCCCGATTCCTAAAACAACATTACTATATGAATATTTCCATGAATCTTTAACGACTACAGTTGGATCAGGAGGAGTGGTAGTTTGTCCGTCCTGCTGACTATATGCATTAGTAGTTGTAGAGCCAATTCCCAATCGAATCAGTGCGCGGTAAGCAGTTCTTTCGTCTTTGAAATACTTGCCAGTGATTGCGAGAGGAGTGCCTGAATAACCCCATGTAGGGGAATTACCACCTGCATTACTCAGAAAATGTCCGAAATAAGTCAGAATGGGTGCGGCATCAATGCTTAATGCCCAGTCGTCTTTTTCAGGAAGAATGCGTTCTCCTTTTTTGGATTTTAAACCTAATGAATCCTGAGCAAAAGCCGCTGTTACTCCGAATGCTACTGCAATTAATAATAGTTTTTTTTTCATGGTTGTTGTGTTTTGTTCCGAAGCAGATCTTCGGAAGTGAAAGTGCAAACGTACTTCTATGTGAAATTATTGTCCTCTCTGCTTTTGGTTATTATAAACAGTGTTCTGTTAGTAATGCGACTTGTTTTTCTCCGTAAGCAACGGAACAAAACGAAACATGCCATGCTGTGTTTGTATATATTCTGAAGCCCCTCTTTTCTCTATCAGAATCATTTCCTGCACTTCTCCTTGTCCGACCGGAATAACCAATCGCCCTCCCACTTTAAGTTGTTCTTTTAAAGGTTCGGGGATGAAGGGAGCACCAGCCGTAACAAGAATTTTATCGAAGGGAGCAAATACCTCAAGCCCTTTGTAGCCGTCATCGTAAAACATTTTTGGTGCATAGCCCATCTGTGAAAGGAGGTTTTTTGTTTTGTCAAAAAGTTCTTTTTGTCTTTCTATTGTAAAAACTTTTGCTCCCATTTCCATCAGGATGCAGGTTTGGTAACCGCTTCCGGTTCCTATCTCTAAAACTTTTTCTCCTTTCTTAAGTTCAAGCAACTGAGTTTGAAAAGCAACTGTGTAGGGCTGGGAAATGGTTTGTCCGGCCGCGATAGGAAACGCTTTATCCTCGTAAGCAAATTTTGTAAAAGCAGTATTTAAGAAAAAATGACGCGGAAGTTTTTCTATTGCATTAAGTACATTCTTATCCGTGATTCCTTTTTCAGCCAACTCCTTAGCGAGTTTTGATCTAAGTCCTTGGTGCAGATAAGTGTCTGTTAATTGATTTGTGGTCACAGTCAGGATTGAATTTTAGAGGGTAGAAGTAGTTTACTTGCAGTCATGTTGCACATAATTTTCTTATTAGCCTGATTAGTTTTTAATGCTTTTAAGGATTAAAAATCTTTAGAATTCAAAAATACTTTAATATTCTTTTCAGCAACGGATATTGTGCAGATTCAGATGTTATGGTTACATCTACGCGTCTCGTAGAATGTATGAAATATGGATTCATTAAAAAAAAAGAGGCTGTCTTTTTGAGACAGCCTCTTTTATGAAATACAACTTAATGTTACTTATCGATCGTCAGCTTTTGAACTATTATTCCGTTCTCTGATTTTATCTGCAGAAAATAAATTCCTCCGGGCACATTCAGATTCAGATTTGACGTGTGATTGGTAATAATTGTTGAATATACCTTGTCTCCAAGCATATTGTAAATTGATACCTGTTCATTGCCCGTTACCAATTGTCCATTGCCAATTATCAATTGAAATTGACCATTGCTTGGATTAGGATAAACGCTGATACCGGTTCCTGCGTTCTTCTCAACTATAGCAGTTACGCAGTTCACCAATGCAGTGTCTTCTAATGAC
>JACRAL010000142.1 GCA_016213435.1 Bacteroidota bacterium
CGGTACTTTATAGGACAAACCAAATGATACAACAATAAATTTTTATTGTGTCGCTTATATATATGCTCACTCACACAACAAAGATACTAAACACTAACAGCCACCCCGCAGCAGAGCTGCGAGGAATTCATTCGATTAAACAAGTAAGTCAGCTATTCCTTTACTACATGGAAATTTTTGACTGAACGAGGTCTGTTGGTAGCTAATCTGCTTTCTAGATTCTGATGTATAAAAGCCGTGTAGATAGCATGCCTTCATCCGTTTTTCATACATCCCTAAATTTTTCCCTTAACAGAATTTAACATTTTGCAATTTGCCTGTCAGGCATAAAATCGTACTTTCGAATCCTCTCTGATGCGAATCGCTGCTTCGGAAAGGAATTCATTATCTAAACATTTGAAGAAAAAAATACTTTTTTTTTTTTTTGATTATTGTTAATCTTCTCTTGAAATAAGTAAACAAAATTCGATTTAAAATACCCAATCAAAAAATCATATCATGCGTACAACAAAAATTATTTCTGTCCTGATTCCACTTACTATCGGGGCATTTGCTTTTTCTTTCACAACAAAACAAAGTTCTGAAAAATCTGCAGCAGTTCCCTCACAGGAAGGCGCCAAGATGATAGAGAAGGTTACCAAAAAACCAGGCGAGCTTATTATACCCTACGAAAAATGGCAGTTATCAAATGGCATGATCATCGTAATCCACGAAGATCATTCAGATCCGATTGTTTATACGGATGTTACTTATCATGTTGGTTCGAACAGAGAACAGGTTGGACGTTCGGGATTCGCGCATTTTTTCGAACACATGATGTTTCAGGGATCAGAGCATCTCGGAAAAGGAGAGCATTTCAAAATAGTTTCTGATGCAGGAGGAACATTAAATGGGTCAACAAATTTTGATCGCACTAATTATTGGGAAATTGTTCCATCCAATTATCTTGAAAAAACATTTTGGCTTGAATCTGATCGTATGGGATTTTTGCTCGATTCAGTTACTGTCACAAAGTTCGAAAATCAACGCGAGACCGTAAAGAACGAACGTGGTCAAAATTATGATAACCGTCCTTATGGATTATCATTTGAAAAAACGCTCGAAGCGCTTTTTCCTTATGGACATCCTTATTCCTGGTCAACGATCGGTTACATAGAAGATTTGAATCGTGTAGATGTAGGAGATCTGAAACGATTTTTCCTACGCTGGTACGGACCGAACAACGCGGTTCTTACAGTGGCAGGCGATGTGAATCCTGCTGAAGTGGTGAAACTTGCAGAAAAATATTTTGGTTCTATTCCGCGAGGTCCGGAAGTTAAAAATATCGAGAAGAAAACTGCAGTACTGGATAAAGACAGATATATCTCATACGAAGACAATATCCGTTTCCCGATGCTTATGGTTACTTTTCCTTCTGTTCCTTCTTATGATAAAGACGAAGCTCCTCTTGATGCGCTTGCTTCTATATTATCAGATGATAAAAATTCCATCTTTTATCAGAATTTTGTTAAAAAACAAGTAGCCTATGATGCAAACGTAAGTAATTTTTCCAGTGAAGTTGCAGGAATGTTTTTGGTATCTGTCCGCTCTATGCCTGATAAAACTTTGCCGCAGATGGATTCGCTTATACATGCCTCCTTGGCGGAATTTGAAAAACGCGGTGTAACAGAAGACGATCTAAAAAAGTACAAAGCAAATTACGAATCAAGTACTATTAATTCTCTTAACAGCGTACGAGGAAAAGGAACGCAATTGGCTGCATATCAAACTTTCACCGGCAATGCTAACCAGATAAAAATAGACATGGAGCGCTACATGAAGATCACAAAAGAAGATGTGATGCGGGTATACAAACAGTACATAAAAAATAAATCTGCCGTTTATCTCAGCGTTGTTCCGAAGGGAAATCCAAACGCGGTGGACAAACCCAATAGTTTTGAAACGCCAAAACGCAATCCGGAAGATGGAAAAGAAAGTGCGGAATACAAAAATCTTTCTTACAACAAAGCGAAAGACTCTTTTGACAGAAACAAAAGACCTGAAGCGGGATCAAATCCTGTGGTTAAGGTTCCTGATTTTTGGACAGAAAATTTTCCAAACGGTTTGAAAACCATCGGGATGAAAAACGATGAAACTCCCACCGTGAACATTACTGTCTCTATGGAAATAGGACACCGCATGGATGCGCTTGGGAAAGCGGGACTCTCTTATCTTACTGCAAATCTGATGAATGAATCCACAAAAATGCATAGTGCAGAACAAATCAGCGATATGCTCAGCAGGCTCGGCAGTGCAGTATCCGTTAACACAGACGATGAAGAAATAACTATGAGTATTTCTTCTCTTACAAAAAATCTTGATGCCACACTGAAGATTGCAGATGAAATGCTTTTTCAGCCCAAGTTTGATAAAGAGGATTTCGACCGCCTGAAAGAAGAACAACTGCAAACCATCAATAACCAGTCAACTCAGCCGGTGGTGATAGCGAACAATGTTTACAAAAAAGTGCTTTATGGAAAAACCCATATCCTTTCCACTCCTGTTATCGGAACGAAAGAATCTGTGGCTACTCTCACGCTGGAGGATGTAACTAATTTTTACGCAAAAAACTTTTCGCCTTCCATTGCCAAAGTGGTGGTAGCTGGAGATGTAACTAAAGAATCAGTTCTTCCAAAACTCGCTTTCTTAAAATCATGGCAGACGAAGGAAGTGCAGAAAACTGAACAGCCGCCAATTCCGACAATTGAAAAAACAAAAATTTATTTTGTAAACAAAGACAACGCACCCCAGTCGGAGATCCGTATCGGCTACATCGCAATGCCCTATGACGCTACCGGAGAATATTACAAATCCATGTTAATGAACTATGTGCTGGGCGGTGCGTTTAACAGCCACATCAACATGAATCTGCGTGAAACAAAGGGATGGACCTACGGTGTACGCTCCGGATTCTCAGGGAATAAATATGCAGGACCATTTACTGCCAGCGGAGGAATCAAAAGCAATGCCACTGACAGTTCTGTAGTTGAGTTTATGAAAGAGATAAAGAATTTTACTGCAATAGGAATCACGTCTGAGGAATTGCAATTTGTAAAAAATTCCATCGGTCAGCAGGATGCCCTCCGTTATGAAACCAACGGACAAAAAGCAGGTTTCGTAAAACGCATTCTTGAGTACAATCTTTCAAAGGATTTTGTAGACAAACAGCAAGAAATTCTGAAAGCCATCACCAAACAGGATATTGATGAACTTGCAAAAAAACATCTGCCTTATAATAATATGGCAATTGTTATTGTAGGCAATAGGGCCAAAAATCTTGATCGCGTGAAAGCACTTGGCTACGAAGTGGTGGAATTGGATGCGGATGGGAATCAATTGTAAAACCCATCCCCCAACCCCTTCCCTTCGGACAACCGAAGGTTGGGAGCGAAGCTCGTTTAGGATGGGCCTCTCTTCCTCCTAAAAAACTCTTTCATCAATTCGGAACATTCTTCTTTGAGAATGCCTGAAACTATTTTTGTTTTCGGATGAACTATTTTATCGTTTAGAACAGAATATCCCCTCTTTTCATCTTTCGCTCCGTAAACTATTTTTCCAAGTTGCGTCCAGAAACTTGCGCCTGCGCACATGGGGCAAGGTTCTATTGTAACGTACAATGTACACTCGTTCAGGTATTTTCCTCCAAGATAGGATGCTGCGGAAGTAAAAGCCTGCATCTCTGCATGCGCGGTGGAATCGGTGAGCCGTTCAGAAAGATTATGAGCCCGGGCAATTATTTTTCCATCGCACACTACCACAGCTCCTACAGGAACTTCATCCAGTTCAAATGCTTTGCGGGCTTCTTTGAGTGCCTCCTGCATGTAGTATTCATCATCTTTTTCCATGGTACGGATAACTAATCATTGCGAAATTACAAATTGTGGTGGTTGTTATTTTGAACGAAGCAAAGAATCTTTTCTGCTTTTACATTTTCCTTAACTTCGCTTCTCAATTTTATATTTATGTTACGTACACATACTTGCGGTGAGTTAAAAAAAGAAAATGAAGGGCAAATAGTATCCCTTTGCGGATGGGTTTCTACAACTCGTTTATTAGGTAAATCTCTAGCATTTATTGACCTAAGGGATAGATATGGAATCACACAGATTAATTTTAATCTATTAGGGAAATTTTCAGAAAATGATAGTGCAGAAAAGAAACAGTCAGGTTGGGAATCAAACTTGAATCTTATAAATAAATTAGGAAGAGAATTTGTAATTCAAGTTAAAGGGGAAGTTGTAGAGCGAAAAGCAAAAAATAAAAATATTCCAACGGGAGAAATTGAAGTCGAAATACATTCAGCAGATGCAATAACCATATTGAATGAATCCAAAACGCCACCTTTCACTATTGAAGATGAATCCGATGGAGGCGATGAGCTGAGGATGAAATACCGTTACCTGGATCTTCGAAGAACTCCTATAAAAAATAATTTATTGCAGCGCCATAAAGTGGGTCAGGCAGTGCGCGAATATTTTGACAAGAATGGATTTGCAGATATAGAAACTCCTTTCCTCATCAAATCTACTCCTGAAGGAGCACGGGATTTTGTGGTGCCTTCACGATTGAATCCCGGAGAATTTTATGCGCTTCCGCAGTCGCCACAAACCTTCAAGCAGTTGCTGATGGTTTCAGGCTTTGATCGTTATTATCAAGTTGTGAGATGTTTTCGTGATGAAGATCTGCGTGCAGACCGCCAGCCCGAATTCACTCAGATCGATTGCGAGATGAGCTTCGTGGAGCAGGAAGATGTTCTGCATATGTTCGAAGGAATGGTGAAACACGTTTTCAAAAAAGTGCGCAATCTTGATCTGCCGAAGTTCCCAAGAATGACCTATGCCGATGCAATGAAATACTATGGCGTGGATAAACCGGATACAAGGTTTGAAATGAAGATTGTTGACCTCACCCCCAACCCCTCTCCCAAAGGAGAAGGGAGCGAAAACCTTGTGAGAGGTAAAGGCTTCAAAGTATATGACGATGCGGAGCTCATAGGAGGAATTTGCGCGAAGGATTGCGCTGAATACACACGCAAACAATTAGATGAACTTACAGAATGGGTAAAACGCCCACAGATCGGTGCCGGAGGATTGGGATATATCAAATACAATGCTGACGGAACACTAAAATCTTCTTTCGATAAATTTTTTGACGAAGCATCGCTGAAAAAAATTGCAGAGAAATTTTCTGCAACAACTGGAGACTTAATCTTAATTCTCGCAGGAGCTGAAACAAAAACCAGAAAAGCTTTGGGAGAACTTCGTTTGGAAATGGGAAATCGTTTGGGATTGCGCGACAAAAATAAATTTGAATGTCTGTGGGTTGTTGATTTTCCTTTGCTTGAATGGAACGAAGAAGAACAGCGCTGGTTTGCAATGCATCATCCGTTCACTTCACCCAAGAAAGAAGATATGGACTGGATGTATAACGGATATACAGAAAAGAATTCTGCACATGCACCAAAAGCAAATGCTTATGATATTGTGATTAATGGAGTGGAAATAGGCGGAGGTTCTATCCGCATTCACAACAAAGAATTGCAGCAGCAAATGTTTAAAGTGCTTGGACTCACGAAAGAAGAAACAGAACAAAAATTCAGCTTCATCCTCAACGCTTTTGAATATGGCGCTCCACCGCATGGAGGAATTGCTTTTGGATTTGACCGCCTATGCTCTATGGTGATCGCTAACGAAGATTATATCCGCGATTATATTGCCTTCCCGAAAAATAATTCAGGACGTGATGTGATGCTGGATTCTCCTTCACCGATTGATGAGAAACAGAAGAAGGAATTGGGATTGAAATAATAACCCCGCCCATTCCCTCCCCATTAGGGAGGGAGAAAAAATATTGCGATAGACAATATCTTTCGTAAATTCGTGTTCATATTTATTGTCTCTCCACTTCATGAAAAATGAATATAAAGTCCTCCCTGAAGGGGAGGATTTAGGTGGGGCTCCTAAATTGAAATCACATGTGCGGCATAGTAGCATACATCGGAAACAAAGAAGCGTATCCTATCCTTATTAAAGGACTTCATCGTCTTGAATACCGAGGATATGACAGTGCAGGAGTTGCGATTCTCAACTCAAAGCTCAATGTTTATAAATGCAAGGGGAAAGTATCGGACCTCGAAAAATACATAGCCAAAAAAGACACGCAGGGGAATATCGGCATCGGGCATACACGCTGGGCAACTCATGGAGCGCCAAACGATGTCAATGCCCATCCTCATTTTTCTCAGACAAAAAATCTTGTCATTATTCACAACGGCATTATTGAGAATTACGCTCCGCTGAAAAAGGAATTGAAGAAACGAGGACATAAATTCCATAGTGATACGGATACAGAAGTACTTATCCATCTTATTGAAGATATTTATGTAAACGAAAGTGTTGAACTTGCGGAAGCAGTGCGTCAGGCGCTTACAGAAGTAATTGGCGCCTATGCAATCGTTGTTCTCTCGAAAGATAATCCGGATGAACTCATTGCGGCAAAAAAATCAAGTCCGCTTGTCATTGGGATCGGTAAGGGAGAATATTTTGTAGCATCGGATGCAACACCAATCATTGAATACACAAAAGATGTTGTTTATCTCGAAGATGAACAAATTGCTGTCATTCCACGAAAAGGAAAACTCCAGATAAAAACGATCCGCAATAAAGCAAAAACTCCTTACATACAAACACTTGAAATGAAATTGGAAGCGCTTGAAAAAGGCGGCTACCCTCATTTCATGCTCAAAGAAATTTACGAGCAGCCTCGTTCCATCCGCGACAGCATGCGCGGGCGGCTTGTTGCAAAAGAAGGAAAAGTAAATCTTGGCGGCATAAAAGAGTATGAGCAGAAAATAATAAACGCAAAACGAATTATCATTGTTGCCTGCGGAACATCCTGGCACGCGGGGCTGGTGGCTGAATATTTATTTGAAGACCTTGCGCGCATACCGGTGGAAGTGGAATACGCTTCAGAATTCCGCTATAGAAACCCTATCATAGGAGAAGATGATGTGGTGATAGCAATTTCCCAATCAGGCGAAACAGCAGACACACTTGCTGCGATTGAACTTGCTAAATCAAAAGGAGCAACCATCATTGGAATATGTAATGTGGTAGGTTCAACTATTCCGCGCACCACACACGCAGGTTCCTATACACACGCAGGACCTGAGATCGGAGTAGCATCCACAAAAGCATTCACAGCACAAATTACCGTTCTCACCTTGATGGCGCTTCGCATTGCAAAGAAGCGGGGCACTATTTCTGTATCAAGATATTTTGAACTGATCAACGAACTGGATCAAATTCCTGCCAAGATCGAAAAAGTTCTTAAAAAAAATGACGAGGTTAAAAAACTTGCCAAAGTTTTCAAAGATGTAAAAAACTTTCTCTACCTCGGAAGAGGATATACTTTCCCCGTTGCGCTGGAAGGAGCACTGAAGTTGAAAGAAATTTCCTACATCCATGCAGAAGGGTATCCTGCCGCTGAAATGAAACACGGACCTATCGCGCTCATAGATGAAAATATGCCCGTGGTTGTCATTGCTACGAAAGGTGCCTGGTACGAAAAAGTAGCGAGCAATATTCAGGAAGTAAAAGCGCGTAAAGGAAAGATTATTGCTATCGTTACCGAGCGTGACAAATCTGTGAAGAATCATGCCGATTATATGATTGAAATTCCAGAAACGGACGAGATTCTCGTTCCACTTATATCTGTTGTTCCGCTCCAGTTACTTGCTTACCACATTGCCGTAATGCGTGGATGCAATGTTGACCAGCCTAGAAATCTGGCAAAGAGTGTTACCGTAGAATAATTATTTTTCTTTGCCAAGAAAATCAAACGTTCTGCAGATTTACTGTTAGGAAAAATGTATTTCCAAATCTATTCCGTTGTCAATGATTATTGATTTCTATCTGCTAAGTTTTATAGTGTAGTAACTTAACGGAAATCCTGGACCTAAAGTATCTAATCCGTTAGAGAAAACTAGATCGTTTACTTTAGCATAGGAACTTGGGTTACCTGAAAAAACGAAAAAAATTCTCCTCACTTTATTAAGTAGAAAATTTAATACTTCAATAGCTCCATGAACTTTTTTTCAAACCTTTCTTTGGGTAAAAAGTTTTTCTCCAGTGTTTCGGTAAAAGGAACAGGAGTATCTAAAGAACCTTCGCGCATAACAGGAGCATCTAAATATTCAAAACAATGTTCGGTGATGAGTGCAGATAGCTCTCCTCCTATTCCTCCCGTGAGTGTGTCTTCGTGAAGGATGATTGCTTTCCCTGTTTTCTTTACAGAATTGAAAATAGTTTCAGTATCTAAGGGAACAAGTGAGCGAAGATCCACAAGTTCAACATTATCCAATTTGTTTTTTTCAATTATTTCAAGAGCCCAGTGAACGCCCATGCCGTAGGTGATAACTGTCATCCCCTTTTCCGTTTCCCCCAAAGGGGGAAAAACTCCCTCCCCTTTGGAGGGGGTTGGAGTGGGGTAAATTCTTGCCTTCCCTATCGGAATCGTATAATATTCCTCCGGCACATTCTGCGTTATGCTTCTGTAAAGTGATTTATGTTCGAAGAACATGACAGGATTACTATCTTCAAACGCAGCAAGTAAAAGTCCCTTCGCATCAGCTGGAAAAGCAGGGTAAACTATTTTCAATCCGGGAATGTGAAAAAACCATGCTTCGTTGCTTTGCGAATGAAACGGTCCGGCTGCAGACCCTGCACCTGTAGGCATGCGTACCACCACACTTGCATTCTGTCCCCAACGCCAATACGCCTTCGCTAAATTGTTGCATATCTGTGTCATGCCTTCACTCACAAAATCAGCAAACTGCATTTCCACCATCGCTTTCATTCCGTTGATTGAAAGTCCAAGTCCCGCACCAAGAATCGCGCTTTCGCAGAGCGGAGTGTTGCGCACTCTTTCTTTTCCGAACTCTTTTACAAAACCATCTGTGATCTTAAAAACGCCTCCGTAATCTGCAATATCCTGTCCCATTAATATGAGGTTGGGATGTTTTCGCATGGCTAATCTCAATCCATCTGAAATGGAATCGATCAATCTCATCGACCTCCCCCTTTCCTCGTTTCGTCCTTTCTCCATTTCTTCTTGACGAATCGGGGAATCGGGGAATCGGGGAACAGGAGCAAATACATCTTTCAATTCTTCTTGAGTGGATGGCTCAATATTTTTCTCGTCAAAAGCAATTTCAATTCCTTGCTCAATTTCTTTTCTAATTTCTGATTTATATTTAGAAATTATTTCAGTATTCAGAATTTTTTCGGCAAGAAGAAAATTCTCATAATTCAAAATCGGATCTTTTTTTCCCCATTCCTCAAAAAGTTTCGGGTCAATGTATTTTGTCCCGCTCGCTTCTTCGTGCCCCCGCATGCGAAATGTGATGCACTCAAGTAGTATCGGTCTTGGATTTTCTCGAATAGATTCTGCGAGAGATTTTACTGTATCATACACTTCCAGCACATTATTCCCATCGATCTGAACGGCTTCTATTCCATAGCCGATCGCTTTATCAATAAATTGTTTGCAGCGAAACTGTTCAGTACTTGGCGTACTCAAACCATAGCCGTTATTTTCTATCGCAAAGATTACGGGTAAATCCCACACCGCGGCAACATTAATACTCTCGTGAAAATCTCCTTCCGAAGTTCCTCCATCGCCAGTGTAAACAAGCGTAACTTTTTTTTCTTTTTTCAAAAGATGACCGAGAGCGATTCCATCCGCCACACCCATCTGAGGGCCAAGATGGGAAATCATTCCTATAATTTTATATTCCTGTGTGCCGAAATGAAAACTCCGATCGCGCCCTTTTGTAAAACCGCTTTTCTTTCCCTGAAACTGCGCGAACAATTTTTCCATCGGAATACCGCGCACCGTGAAAGTTCCGAGATTGCGGTGCATCGGCAGAATATACTCATCTTTCTGAAGTGCCATAGCAGATCCTACACTGCTTGCTTCCTGCCCGATTCCAGAAAACCATTTTGTAATTTTTCCCTGCCTGAGAAGAATGAGCATCTTTTCTTCGATCATTCTTGGCTTTATCAATTCCTTGTAGAGCGAAAGAAGTATTTCGTCAGAATATTTTTTCTTATTGAATTTTACGGGGGAATCTGCGGTTATCATAGAGAATAATACCGAAAAAAAGGTAGAAATATGAGTAACAAAGGTAGTAACTTTGGGGAGTTCAAACAGCTACGAATTCAATGCAGGAAATACTTGTTTACCTTATATTATCTCTGGTATCGCGGATATCTTACTTTCAGAAAAAAATCTGTTAAGGGGTGCAGTTCCTGTCCTGCCAACAAAAATGTTTAATTGCTTGATTCAATAATTTTTTTCAACTGCTCATACATTTTCTTCTCTCGTTTTATAAAAATGGATTTTGAAAGAACCAATAATGATTTTTGGAAAATATTTTTTCCTATAACATGATTGGTAGATGTGATCTCTGTAACCGTTCCTTTATCAGTAAATCTTACTTCCATAACATTTGTCATCTCATCGTTTTCCATTTTAACAGCAAATACTTCGTTTTCTTTAAAAGTGACAAGTTCTTCCCTCATTACATAGGTATTTCCATCCTGCTCTATGATCATTTCCCATTTGCTTCCGGCTTCATTTTGTCTTCCGCTGATCCATTTTACATTTTTCAATCCCGGAATCCATTCTGATAACGCAAAAGGGCTGTTAAAAATTTTGAATGACTGTGCAACCGGTTTATTTACTGTGATCCTGTTCTCAAAATTAAGAGACGGCACAAAAATCCCCAGAGAGAAAAATACAGCTGCAAGCAAAAGAATGGCTGTCAAAATAATTTTTGAACTTTTTTTCATGTAATTTATTTTTATGTAATTGCGAGGGGGATAAACGAGGAAAAGCAATCTCCGATAGGAGTACCTTACTTCGTTCGCAATGACATGGTTACTATTTCTCCAAAACGATACACATCCTCAAACGAATTATACAAAGGCACAGGCGCCATGCGGATCACATTCGGTTCGCGCCAGTCGGCAATAACTCCCTGCCGGGTTAGCTGTTCATGAAAAGGTTTTCCCAGTCCATGCGCAATCATGGAAAGTTGACATCCTCTTTCTTTAGGAGTTATTATTTCAAGTTTTTTATTTTTAAAATTTAAATTAATCTCTTCAATGACAAATTCCAAATAACCTGTCAACTTCTTACTTTTCTCCGCCAAAGCATTCATCCCAGTTTCTTCAAAAATATCAACCGCTGCTTTGTGACAAGCCATGGAAATGATCGGCACATTGCTCAGCGCCCAGGATTCTGCAGTAGGAATCGGCTTGAAACCTTTTTCCATTTTGAAGCGTGTAGATTTATCGTGACCCCACCATCCTGCAAAACGCGAAAGATCGTTTGTGTGGTGACGCTCGTGAACGAACGCACCTCCCACACTGCCGGGACCGGAGTTCAAATATTTATAGGTACACCATGCAGCAAAATCCACATTCCAGTCGTGTAAATTCAGTTTGATATTTCCTGCCGCGTGCGCCAGATCAAAACCAACCATCGCTCCTGCATTATGCGCAACTTCGGTGATGGATTGCATATCAAACACCTGTCCGCTGTAATAATTTACGCCCCCGATGAAAACAAGCGCGAGTTCATTTTTATTTTTTTCGATGGCAGATAAAACATCCTCGTGGCGGATAGTGTGTTCGCCTTTTCTTGGAGCAACTTCTATGATTGCATCGTCAGGAGCATAGCCATGAAATTTTACCTGTGATTCCAGAACATATTGATCGGATGGAAATGCTTTTGCTTCGCACAAAATTTTGTATCGTTCTTTAGTGGGGCAATAAAACGACACGAACAAAAAATGAATGTTGCTCGTCAATTGATTCATCATTATCACTTCACTTGATTTTGCCCCAACGATCTTTGAAACCGGTTTTGCAAACAATTCGTGATAGGAAAACCAAGGATGCTTTGCCTGAAAATGTCCTTCCACTCCGTACTTCGCCCAATCGCTTAACTCCTGCTGAATGTATTTTGCAGTGGATCTCGGCTGAAGCCCGAGAGAATTTCCTGTAAAATAAATTACATCCTTGCCTTTATGTTTCGGAAATAAAAACTTTGTTCGAAATTTTCTTAGCGGATCTATTGTATCCTGTGCTTTTGAAAACGGAAGTGTATTCGAATATTTCATTGGGGTTTCTTGCTTCTTAGTGTCTTTACGGTAAAATATTAACCGCTAAGTCCAGAAGACACGAAGCCCAAAGATATATCTTTGTAGAGAATACCTTTTATATGAAGAAAGATAAATCCGAAAAACTTTTTGAAAAGGCAAAAAATTACTTTCCCGGTGGAGTTAACTCGCCTGTGCGTGCTTTTCGCTCGGTAGGCGGAACTCCATTGTTCATTGAACGCGGAAAAGGTTCTCACATCTGGGATGCCGATGGGAACGAATATATTGATTTCTGCTGTTCATGGGGACCGTTGATTCTGGGGCATGCAAACCCAAAGGTGGTGGATGCAATAAAAAAAACTGTAGAGAAGGGAAGTTCTTTCGGTGCGCCAACTGAACTGGAAAATAAACTGGCGGAATTGATTCTGACTAATAACAAATTCATTGAGAAAATAAGATTTGTGAGTTCGGGAACAGAAGCCGTGATGAGTGCAATACGTTTGGCGAGAGGATTTACAAAGAGAAATAAAATTTTAAAGTTTGAAGGATGTTATCACGGACACAGCGATTCACTCTTGGTGAAAGCAGGTTCGGGCTTGGTAACTTTTGGAAATACTTCTTCTGCAGGAGTTCCTGAAGCGTTTGTGAATGAAACTATTGTTTGTCCGCTAAATAATAAGGATGCTGTAAAGGAAGCTTTCTCAAAATTCAAAAATGAAATCGCCTGTATCATCATCGAACCAATACCTGCCAACAATGGTTTGCTTTTACAAGACAAGGATTATATACAATTTCTCCACGATATCTGCACCGAAAATAAATCACTCCTAATTTTTGACGAGGTGATCTCGGGATTCAGAATCGGGTTCACTGGTGCAGCAGGTCATTACAATATCAGACCAGATATTATTACTTACGGAAAAATTATCGGTGGCGGACTTCCGGTGGGAGCTTACGGAGCGAGTGCAGAAATTATGAATCATATTTCTCCAGAGGGTAATGTTTACCAGGCAGGAACTCTTTCCGGAAATCCTGTAGCAATGGCGGCAGGAATAGCACAGCTTACTGAATGCCTGAAACCGGGATTTTATGCTTCTCTTGAACGGAAGACACAGTTTTTAATAGAAGAAATTAACAAGTTGCAGGGTATAATCCCGATAACTATCGGGAAGAAGTTACAAGTTAAAATATTTTCAATTGGAAGTATTTTCTGGATTGCATTTTCAGATAAAGAAAAAATTCAAAGTGCTGAAGAAATTGCTGCTGATTCTATAAAACATTTTAGAAAAATGCATCACGCACTTCTGGAGCATGGTGTTTATTTCGGACCCTCAGGATACGAAGTAAGCTTTGTGAGCAAAGCGCATACGGTCGAGGATTTGAGAAAATCAGCCGAAGTGATTGGGAAAATTTTGAAAAATATTCACTCCGTGGAAAACATGTAACAGGCAGAAAAAAGAACGAAAAATAATTTTACCGTATTAAATACATTTTTCCATAATCCTGAGTGAAAAACTGATCAGCTCCGCTCTCGCGCTGCTCAAGCGATTTGCCGTTTAGCTGTGTAACTACCCGATAAAGATAAATTCCATTTGCCAGCTGGTCGCCAAACATGTCTTTCCCGTCCCATGCGTAATCGGTAATGTTCCTTCCAATGTGAATTGGTCCAAGTTCAAATTTGTCAATTTCCTTCACCAATTTTCCGGTAACAGTAAGAATTTGTATTTTAAAATAATCGGGCACAGCAGATCCTGTGAGTGTAAATACAAAGCGCGTGGAAGTGGAAAACGGATTCGGATAGTTTAGCGCATGGGTAACTGTTGGTCTATTGATTACTTCATAAGAAATATTGTATTCATTTCTGCCCGAAAAATTTCCGCTTTTATCTTTCCCCTGAACTTTTAACTGATAAACCCCATCGCTCAATGTAGGAGTATAATTGATTTTGCAACTATTATTACCCGGCAACACCGCAGGAGTGAATGAAAACTCTTGCAAATCAATTTTCTCAAAATCACTTTGTGAGGGACGTTTAAGAAAAAGCTGGAAACTGGTTATGTCAACTGCAAGAAATGTATTTTCATCTTTTACATTAATAAGTATGTTCGGTTTTGCCGAAACAATATCCCCATTCATAATATGTACACCGTCAAAGGTAACATCCAGAAGAGGATTTACTTTGTCCACAGAAACAGAGAATGGAACCGTACCAATATTATTGAAATGATGTTCTTCCAACTGATGTTCTGTGTTGAAAGGATTTGCTTCAATCCATACGTAGTTTTGACCTCCGGGAAGATTTGTGGTTGAAAATCCGACATTAGCAATTAAAATGCTATCAACCAACAATGGTTTGAGTTTGATTGAATCGAACTGGACCTGATGTCTGTTCGCATCATAAATCCAGGTATTCACCCACATACTATCCATGTTATAATCACCAATATTTTCAATTGCCAAACTAAACTTCATACTGTCGCCTTGCTGAACAGCAGGATTATGAAAAACATAATGCTTCACCGGATTGAGTGATGCCTCCGGAACACCGTCATAATATACCTGCCATTTTTTTAACTGGGGAGGTGTTTTCTTTAATCGGTCCTTTACATAACCAAGCAATTGCAGATTCGGATAAGTGTCGGCATTGATAGTGGTATTAAGATTATAAATGTCAAATGAATCTTTTGAAATGCTTCTTATCAGTGTATCCATAGTTCCATCTTTTCGGATACCGATTATAGTAACTTTAAGGGTATCATAGGCAGCAGCAGCAGGATTACTATTCTGCTCGGGCGAAACATAACGCCAGTGCATGGAACTCCACTGGGAAGCAGGACCCACTATTTCGGAAAAAATTATCCCGCTGGATCTTTTTACGGAAAAAGTATCGGATAAAAAAATAGTATCGGTTTCTCTGTCTCCCAGTTTTTCAACTGCATTACCGCATTTATTGCCGATAAGAATATATGGCAAATTATTTTGCAAGTTTGGAAACTGCGTACCGCCTATGGACTGAAATGCATGCACAAGACCGAGATTTGTATGCGGACTGTTTCCTCCGAGAAGATCCCCAAGGTTGTTATCATCATCTGTATAAACAATCACTTTATAGCCGCAGGGGATAGAATCCTGTAAAAAACGTCTGAGTATATCCTGTTGGGCAGGAGTTTGAGTATAAAATTCCAATGCTTCTGACTGATCATTTGGAATGCTGCCATATTTACCAGAACTATTGTTTTTCCAAGCTACGCCTGTAACAGGATCCAGCACCGAAACAATTACAGGAATATTCGGATAAGAGAGGTGTAAAGCAGACCCCAAAGAATGGAGTGTATGCTGAAGTCCATCCATATAAAACCAAATCCGACTGAAATAGTTTCCACTTCCTTTTTTTGTATAGTTAAGAGTGCTTATTTCAATAATATGATTTTGTTTTTCAAACTCAAAGGTTCGGGTAATTCTGTTTGTATCTATATATTTAAATCTGTCTCCTTTCAGGAACTGGAAGAAATGCGACTGCCCCCATCCGCGTTTGCCCGGGATGTATTGAAAAGAACTTTCGCGCCACCTAAAATTTAAAAAATCACTCGTATCCCTTCTCACCCGCCAGAAATAAACAGTGCTGTCAGTTAATATTAACGGAGAAGGAGACCATGCGTTATACGGAACTTTAACTACTGATCCGCCCTGTGTAACATATGCTGTTTTTTTCTGAGGGCTGTTAAATAAATCAGTCGTATCAATTTCAAAAATATAGCGGGCAGGAGCAGCAAATGGATTTGCTGTATTTGCCTTCAACATAATGGTGTCATTGGGAACAATTGCATACTTATACGGATAAACAGGAATAATATCTCCCGAATAGATCATGAGTGATACAGCATTCGAAATAGAAATATCATTATTAAATTCATTCAGTTCTGTAATGGCGTTCCCCGAGTCCACATAAACTTCAAATTTGTTCAAACCGGAACCTTTCACAGGGTCAACAGGCATGCGGATGGTGAGTGTGTCTTTATAATAAATATGAGGAAGGGTTCTGGAATAGGATGCGGATGTGCCGTCAGAAAAATGCCGGATAACAGTTATTGTTACACTGTCGTTAGTTGCTTTTCCAATATTAGTAATGATCACATTTACATCAAAAGAGTCCTGATCGGTGGAAACATACGAGGGAGAAAAATACAAGGAAGAGGTTGTTACAGCATAATCGGGCAATTTGCTCGAGTGAATGATAATAGAAGGATCTCCATGCAAGGTCAATTCAAGAATAGCAGCATTCATGAAAATATTTACAGCATTCCCTTGTATGCTTTTGAAAGCTGCCTGAATATTTTTTCCAACAGATTGACCATATAGCTGCCGAGCCACTCCGTTATAAAATTGGGTGGTGAATGCATTTAACTCGATGGGCGTTCCGGGTCCTGAAGAAGCAAGAACAGCAATCATTCCCCTATTTGAAAGAGTGTAAATCTCACTGGAGCTTATACCACCGGAGTAAGGAGACTGGTGAATATCTCCTGCCACACAGCCATCGGCAAGAAAAAAAGGATACTTGCCATTGGTATTATCATATTCATCAGGAGGCAAAATATTGAATTCAAAAACAGTAGCTGAAGTATGACCAAAAAAAGAAATAATGGAAACTCCCGAATTAATAAGCCCTTTGATGGAATCAGAAAAAGAAACTTGTGTGGGAGAAGAAGAGTTTTTACAGAAAACATGTCCATGCCCTCCAAAACTTGTGTCTTCAATTATCTTTGCATAGTTATGTACATACCCGCAAAACCACTGCTGCTGATTTGCATCGGCTCCACCCGCAATAAAAATAGCATGCTTCATCCATTCATCGGGATCTGGAAGCGGATGTTCGTATTCCTTTACTTTAGTGAGATAGGTATTTACTTCACTGATGTTCTTTGCTGCAAGCCGTCCGATGGGCACCGGTGATTCCAGCAAAGTGCCATTAAGACCTGCAACCAGCATGTTGTCGCATGTGGGATAAGCAATAGAAGGCACAAAACTGATGGCATAATTCTTTCCGGTTGGATCAGAATAACTATTTTGATTTCTGATTTTATCCGGCTGAACGGACTTGCCGATGAGGAAAAGATTTTGTGGGAGTGTTGGAAATTTATCCAGACAATAGTCCACAAAATGACGAATAGAGAATGGAAATTTTGGAATGCCGTAACCAAATTCATCATACAAGTCATCAATATCTACTACCAATACATTATGATTTCCGCCTTCTGAACTTGCGCGGTAATCGGCATAAGCCGTAACTCCCTCATTTGCATTTGCTCCCATCAAAATTTTATTCGTGATAATAATAAATGCGGAGTCAACAGCCAATGCGGAATAATCTACAAAAGAGCCCGTTCCTCCCACCGGTTTGATAGAACTAATTGGAAGAAATTGTTTTTCCGACTTTACCACACAAAATTTTTCTACTCCTGAATTCGGTACAAGAGATTTATAAATACTGCCATTTTTTGTAATGGGAATCCGTACATGATTTGTTAGATCGTAGAGATAGGGGGACGAATTCAAATCAGTAAAATCGGAAAAATTATAATAAGATTGTGATTGCGATAAATCCTGCGGTACATACATCTCATAATAAGTTTTATTTTCAAGATTTGATGTATGGGGGTATTTCAGGGTCACATACGGAACGGTGTTTCGACTGACAGAAAAACTTCCCGTAAGAGCAGCTATCACCACCTCGGTGCCGGGGGTACTAAAAGAAGCTGCCGGAAAAGAAAAGGATCCACTCAATAATCGGTATCCATCAAAAGAATTAGTAGCGATAACAGAGTAAGTATTCGAACTGTTTTTGTATTTCACTTCTATAATATGGTCAGGGATTGCATACCAGTCATTCGATTCACCCATCATCGCATATTTTATTTGAACATTTGGAGCCATTGCTCCGGAATAAAGATTGGAAGTATTAAAATTTGCAGTATAGTTGCTGCCGGCATAAAAATCTCCACTGGACCAACCTTCCGATTCCTCATATTCAGGAAAATCAATATTTGTTACAGTAGAACTTCCATAATAATAGAGCGAATGATTCTCAATAATATCTTCTTTCAGAAAATAAGCTGAGGGAGAGAAATAAGTATAATTCGTATCTGAAAGAAAATCTATAATTCTTTTATTAGCAACTGAATTATTCCATGTGAGGAAATAGGCCGAAGTGTCATTGAACAAGCTGTAATATGGATTGGGCTGGCGAACAGATTTATTGTACAATACCCCCTTGTACATAATCGAATCAAGCGATCCGTCATTCTTCTTTCCATAGAACTCTATGTAATCGGAAGAATTAAAAATGCCATCGGCTTCTCCTTTTACATAGATATGCTGCTCCTGTCCCCTAAAGAATAACTGGAAGTTATGCGGGTCCAGAGATAAAAGAGAAATTCCTGCATTTGCCAAAGTCAAAGAGTCAATCCGATAAACCCCATTTTGCGCAACAGGAATTTTATAATACTTCTGAGAAAAATTAATCCATTCGTTCCAATATACCTGTGACTGTGAAAAACCGAAAAAAGAAAGAAGAAAGAAGAAAGAAGAAAGAAGAATCTTCTTAACTTGTAATTTGTTCCCGATAGTTATCAGGATTACAACTTGCAATTTTTGCTTCATTTACCTTGTTTATTAATATCCAGTCTCAACGAAAAAATATTTGAATATAAAGCGATGGATTTGTTTCCTATATCTGTTCGTGCATAATCAATACTGATACGTTTGATTTTTACGCCAATTCCAAAGTTTGGTTGCATGGTTGTGACTCTTTTTCCGGTCACATCACTTTCATGCTGAATATTCATAATACCTGCTCTTAGAAATACTATGCTTTTATAGCCAAACTCCAATCCAAAATGGGGGTCCCCGTTTATTAAGTTACTTTTAAGCACTACATTACGCATTCCATCAAAGGTTAAATCCATATTCATTTCAGCAAGCAGGGTAAGATCTTTCATTAAATTACCTTTTTTTGCAACACCAATGATAAGACGCGGCAAAGTAAGCTCAATGGAATTGATAGGAATTTCATTGCCGGTTGCAGCAAAAACATCTTGCATTTCCTGAGGTAAGTTGAAACTCCATGCGTTAAAGGTGGTGGTAATATCTCTTGCCATCGCTCCGAATTTCCATCCTTTGTAATCGTATTGCGCTCCGGCATCTAACCCAAATCCCCATGCTCCGGCAAATTTACCGACTATCCTGCGAATGATCTTAGCATTTGCACCCAGCGTAAGCCCTTTGATCTTTGGGGCACGGGCGTAGGAAAGAACAAAAGCGTAATCTGCCGCAGAAAATGGTTTAATATTATCATAATTCACATTTCCGGATGCATCAATTAATTCCGTAGTGTTAGGAATATTGTCCACGGCAAATCGAACAACACTCAGCGCAATTGCACTGCTGCTGTCTAACCTTCTTGCAATGGCACCATAATCATATTTCGCTATACCCGCAAAATATTCTGCATGCATTAGTCCTACCTGCATGTCATTTTTGATTCCCATCAAACCGGCCGGATTCCAATAGCCGGAAGTTATATCGTTTACTGAAGAAACACAGGCATTTGACATTCCAAATGCACGTGCACCAATACCAATGGAAAGAAATTCATTGCTGTATTTGGGTGCTTGTCCAAACAAAAAATTTGGAAAAATACTTGTAAAAATAAAAAAATGGAAAATGTATTTTTTCATTCTGAAGTAAAGTTAAAAATTATTTGGAGAATTACTAATTCATGGTAACATATTTTTGACCAGAATATTGTGCAATCATTCAGCCTTTTTACTTTGCTGCTATTTCATCCTCTCACCAGTCCGATTAGTGGAGAAGAAAGGAATACAAATCCTCTCCGCCTAGGTGGAGAGAATTCTCGCTACCGGACGAGCAGATAGGTGGGATTTTTTTTATTTTATTACAAACTGCTTTTGTGTTTTTTCAAGATCACCATTGGTTACCTGCAATAAGTAACTTCCGCTGCTGAGGGCTGCGGTGCTTAGCTTTCTGGTAACAACTCCACTTTCGAGTGTTTCGGTATTGCTTATTACTTTTCTTCCTATTATATCATATACTTTTACGCTCAGTTCTCCGCCATCTTCGCTGGCAATTATGTATTGTATGCTTCCGTCTGTGGAAGGATTGGGATAGATGGTAATAATATCCAATGTGCCGATATATACGGGGCGTATCTCGGAATAAGTAAACGCTCCGTTATAATCCATAGGTCTGAGGCGGTAATAAGAAATACCGCTATAGGGTTCATGGTCGTAAAAAATATAATTACGAGTAACGCTGCTGTTACCTGCACCCTTAACAGTTCCTATTTGTTCAAAGTTGATTCCATACTGGCTCCGCTCCACAGCAAAGTAATCGCTGTTTATTTCGGTGGCCGTACTCCAGTAACACTTCACTAAACTATTGTTTTTCGCTATGGCATTAAAATACAGTAATTCAATGGGAAGCGGAACAAGAGAAATCTTGCAAAGTCCTATAGTTTGTACTGGAGTTTGGCGTTGTGTTGTTGTATTATCGCCTATTTGCCCCGTACTATTTCCACCCCAAGACCAAAGTGTGCTGTCATTTTTTATGGCATAAGAACCATTCCATCCTGTTGATACAACCCTTATTCCTGTAAGAAAGCCCACACCACCGGGGCCAAGTACCTGAACGGGAGCATTTTTATCTACCAACGTATTATCGCCTAACTGCCCATTGCTATTTAGTCCCCATGCCCAAACCGTGCCGTCATTTCTCAGTGCAATGGATTGATTATATCCTGCTGATATATCTGTAATGTTACATAAATTGGTGGTGCAGCCGGAGGCGCCAGTTACTACCTGTACAGGGGTTTTAATACACCAACACCCGCCTGCAAAAACTGGAGCCAGTCCGTTACCTAATTGACCAAAAAAATTATTTCCCCATGCCCAAACCGTGCCGTCATTTTTTACGGCAAGGACATGATCAGCTCCTGCATCAATTGCGAAAATGTTGCATAAATAGGTACCACAACCTGATGCTCCGGCCAATACTTGCACAGGAGTACTACTGGGAGTATTCCCTGGCGAATTGTTGCCTAATGCACCCTCTGCATTCTTACCCCAAGCCCAAACCGTACCATCATTTTTTAATGCAATTGAAAAATCATTTCCAGATGACACAGCAACAATACCCGTAAGAAATCCTACCCCTCCAGGTCCAACCACTTGTACTGGAGTAGAACGGTTTGTGGTCGTTCCATCGCCTAATTGACCCGATGGATTATTTCCCCAAGCCCAAACGGTGCTATCACTTTTCAGCGCAAGAGAATGTTGATACCCTGACGATACCTGTATGATCCCCGTAAGAAATCCTACTCCTCCAGGTCCGAGCACCTGCACGGGAGTTCTTCTCTCTGTAGTGGTACCATCACCCAATTGATATACAGTATTATCACCCCAAGCCCAAACGGTACCGTCATTCTTTAAACCAAGTGAAAAATAATATCCCCCTGATCCCACAGATATGATATTGCTAATTGTCCATACCGCTGTTGGCACATGTTTTTCAAGGATGGTGTTATCGCCTATTTGACCATGATTATTGTATCCAAAAGACATGGCGCTGCCGTTAGTGCATACGGTAACGGCATTAGTGTTTGAAGCTGCAATAGTTTTGGCAGCTTTCCAACTGGGTAAAAAACCACCTATTCTTCGGCTTCCTGTGTATGATGTAGGGCTTGGAGTATAATTGGCTGTACCAATGGTTAAGGAAGTGCATTCTGCATCTACCACATCACCAACAGTTGCTCCGGCAGGAACATCGTATGTTAACCAAAAATAATTTGTGCCTGCAGACAAAGTTTGTGTTCCTGTGATTGCGAATGAACCATTGGGAGATGCCAATGTGCCAAACAGTGTGGTGGTGGTAAATACGGATGAGGAGCCGGTATAATAAACATTGGCAGTAGTGATGTCGGTACCCGGGTTTGTGCTTCCTGTTGTGTTTAAAGCAAAAGAAGTTACAGTTGGAGAACAACCTGCGGCCACAACAATTCGGATACCAATTATTTCAGCATTGCTTGTTCCCGGATTAATATTCGCAATATTATCTTGCGTAACGCTGCTGCCGGAATAAGCGGATCTTAGCGTTGCAGAAGTTGAGTTTATCGAACATGCATTGGTTACTACGCACCTGTACGTATAATTATTCATACTAGTAGTTACTCCGGTAAGGGTTAATATATCGGTAGTGGCTCCGCTGTAAATTCCTCCATTGGTAATGTTGTTCCACGAAGAGATAAATTCCTGCCATTGATAAGTCAGTCCTCCTCCTGTAGTGGTAACACTAAACGAAGTAATGCCTGTTGAACATAGTTGATCAACAGGCTGAACAGTAATGGGCTGATAAAAGGTTTGTGTTCCGCTTGTATCTGTAGACCCGGAATAGGCTGTAATACCTGTAAGGATAACAAAGTCTGCCGGAACTGTAGCGCTCACTTGAATGGTGTTTCCAGAAGTAGCAGAAGCAGCAATATCCATCGTTATCCAAAAATATTCAGTAGTAACTTTAGCGATGCCTATATAACTACTATAATTTGGAAATGTTTGAACACCCGGACCTGTAGGCGCAAGATTTGCACCGCATTGTGTAGCAGTAGAAAAATCATTGATGGCAGAAGCCCAAAGTTTAAAATTCAATATATCAGAGGCTATGTAAGTTCCAGTAGTTGTAAATGTAAATTGCCGTAAATATGCAAAACTTGAAGTCCCACCCGATACATATACTGAAAAAGCATGAATAGGAACATTTAATGAACTTACACAAACATTAGCGGCAGGTATAACTATAGTATCTAAAGTTGCCGTATTAGCATATCCCGGCTGCCAAAAACAAAACTGGCAGAGGAAGATAAGCAGCGGTGCTACGAGGATAAAGATTTTGTTTTTCATTTTGTGTGTTATAAAATTGTTCTTACTCGCTCGTTCCATATTTTTTCTCTTTCAGCACTAATCTTTTCTATCTCTTGGGGCGTTCTAACGCTGTGGGCATAGATGCTCACACTCGTTCTCCAGATTTTGTGCCGCTCGGCACGGACTGTTCTTCTCTCGGCACGAAACCTGACTTGCTCTCTTGTTTGTGCAGAGAACTTTTTGCGGAATAAGGGATTTAGTATTTTCATTTTGTTTTTGTTTTACGCATACACTCTTATTTCTATGGATGTATTGGTCATAAATCCATCGGTTGCTGTACCATTGGTGGAAAGCACTGTGCCCACTATTATTCTATCGGCATCCACCGCTTTTGCCTGAATCATGTTGCTTCCTGCAGGATTTGCTGTGCATAGCACCAAGGTTTTATTGAGCGTGAACATGCCTGTTAAGGTTCCATAATATGCTCCGGCAGATAACCGTGTCCATACTATATTGCCTACGGTGTTTTCCAGCACAATGGCGGTGGGCGCAGCAGTGCCTGCCTGGGTGAGCAGCGCCACATATTTTTTATACCCGCCCGTGAGCAAGCCGGCTTTTACGCGTTTGTTTTTTGTTGCTGTGTTTGCATCCTCGCTGTCTATAATGAGCAGTTCGTCATTAGAAACAAGTGTTAGTTTTTCTGTTTTTTCCGACCATTTTTTTGCCATAGTGTGGAGCCCCCCTTAGTCCCCCCGAAGGGGGGAGATTGGAGTTTTATTAGTTATTGTTTATGTGTTTATTTTTTCTATGAACTTTTCCAGATTAGATACCAAAAGCATAGCAGATAATATCTGATGATTCTTAACCAATATTGTTTTTTCTTGCTTTTGTTCACTTTTCATAAGTATTGTTTCATTTTATTTCAAATTTCTACTCGTTTAACTTAAAGTTTTCCCCATTTAGTTCAAATTTTCTCCCCCGAAGTTTAATCTTTCTCCCCCATTTATGAGTCTTTCTCCCCCGAATGTCAAAAATATTCCCCCGATATTGAATCTTTTTCCCCCTATTTTCATTCTTTTTCTCGTTTATCTGTTTCGTAATACCCTGAATTTACATGTAACGGTAGTAGAAGGGTTCACAACGGTAATCGTGCTATATCCTTTAATCATTCCTAATATTTCACTTGGCTGAACGATGGCAGGTGTGCCTGTAGCGGTTTCCCCTTTATATACATGAACGGCAACGGTGCCTATATTGGTTAAAACACTTCCAATAATAATACTGCTGATAGTAATTTGTTCGGCAGGTAGCACGGTGCTTATGCGTTCAGTGGGCGCTTGTGGCGAATCATCCACCGTGATGCCCCATTCGCCTAATTTTTTTTCGCTGCCTTTATAAAGTTTCATCAGGTAATCTGTAATGGCATGCAGATGATCGAGCACAGGCTCCCATAAATTATCTCTCAGCTGGGTGGCTTCTTCGGCATTACGGCTCATGGCTAAGTGATTGGCATGAGCGGTCTCGGCTTCGGCAACGGCTATTGCATCTGCATTGATATCAACGCTATGTTCGGTGAGGTAAGCGTTTAAAGGTCTTATGCTGGTGGCTGTGGCGGATTCGTAAAGCATGGTCTCGCTGTCTTCATACAGCATTTCTTCTTCGTCTTCGGCAAGCATATCGGCTATTGCTGCATAATTATTGTGCGTTGCTGCGATGTCTTTTACAAGCGCGGCACGGCTTATGAAATCGGGCGGATAATTTATCCGGTTTTGATTATCAACGGTAACGCCCCAGTCGCCTAGCAGCTGCACATTGGGGGCGTAAAAGGATTTTAGGAACTGAACTTCTGCGCGTGTGTTTGAAAAAACGGGCTCGAATTTCAAATCGCGCAGCTGCACCTGCTCTTCGGCATCGCGCATAAATTGTTTTTGATTGGCATCGTGCGTGGCGGCTGTATTGGAGGCAGTGGTATCGTCATTCAGGTTGATGTTTTTCTGCACCAGCAGAGCGCTAAGCACGCTGCCTGCGCCATCGGCATCGTGTTTGGTTTTAACAAGCCGGAGCAGCTCTTTCTGCTCTGAAAAACTTTCCGGAAAATTTCTTCTTGCCATGGGGTGATGAGTTATTTGGACCTAGTTTTTTTTGAAGCCACTCGTTTTTTGAAGGGGTAGGGACGCCTTTCTTCCCCTCTTTGAAGGGGCAAGGGGGCTTTTTGTTCCGCTCAGATCAGCTTCCCACAGCTTCTTCATCTCCTTTTGCCATTTTTTCCATTGGCGGATTTCCTTTTTGGTGGGTGGTGGTCCGGGTAATTCAAATCCGAGTGCTATCATAGTGTTTGGTTTAGTCCCCCTTCGGGGGGCAATCCGCTCCGAAGGATTCCTTACAGAAAGGACTCCTTCGGAGCGGATTTGGTGTTTTGTTTTTTCTATAACAAAGGTCGGTCAAAGAAACCGTGCCGGAGGAATAACTTTCATTAGTATCTTACAAACATGATTTATAATATTTATTCGAAAGAATCTTTTCTTTGCTACGCATTAACAGAATTATGAATACCTTGCATCCTCATTATATCTTACAATCATGAAAAAGACCAGTGCTGCTCTTTTTGAGTTGATCCGCTCACTCAGCATGGCTGAAAAGAAGTATTTCAAAATTTTTTCCTCCTTGCAAAGCGGAGATAAAAGCTATCTGAAATTATATGATGCGATAGAAAGACAACGCGTGTATAATGAAGATGACATTCGCAGAACTTGCCGCGGACAAAATTTTCTGCTGCAGCTTCCTGTAGCCAAGAATCGTCTTTACAGCTATATTCTTCGAAGTCTTGAAATTTATCATAACAACGCAGACATTAATCTGCGCAGACAAATAAGCAAAGCCGGAATTCTTTTAGAAAAGGGACTTACCACGCAGGCGCTGAGATTATTAAAGACTTCCAAAGCAATCGCCTACGAGCATGAGCGATGGGAATTGCTGATGGAAATATTGGTGATAGAAAGAACTCCTTACACAACACTGGATTTGTTGGACATTTCTCATCTAAACAAAGAAATGGAAGCCGTATTGAAAAAATTAAACAACATTAATGACTACCGAAAAATACACCTTAAGGTAACAAACATGTTGAGAGAAGCAGGAACCATGCGCACAAAAAAGGAAGAATCGCTTGTTGAAAAACTACTACAACATCCTCTTTTACGCAATTCCAAACAGGCATCCTGTGCAGAAGCAAAAGCATGTTATTATGAAATTTGGTCTTTTTATTTTAGCTTTAAGCGGGACTTTGTTAGAGGATACAAAACATCAAAAGAACAATGTGATTTTATAGAAACACACTTTCACCAATTAAGAGATCCTGAAAAAAGACATTTGTTTGCCTTGAATATGTCCGTGATCTTCATTGGATATCTTTTACCTTCCTACTGCAATATGTATGGCGAAATGCAGGATCTGTTGCAAAAAATCCGCACTTATCCAACTGCTTCTCTTGTACTTAAAGCCACATTTTGGACATCTTCCTATGTAAATGAATTAAATACGCTCATGCTTACAAGTGACTTTGAAAAAGTATTTCCGGCTATAAAAGCGATAGAAGAAAATAAAGAGCTGCTGAATCAAGCCCCTGTTGTTTACAAAATGAACCTCTATTACAATATGTCCTATATGCTTTTTGGCGTAGGCAGCTATGACGAAGCATTGCACTGGATCAAAAAAATCTTGGACCAGCCCACAGACGAACTCCGGCAGGATGTACAGGCAGGTGCACGAATTCTCGATCTGCTCATCCATTACGAATTGCACAAGGACGAAGAATTTCTGGATTCATTGAAACGCAGCGCCCTGCATTTCCTTTCCACACGGCACCGATTTTTCAAAGTAGAAGAGGCATTGATGTATTGCTTGCATCAAATTATGGGCAAGTCAATCAGCAGAAAAAAACGGAGCGCTGCTCTTCAAGAATTAAAAACAAGCTTGCTGAAACTGATGAAGAACCCAATGGAAAAAGCAGCGTTAGAGGACTTTGACTTTCTGAGCTGGGTAGAAAGCAAAATTCAGAATAAAACTTTTGCGGAAGTGGTGAGAGAGAAAGCGAAACAATCTATAGGGTATCATGACCATTAATTGAGTATCCTATTTTTTGACTAAACTAAAGTGAAATCATTCTGCTTTTTTCCATATTCCGTTTGAGGTGTATATGAATATGGCATTTGAAGGAACCTCTTTCTTGAAAATAAGTTTATACGAGCATCCTGTGGAATCAAAAATAACTTTGTATTCCTGTGTTTCATACGATTTTGGCCAGCCGTCAATACAAAAATGAGGCGTACGCTTTGCAGGACCGGTCACTTCAATAATATTATCTGATATTTTTACCGATAGCAATGTATCAGTCCATGATTCCTGGTATGTTCCTGATATGACATGAATTTTTTCTACGGAATATTTATTATACCGCATATAAATTGTTTCCGGAAAAGACGAACGGAATGCCGCCACACCTTTGTAATAAGAAGGGACGTTGAGTACATATATATTATCGTATTTCAAAAACGGTTTATAATTTTGAATTAACTGTGTGTAATATTCATTCGCAGAATTCCAAACAGTAATTGTCTGCATAAGCAGCATCCAGCTGAGAACGCAATACCCGATCAGCACAGGCAATGCAAACTTTTTCAGAAAGAAATACACTGCGGATACCAGAAAAATATAAAAGAAAGCGGAAGATTGATATCCGTATCTATCCGGATAAACATATTTTAAGAAGGAAGAATCGAGTGGCAAAACCGGAAGAAGCGCAATCGTGAAGCACACAAACATTGTCAGTAAAAAATATCCGTATTTTTTACTACTTTTTATTATTCTCTTGACAATAAGAGTAAAAACTGCACCTGATATGACGAGCAGCACAATACCTGTATAATAATTGCTGAAAATATTTCTTGCAAAAAGATCAACATTGTTAAGTGGCAAGTACCTGTAGAAAAGAAAAAACTTTGCCAGGTATTTTAGAAAAGTTTTTGCGTAATCGGTGGATTGAGTAATGCTTTCCACAGTTCCTCCATGCCAGAACCAGTGTCCGCTCCAGATCTTACATGCAATAAAAAAAACAGCTATGAAAAATAACTGCACTACGATTACCTGAGTAAATAACTGTTTGATAGAAATCGAAGTTTTGTTTGTCCTCCTGAATAAAAGAAAGAGGACAATGTAGATCAGCGGGCATATTATCGTAAACTCATAGGAAAAAATTCCGAGTAAAAATAACAGCTGAATGACAATTAATTTTTTTACGGAAGTAGCCGAAAGGAACAGGATAAAAAAATAAAATCCCATGAATGTTACAAATGCATGGAAAAGTCCGCGAAATAAAAGAGGCATCCAGACAACATATTCTGTCTGGTAGGGAGAAATTAAAAAAGCAAGAGCCGAAAAAAAAGCAATGACTGTTTCCTGTTTATGAAAAAAAAGTGTGAGCAGTTTCCTGGCAATTAAAAAAACAAGAAATGCATTAACAGCATGCAGCAGCGTAGAAGTAAGTATCCAGCAAACTGATGACATTCCAAATACTTTATAAAGTAACTGGAGCAAAGGCAAGCCGACAAAATAAGGAGCGGAAAAATGTGCGCTTTCGTTGAAACCGGCAACAAATCCTTTTTCAAAAAGTAATAAATGCGAATAGTTATCGCCCGGAACAAAAATATTCAGGCAGTCTTTGTAGGTAAAAAATCCTATGGCGGTAAGAAGAAAAAAAACAATAAGGTTTTGCCTGCGCATTTATTGCTGTCGTTTATAAAATCAAAGATATTAAAAGAAGATATGCAAGAAAAAACCTTTCTTACCTTCGTGTTGTGATAAAGAAAAACATCCCCAATCTTTTAACGCTTTGTAATTTGCTTTGCGGATGCATTGCTATTGTATTTGCGTTTGAAGGAAACCTAGTTTGGAGCGCATACATGGTTGGCATTGCCTGTATTTTTGATTTCATGGATGGAATGTTTGCACGTCTTTTGAAAGCACATTCAGAAATAGGCAAGCAACTGGATTCACTGGCGGATATGGTGAGTTTTGGGGTTGTTCCCGGTATGATTATATTTAAATTAATAAATCAAACAATGATAACATGTGGAGCTGATATATTTGTAGCAGCACCAATTTCATTTTCAGGTTTTTTAGTAACTGCCTTTTCAGCAGTTCGTTTAGCTAAATTTAATTTAGATACAAGACAAACAGATTCTTTCATCGGAGTCCCCACACCTGCCAATACAATTCTAATCTCATCACTACCTTTAATACTTCAATTCAATATTTCTAACACTTCATTTATTTTAAATCCATATTTTCTAATTGGACTGACTCTTATTATGTCTTATCTCCTCATTGCTCCTCTCCAGCTCTTTGCACTCAAATTCAAAAATTTTTCATGGGCAGACAATAAAGTACGATACCTCTTTCTTGCACTCTCATTATTGTTGTTGATTGTATTTCAGTTTGTAGGTATTCCTTTAATTATAATTTTGTACATCGTTTTATCCGTTATCAGTAATATTTTGACAAGAAGTAAAACACAATCTTAGCAGTATGCCAAAGTTCAAAGCAGAAATCAACGTAATGCCTCTCAAGGCACTTCTCGATCCGCAGGGAAAAGCAGTTACAGGCAGTATGAAAAATATCGGCCTGGCTGAAATAACAAATGTCCGTATCGGCAAGCATATTTCACTCGAAGTGGAAGCTTCCAGCAAAGAAGCCGCACAGAAAAAAGCCGAAGAATCCTGCAAAAAACTTCTCTCCAATCCTATTATGGAATACTTTGAACTTACGATAGAAGCAAGTAAGTGATTTCTTTCAGGTTCCTTACTCTTGCATACAAGAGAGTTTTTATCAAATGACAAAAAAAATAATTTTTTTTGACTGGTTAATTCTATCTGTTATCCTGACAGTTATTATAGCTGAATACAAAGGAAACGAATGGGAAGAAACCATCAGAAAAGGTTATTACAACTCAGTCCTTACAAAAGATTCTATTCCTGCAGAATTTAAAATCTCGATTGATTCATGCGGAATTCCCTATGTAAATTATTATAAGCGTAATGGAATAACAATCGGTAAGCAATACAATCCCACCATCATAAGCAACTATGCCCTTCAATACTATACCCCTTTTGATCAGTCTAAAAATTCAGAAACTGAAAAATATTTTTACAACTGCGCACAGTGGCTCATTAACAATTTAACCTATACGGATGACTATGCGCTGTATATATTTAACTGGCAAGCTCCTTTTTATCCGCAACTACAAACTCCCTGGACATCCGGTATTGCATCAGGTTCTGCATTAAAAGTATTTGTGTATGCATACAAAAATTCTCACTCTGAAAAATATCTGGAAGTATCAAAACGTATTTTAAAGGGATTTTATGTTCCGATTGAGCAAGGCGGATTTTCTTGCCAAACAGATAGTGGCTGGTGGTTCGAAGAGTATGCCGATAAAAATGCAAAGGGACCTCATGTTTTAAACGGACATGTTTCTGCTCTTTTAGGTATCTATGATTTCTACAGAATTACAAAAAATGATTCTGCCTTTTTTTTATTTCAACAAGGAATAAAGGCGCTTAAACATTCTGTTCACTTATATGACCAAGGAGAAAACAATTGGAGTTATTATGATATTTATAAAAAACCTGCTGACAAAAAATACCAGAGAACTATTGTTAAACAAATGAAACAATTATACGCGATAACCGGGGATTCTACTTTTTACAACTATTGTATAAAATGGGAAACTCCTCTTAAAGAACCGTATTTGATCAGAATAGTAAAAGAAAAAAATCGCTCTGGGGGATTACTCGTTATAGGATTATGGGCGGGAATAATCATTGCAGGCATCTGTATCAGGAAATTGTTTTGCAATAAGAGTCCATCCTAAATGAGCTACGCTCGCAAGCCATGCTTGTCCGAAGGGAATAACTTTCAGTTCGCATGCATTATATGGATTTATCTCCCCCCCCTTCGGGAGGGACGGGGTGGGCTTTTAATCTAATTTCAGTACCGCCACAAACGCACTTTGTGGAATTTCCACATTGCCGATCTGTTTCATTTTCTTTTTCCCTTCCTTTTGTTTTTCCAGAAGCTTACGCTTACGGGAAATATCCCCGCCATAACATTTTGCAGTGACATCTTTTCTCATAGCGGAAATTGTTTCGCGCGCAACAATTTTTGCACCGATAGCAGCTTGTATCGCAATCTGAAATTGCTGTTTAGGGATTAACTCTTTTAATTTTTCGCAGATCTTTCTGCCGAATTCGTGAGCGCGTGCCCGGTGTATGAGCGCAGAAAGCGCATCCACCTGATCACCATTCACCAGAATATCAAGCTTCACCAAATCTGATTCTCGAAAATCAAAAGCATGGTAATCGAAGGATGCATATCCTTTAGAAATGCTTTTCAGCTTATCGTAAAAATCAAATATCACTTCGCCCAGCGGAAGTTCAAAGGTAAGTTCCACTCTATCGGTAGTAAGATAAACTTGATTCTTGAAAATGCCACGTTTGTCCATGCAAAGATTCATGATACTGCCAACAAACTCAGCTTTTGTAATTATGTTTGCAAGTATGATTGGCTCTTCCACTTTTTGCATTCTCGTTGGATCAGGCATTTCTGAAGGATTGTTCATCACTTTCATTTCACCTTTTGTATCGAACACGCGATAACTTACGTTCGGCACGGTGGTGATCACGTTCATATTAAATTCACGATCCAATCTTTCCTGAATAATTTCCATGTGAAGCAATCCCAAAAATCCGCAGCGGAAACCGAATCCGAGAGCGGCAGAAGATTCCGGTTCCCAAGTTAACGAAGCATCGTTAAGCTGTAATTTTTCCATCGCCTCGCGTAGCTCTGCAAAATCATCGGTGCTTACAGGATAAATTCCTGCGAACACCATCGGTTTCACATCTTCAAAACCCTGGATGCGTTCCGCAGGATTTGACACCAGCGTAATGGTATCGCCTACTTTTACCTCGCTTGCTTTTTTAATTCCTGAAATAATATATCCTACGTTTCCTGTCTCCACAATATCTCTCGGAGATTGTTTCATTTTCAGAATTCCGATCTCATCTGCATTGTATTCATTGCCCGTTGCCAGAAATTTTATTTTGTCTCCTTTTTTTAATTCTCCATTGAAAATACGGAAGTATGCAACAATCCCTCTGAACGAATTGAACATGGAATCGAAAATGAGCGCTTGCAAAGGTTGTTTGGAATCTCCTTTTGGTGCAGGAATTTTTTCTATGATTGCAGCAAGAACTTCATCCATGCCCATTCCGGTTTTTCCGCTGGCTTTCAGAATGTCTTCACGTTTACAGCCAATGATGTCCACCATCTGGTCAGAAACCTCATCCGGCTTTGCCGCCTCCATATCGCATTTGTTCAGCACCGGAATAATTTCCAGGTTGTTATTCAGTGCGAGATAAAGATTTGAAATGGTTTGCGCCTGAATTCCCTGCGATGCGTCCACCAAAAGCAAAGCTCCTTCACAGGCGGCAATGGCGCGTGAAACTTCATAGGAAAAATCTACGTGACCAGGAGTATCAATCAGGTTGAGATAATATTTCTCTCCCTTGTACATGTACTCCATCTGAATCGCGTGGCTCTTGATAGTGATTCCGCGTTCGCGTTCAATGTCCATGTCGTCCAGTACCTGCGCCATCATATCGCGCTTAAGAACAGTTTGAGTGATTTCGAGCAAACGATCAGCCAGCGTGCTCTTGCCGTGATCGATGTGTGCAATAATACAGAAGTTGCGGATGTTTTTTAATGCAATGGACATATTGAAGACAAAAAATTAAAGTATAAATACCTGAAATCCCGATAACGCAGTTCATCGGGAAGGGGTGCGAAGGTAACTAAAAAGAAGAATGGAGGAAATGCGTTTAAGGTATTGTTGCTGAGTGTACAATACTTTAAAAATTCAATAGAAATTTTTACATGCAGTTTCCGTTTTTGAAACTTATTTTTTCTTAATACTCTTTGAAGCAATAAAGGCAAATAGTCCCTGAACTAATCCTGAAACAATTCCGATAACAGGTCCCATCATTAACATCATCAGTCGTGGATGTTCAGGCATAGGCATCTTTGCAGTTGATGCCCACATTTCAGGATTAAGCTGCATATAGGGAATGAATGACCCCGCAGCAGAGCTGCGAGGTATCAATACAAATACATTATACTAAAATAGACGCAATTGATTCTTATGAAAATTTTTGTACGTCCCCTTATCAGTCCCTTGCTCATGAATATATCGTTGAATCACTTCC
>JACRAL010000140.1 GCA_016213435.1 Bacteroidota bacterium
ATTTCAACAGCAATTCATCAACAACATTGCCTTAAAGTTTGAGTAAATAAAATTAAAACAAAATTTACGTTTATCTAAACTCTTTTGCATCAGGCAATGTTGATAACTTTTTCCCAGCACCTCAAAATAAGATCTCACGAAAATAATATTTAGCCGTTTATTAAAAAAAATCTTATATTTGCACTTGCGTTTCGTATTTAGTTAAACTTAACTGAAAATATCCGGTTTTGTATTATTTTTGTAAGTGCAAAATATATAAATTATAAATAAAATGAAAGCAATTTCACAAACAGATACTCTTGAAAAAAAAATAATAAAAGTCATTAAAGAAACAATAAAGGAAGAATTAATGAATTTTAGAACAGAATTTATACCTTACATTTCTGATGAGGAACAAAAAGAAATAGAAAAATTATACAAAAAACCTAATACTGATATAGTAAAAAGCAGAAAAGTTAAAATATGAATTGGCAAATAGATTTTAGTAAGGTTTCAGTAAAATTTTTAGAATATAATAAAATTACTGATGATATAATTATTTCTCATTTATTACGAGTTATTAAAAAGTTTAGAGGTGAAAATATCAGTATTGATTTAAAGAAAATGAAAGGCGAATGGAAAGGGTTTTATCGCTTAAGAATTGGAAAAATTAGAATTATTTTTAAAATTGAATTTCAAAACCAACAGATATATATTGATA
The DNA here is from genome assembly GCA_016213435.1 of Bacteroidota bacterium. Taxonomy (GTDB): domain Bacteria; phylum Bacteroidota; class Bacteroidia; order Palsa-948; family Palsa-948; genus Palsa-948. The sequence continues at coordinate 701 of JACRAL010000140.1, forward strand.
GAATTGATTTTAGAGGCGATATTTATAAATAATATTATACTTTGCTAGGGTAAATTAGTACATTTTATTTATGTTAAAAAAGTTTGTCGTTTAACTACGAACAACAAACTACGAACAATAAAATTGTACGATTTTATCCCGTTTTGTGTATAATAATCTCATTTATCCTTTTGCAAACTACAGGTATTGCATCAGTTAATTTTTTTGAAATAGAACCGGTAACCTCTTCCGGAATACTTTCAACCTGACAAACGATAATTATAACATCAACTTTGCAAAATTCTTTTAATTCTTTTAACAGATTTGAAGTTGGAAGTTGATGCATTGAGAAATCATCAATCTTTTTTTCAGGAATTTCATCTATTGGAAGTTCGAATATTTCACCGGGTGTTTTTCCGGCGTCTATAGCATCAACGATGATAATTTTTCCCGGCTTTTTTTCAGAGAGTGTAATATCAAATAAAAATTTTCTCACACCGCTGCCCGCATTTATTACCATTACATTTTCCGGGAGATGACAATTCTTCTGGAGTTCTTCAGCGACCTGAGGACCAAATCCATCATCGCCAAACAGGATATTACCGCATCCTAAAATAAGGATTTTACAATTACAATATGAAGGTGTGATTTCCATTTACGATTTAGGATGTAAAACATGATCACGTGAACATAAAAAAAAACACAGCGTTTAATGTATTATTGCAACAAAACGCTGTGCTTCTGATTTTCAATGATGATTCTCTAAAAATTTGTTAATGTATCAATCAATTCATTGTTTTTTAAAATTTCGATCTTAACGGCAATTCGTCCGTCAAGATTGTGGGTTGCACAGGAAAGACAAGGGTCATAAGCTCTGTAACACATTTCAATTTTGTTTATCAATCCCTGGTCATATATCCCGTTTTTTATCAGGTCAACTGCAGCTCTTTTAACCGACATATTAATAGGAGCATTGTTATGAGTAGTGCCAACAATAATATTTACATTTGTTACAAGACCGTTTGCATCGGTTTCATAATCATGGATTAAAGTTCCTCTCGGAGCTTCTACACTGCCAATACCTCTTGCCGCTCTTGGCGTTACCGGTACTCTTATATCTTTTGAAGTAATCGCCGGGTCTTTTAACAACTGAACAGCATATTCTGCATTGTAGAGTAATTCAATAAGCCGCGCCCAGTGATAAAGAAGAGTCAACTGGCTTGGTCTTCCAAATTTTTCTCTGAATTCCATGAGTTCTTTCTGTGCAAGCGGTGTTCTGATTTTATCGCAGACATTTAATCTTGCAAGTGTATTTGTCCTGTAAACTCCAACCGGGTTATCCAAATCCATAGAGAGTTTGCCGACTTTTTTCATATATGGGAATTTCAAATATGACCAGGGTTCAATATGTTCCCCAATATAGTCAGTATAGTTTTCATATTTAAAATCTTCAAATTTACCATCGGCATCCATCATTCTGAATTTACCATCATACAGGTCAAGTGTTCCATCATCAGTTACTGTACCGAGGAATCCTGTTTTAATTATGCCAAGTGATTTAACTGCATCAAGGTAGTTTGGGAAAATATTATTTTTTGCAAAATCAATGGAGAATTTTGCAAATTCCAACACTTCTTCTGCCAAAGGCAATGCAGTATCTCTTTCTTTTTCAGTCAATGGTTTACTGAAACCGCCTGGTACAGCAGTTACCGGGTGTATTGATTTTCCTGATACAATTTCAAGCATTTCTGCACCGAGCCATCTTGCACGGATAACTTTCTTTGCAATATCCGGAACTTTTCCGGCAATTCCTATAACATTTCTAACCGACGGATCAGCATCGGGTCCCATCACAAAATCTGCTCCTGCAAGGAAATAGAAATGCAAGATATGCTCTTCACAATAAGCAAGGCTATTACATAGTTCTCTTAGTTTTTTTGCAGCAGGAGGTATTGTTACCCCAAATATTGCATCATTTGCTTTTGCTGCTGCAAGATGGTGTGACCACGGACATACGCCGCAGATACTTGTAACAATTCTTGGCAATTCTTCTACCGGTTTTCCAAGACAAAATTTTTCAAAGCCCCTTAAATCTATTACCTGCAATTTTACATCATCAACATTACCTTCATCATTGAGTAATATCGTGATTTTGGCATGTCCTTCTAATCTTGTTGCCGGTTGTATTACTATTTTCTTCATATTATTTATCCTCCATTTTTTAATTTTTCTTTGGTATTGGTCTTAATCTCCCTTGTGCGCCGACATATCTGTTAAATGTTGCGGCTCTGTCAGAAATCTCCTGTGCATTTAGTCCGATTGATGAGATTGCGCCCATCATATCAACCATTGGATTTGCATCTTTTCTTATAGGTCCGAAGCAGCCTCTGCAGGGCATAAGTCCTTTAATACATCTTGGAATATGGGGTTGTTCTTCGCCGCTTGTCATGTAGCACCCTGTTTTTGTAACCGGGCCTAAACACAGAAATCCTTTTTCCATAAAGCATCTGGAACCAACCAATTCTTCTTTTTCCAAATCAAGCATGCTTTCAAGAGGTCTTTTAATTGAAACAAGCGCTTTCTTTTCTCTTTTAACCGGACAATCATCACAAACACTTCTTTCCGGTAATGAAAATGGTTTTCCTTCAAGTAGTGAAACCAGCGCCTGTGCAACAATCTGTGGAGCCGTAGGACATCCCGGAAGATACACATCAACCTTTACAATTTCATCCACAGCATATACTTTGTCAAGCAGCGGCGGAATATCATAATTTGGCGTATCAGCGCTGTCGGTTGAGACAGAACCTTTGTAAACTTTGTCATATAGCTCCTGCAACGGAAACTGGTTTGCCAATGCCGGTATTCCACCGAAGCAGGCACAGGAACCAATGGCAATTAAAGTCTTACATTTATTTCTCATTTCATGTGCAATCTCTTTATGTTCCTCGTTCCTGATTGCACCTGAGATTATTCCGACATCTGCATCCGGAATTTCCAATTTGTCTTTTTCTCCTGTTTGTCCAAAATGTTTATGGTCTGCCAAAACAGGAATGTGGACAAATTCCAGTTTAGGTAATAAATCAAGCAGCGGTTCGCCAATATCAAGTATTGTTACTTCACATCCGCCGCAACTTGCTAACCATTCTTCTGCAACTTTTACTGCCATAATTAGTCCTCCATTTTTATAAATTATTATTTATTGTTTTTCTAAAACGATTTCCGTAACTACTCTTCGTGTAAACAGAAAATATTTCTCTTCTTCCTGAACAGCGCGGGTTTCAAAATTGTTCGTCTCATATTCGGTTTTCATTTTTTGAACATCATTTTCGTTCCCGTGAGTTTTACCATCCCACATAAATTTTTTTTCGTCGAAAAATCTTACATTATCCATTTTTATTTATTATTTTTTTTAAATAATTAATAGACTTACAATAATAAATTATATGTAATTATAATTTTATGATTTCAATTTCATAAAAAATATGATTTTTATCCACTTTTTTTTTGTAAATTGCAAAGAATTCTATCCATAATATTAACTGATGTTACGCGGAACATATTTTTTTATATTGCAGTTTATCAACATAAGTGAAATCATATCGGCTGAGTAGTTTCGATTTTTTTTCTTCTGTTTTCAATGGCACGATACATTTTAAGAGGATTGGTTTTAATAATAAAATATATCTGATTTCCGTATTTATTTTTCATGTTATATAGTTCATCTGCAAATGCACCGGAGAAAAATTTCACACGGGTGAAATCAATATTTATTTTTTCAAATCCTTTTTTGAAAAAAGAGGCAACAGTACGATTTATCTCTTGTGCTTGTTCACGCGAGAATAAAACCTGCTGGGTTATATTGATGTTTTTTGATGCCATTTATGAGAGCAGTTTATAGAAATCAAAATTCCTGATTTTGTTATTAACAAATACTCTAACGCCTTTAATCCGCTTTTTAGCCGTTTCAGAAGTTGAAGTGTTTTTAGTGGAAATAATTCGCCCTTTCCCTGATTCCACAATCATTTTTCCTTCAAGGTGATTGGTTATTTTCCGAATACTGTAAAGTCCATATCCACGTTCTTTCTGGTTTTTAGTTGAAAGTCCGGATAGCGCATACTCAATGGCTGCAATATCGTCTTTCGGAATAATGGACTTGGCAAGATACGTGTTTTTGATACCAATCCCGTTGTCTGTAATTAAAATGGTGAAGAAACCTTTATCAATATGAAGTTTCAGAGAAGTGGATGTTGATTTTGCATGCTCATTGATGTTGCTTGCCAGTTCATTTATTGAATACAATATAAATTCTTTTGAAGCATTATTAATCTTTAACTCTATTATTTTATCTGTAACCTGATTGATAATTTCGCAGAGTTTATCAGGATGGATTTTTTTTTGAAACGAATATTTTAAAAATTTATCAGACATTTGAAATGAAATACGAATATTGACGCAACAAAATTAAATAAAATTGCTTCGTTAAAAAAATATTTATCAACATAAATCTAATAAATTTGTAACTTCTCAATACCCAACATGGACAAGCCACCGAATCCCATGGCTGTTAAACCTTATACGGGCTCGGTCCCAAATTTTTAATTTCTTCTGTAAAATCCTTCATTACCTGTGCAAATCTTTCACCTTCTGATGCTGAAACCCATTCAATTCTGAATCTTTCATCCTCAATACCAAAATCCTGTAACATAAGTTTTATTGCTTCTGCTCTGCTTTGTGCTTTTAAATTTCCTTCCAGGTAATGACAATCTCCTATGTGACAACCGCAGATTAAAACACCATCAGCGCCTTTTGTCAAGGCATTAATTACCAGGTTTGGATGAACCATACCAGAGCACATAACGCGGATTATAAGAATATTTGTGGGATATGGTAATCTTGATACTCCTGCAAGGTCAGCACCTGCATACGAACACCAGTTACAACAAAAAGATAAAATTATCGGGTCAAAATTATTATTTGTCATATATTATCCTCCTTATTTAGTACGAGATAAATTTATATATTCTTTAAAAGACCCAAGACCCAAGTCCCAAGTCCCAAGTTCCAAGAACCAAGATTTACGCTACAAGTCCTCTTTGAATTTGGGGCTTTGAATTTGGAATTTGGGACTTTCATACTGTTTGTAATGCTGCTTCAACTTGTGCAGTAATATGTTCTAATGTAAAATTCCTTACATAAATACCTTTTTTTGGACAGGTTGCCATACAAGTTCCGCAACCTTTACACTTTAGCTCATCTACTTCAACTGTTTTCTTAATTGAGCCTTCTCTCATATATTCGAACAATGTTAATGCTTTATAAGGGCATGGGTCAATACAGTAGGCGCATCCGTCACAATTTTCATCTACAACATTAGAAATCACAGCCGCAAGTTCAATTTTTTCTTTAGAAATTATTGTACTTGCCCTTGAAGAAGCGGCTAAAGATTGTGCAATGCTTTCATCAACTGTTTTTGGAAAGTGAGCAAGACCGCACAGGAAAACGCCGTCGTTAGCAAAGTCAACAGGACGAAGTTTCATATGTGCTTCCAGAAAGAAACCGTCTTTTGTTAACGGCACTTTGAGTTTCTGGGCAAGGTCTTTGGCATCGTCTCTGGGAATAACTCCAGTTGACAGGATCAAAAGATCTGTCTTTATATTTACTTTGGCATCCAGAACAGGATTATACACAGATACTTTTAATTGTCCATTAATTTTTTCTACCTCAGGTTTTTTATCTGCATTATACGCAATAAACCGAACATCTTTTTCTCTTGCCTTAGTATAGTATCCTTCATTAAATCCATAAGTTCGTATATCCCTGTATAGGATAAACACATCAGTGTCGGGGCTTTTCTCTTTAATCAATAAGGCATTTTTGATTGCCTGCTGACAGCAAATCCGACTGCAGTATGGTCGCTTTTCATCGCGTGAACCAACACACTGAATCATAACTACTGTTTGTTGTTTATGGCGTGTGCCACGTTGTGGCGTGGCAACGCTACTCTCGTGGTTTGTGGTTTGTCCCGACAATTGTCGGGATCCCTTTGCGAGATTTTCTTCTAATTCTGTCTGTGTTATTATCTTTTTATCCTGACCATACATATATTCAGTCGGCTTATATTCCTCTGCACCAGTAGCCACAATAACAACCCCGTGATTAATTGTGTGAACATTACCATCGGACTTAAATTCTGTTGAGAAATTACCAACCGACCCATCAATCTTAACTATTTGTGAATTAGTGAAAATATGAATCTTAGGGTGATGTTTGACCATATCAATCAATGAATTTAATTTTTTTTGAGGGTCATCACCATTTAGCAGGAATTTCACTTGCTTCAGATTACCACCGAGAGTATCACTTTTTTCAAGCAGATAAACTTCAAAATACTGCTCCGCTAAATTAATCGCTGATGTAATACCGGATACGCCACCGCCAATTACAAGGGCATCTCTGTATATTTTCACTTTTCTTTTATAAAGAGGTTCAAGGAACCGGGCTTTTGCTACAGCCATCCTGACAAGGTCTTTTGCTTTCTGTAAGGCGAGCTTAGGTTCGTGCATGTGAACCCATGTACACTGGTCTCTGATATTAGCCATCTCAAAGAGGTATGGATTAAGCCCTGCCTCCTGAATAATGCTCTGGAACAAAGGTTCATGTGTTCTCGGCGTGCAGGAAGCAACAATAACACGATTCAGATTATGTTCATTAATTGCCTGCTTGATTTTCTCGCCCGACTCGGCAGAACAAGTGAAAAGATTATCCTCAGCATGTACCACATCAGGTAATGTCTTTACATAACCAACTACTTCAGGAACACTTATTACTCCACCAATATTTCTCCCGCAATGGCATACAAAAACCCCAACCCTTGGTTCTTCTCCTTTAACATCCTTCTCGGGTGGATACACTTTTTCCTTCACCAATTTACCTTTTTCTGTATAAAGGAGCGAAAGTATCCTCGCGGCAGCAGCGCTTCCCTGCATAACGCTTTCAGGAATATCTTTTGGTTCAGTAAACACACCTGTAATAAAAACACCTTCTTTTGGAGAATCTACAGGTGCAAATGAACTGGTTTCACAAAAGTCATACTTATTTAATTCAAGGCCGAACTCTTTGGCAAGTTTCTTCGCATTTCCGGGGGAGGTCAAACCGGTTGACAGTATAACCAAATCATATTCTCCGGATAATTTCCTGTCATCTTCAGTCAGATAATCAATAATGAGATTATTTGTTTCAGGTAGTTCTTTGATGGAAAGCGGACGACATCGTATGTAATTTACACCGAGTTTTTGTGCTCTTATATAATACTCCTCAAAACCTTTGCTAAATGCACGGATATCCATATAAAATATATCACATTTTAATTTCTCACCCTCATGCTCTTTAGCAATGATTGCTTCTTTTGTAGCATACATACAGCAGACGGCAGAACAATAATCTCTTTCGTGGTCGCGTGAACCAACACATTGAATCCATGCGATTTTTTCCGGATCGGTTTTATCAGAAGGTCTTATAATTTTTCCCTGAAATGGACCGGAAGCTGAAAGAATTCTTTCAAACTCAAGTGCTGTTATAACATTTTTGAATTTTCCATAACCATAATCTGGTTTTAAGTCAGGGTTAAAGAGATTATATCCTGGCGAGAGAATAATTGCCCCAACATTCAATTCTAATTTTTGTTCTTTTTGTTCATAATCAATTGCTTTTGCTTCACAAACTTCCTTACAGATACCACATACATCATAATTTAAGTGGAGACAAGTGTTATTATCAATAGCAGGTTTATTAGGAATTGCCTGGGGATATAAAACATTAACAACTGCTCTTTCATTTAATCCCATATTAAAAGAATCCGGAATGGGTATAGGAAGTCTGTCACTTGTGAAGGTTTGCACTTTTTTTCCTACGGGACAGATAAAGTTACAGGCGCCGCATATCCAGCACATTTCATTATGTTTACCAAAAGGAGTTTCCTGTTTTCTTCTGGGACCTCTTCCTGTAAACCCGATAGCGCTTCTGCCCATTCTCTGTTCACACATACGGACACAGAGTCCGCAAAGGATACAATCTTCATTTTTCTTCTTAATTCTTGGTTCTTTAACACCATATTCATCAGCGATCTTTTTGATTGTCTCAGAATCAGGACATCGGACAAGAAGAAGTTCTGCGACAATTTTTCTTGCATTTCTTATTCTTTCGTTATCTGTGGTTACAGTTATTCCACTAATAACAGGATAAGAACAGGAGGCTTGTAATGATGCAGCCCTTTCGGGAACCTGGACCTCCACAACACAGAGCCGGCAGGCGCCATATGGAATAAGAGCTTTGTGGTGGCATAAAGTCGGTACTTTGATTCCAATGCCTTCAATTGCCGTTAAAAGAGTTATCCCTTCATTTACTTCAATTTTCTGGTTATTTATCGAAAGAGTTACCATAAACCTAAATTGTTATATTGCTAAATTGCTATTATATGTAAATTGTTAAATTGTTTGATGTTAGATGTTAGACGTTGGACGTTGGACGTTTTTGTATTCAACTTCTAACCTCAAACCTCTAACTTCTAACATAATCCTAAATCCTAAATTTTTACATAATCATAATTTAAAATTATTTCCGGATGCGTAACTTTTAAACATTTAATTGTTTCATTCAAATTTCCAAGTGGCTTTCTGTCTATATGCCCCAGCCTGAAAGTAGCTGTAATTTTTGTACCTATGCCCGGTTCACTTTCTATTTTCATAGCTCCACCTGCTTCCTCTGCTGATTGGGAAAGAAAGGCTAAACCGAGACCAATTTTTTTACCTTTTTTTGTGGTAAAGAACGGACTTATAACATTCTTTTTTGTTTTGTCATCCATACCCTCGCCATCATCTTCTATCGTAAGAGTAAGTATGTCGTTCTTCTTGTCTTCCTGAATCAATATATTTATATTTTTCGCATTTGCTCTTATTGAATTTTCTGCAATATCAAGAATATGTAAAGAAATATCCTCCATTTACTGAATAATTACCTCTCTTTCATTTTCTTTACGGAGACATTTCCTGATTTCTTCAAATGTGCTCTCTTTCATCTGAAAACAAGAGTATCGTTTGCCAATATCATTAATAAAATGTGCATCAGATGAAGTTATATATACAAAGTCATTACCTGTGTTAATTTTATCTCTCATAGAAGGTTCAATTATCTCAAGCGCATCGAGTTTTAGACCTTCAGGGATGAACCCGAGGTTTGCTATGATACTGAAACCCTCTCTGTCAACATGAGCGGCAATGGCAATACCATTAAATTTATGTATTAAATCAACCACTTCCTCAACAGACATTTCTGTAGCGCCAATAAGCAACTTGTTATTAAAACCGAGAACCTCATCATTTTCATTGACAACTACCTGGAGGCCGTATCGTTCTTCATCATTAATTCCATGTAAATTTAAGTAAACAGCCTCCTGCATCTGAAACAAATCTTTTTCGTTTCCGAACAGGCCCAGAACATGAACTTCTTCCTTAGTTGTAATCTCAATACCTCCGATAACCTTTATTCCTTCTGTATTAGCAGATTTTTCCACTGCAGGAAAATTTTCAGCAGAGTTATGGTCGCATATTCCTATTATATCCAATCCTTTCTTTTTTGCCTCCTTTACTATATTTCCGGGAGACATTTCCAAATCTGCGCATGGAGAAAGACAGGTATGGATGTGCAAATCTGCCTTATATTCATTCATGTGCATATAATTTTGTATTTTATTTTCAATTGTTATACTGTTATATTGTTAAACTGTTATATTTTTTACAGCAATTTAACCATTTAACCATTTAACAATATAACCATTTACCTGATTCCAATTTCATATAACCTTCCTGCAACTTCGTAGGTTAATAAATTGCTGATCATTACAGGTATTTTTTCTTCTTTTGCTTTCTTCAGGGTTTCTTCCTCCGGCTTTCTTCCATTAACGATTATTATTCCGGAAAGCTGCTTTGAACTCGCAACTGCAATGATATTCTGATGGATTTGTAAAGTAATCCATATATTTCCTTTTTTTGGATTTGCAAGGACATCGCTTAATAAGTCCCCTGCATACCCTCCGGTAACTTCTCTTTCCAATAAATCTTTCCCTGTTTTCACTTCAAGGTTCAATGCTATAATTATATCCTTAAGCTTCATTTTCTATTTTCTGTTTTTTATTTCTATTTTTTCTCCTGCAAACTCTGTCAGGAGCTTCGCACTCTGACAGGTTTTCCCACTTCCATACTATCAAACTGATTACTGATTACTGATTACTGATTACTACTTACTGCTTTTTCCCTCCTTATAAACAATAAATTGAAGATTTGTTCCATTTCCAACTTTGGATTTGATTTTCATCTCGTCTGAATAATTTTTTATATTAGGAAGTCCCATTCCGGCGCCAAATCCCAATTCTCTGACCCAGTCGGGCGCTGTGGAATAGCCCTGACGCATTGCCTGCTTTACATCAGAAATTCCCGGGCCCGAATCAATTGCATTTACCGTTATTTTATCCGGCTGGATCTTTGCCACAAGTTCTCCTTCAGGAGTGTAAATAACGATGTTCATCTCGGCTTCGAAAGCTGCAATAGCAACTCTTCTTATTGTTTCAGGCAGGAATCCCAATCTCAATAAATTTTTTCTAATCTTACTGGTTTGTTCTCCTGCTTTTTTAAAGTCGCCTCCTTTTATACGGTATTTCAAAATCAGAGTAGAATTGTCAGAGATTACATCTTCAAAAATATGACTTGCCCTGTATCTGTGAATTTCTTCTTCATGATAATCAATCTCAAGTTTTTTCAGCAAACCCTCTATGATATTCCCCTTTGTTATAATTCCAACAAGTTTCTTTGTATCTCTGTCAATAACGGGAAACCGCCCATAGCCATCCCTGTCAAATTTACATACCACCTGAACAATGGGATCATCGGAATAAACTGTAACGACATTTTTTGTCATTCTATTCTCAATTTTTTCATTTATCCCTCCATCTTCAAGAAGGCAAATTATAAAGTCGTCTATGGTTACTATTCCAACCAATCTATCATCATCCACGACGGGTATTCCTGATATTTTGTTATCTCTGAGAATCCTTCTTACATCGTTCATTGTATCATCCGGTTTTAAAGTAATAACATTATCACGCATTACTTGTTCTACCTTTAACTCATAAGTTAACTCCTGAGTCTTAGATGGTTTTTTATGATGTATAGGTTTCAAGTTTCAAGTTTCAAGTTTTCATTCGCTTTGCTTCCCTACGAATTACGAATAATCTACCAAGTACCAAGTACCAAGTACCAACTACCAACTACCAAGTACCAACTGCCAACTACCTACTACCAACTGCCTCCCTGCCTGCCGGCAGGCAAGGCTGCCAACTGATTACTGTTTACTGTTTACTGATTTCAGAATACCCCATGAGTCCATTTTTATATAGTATGCCACAACTCTCAAACATTGGGATTTTCGTGACAAGAAGAGTTATTTTTTTCTCCTTTGCAAGGTCAACAGTTTCTTTGTGTGGTTTTTTCCCTCTCACAAAACATACTACATTGACTCCTGCGTTCTCAGCAGTATATACAACCTGTGGAGTCGTCAATCCTGTTAAAAGAAGGGTGTCAGGCTGTACAAAAGCCAGCACATCGCTCATCAGATCGGCTCCACAAGCCTTAGTAATATCGGAATTTAACTTATTTTTAACAATGCATAATATTTCGGCATCAAGAACTGAAATTATTTTATCAAGTTTCATTTTTCCTTCTTTTTGACAGGATAGGGTTCTTCTATTCCTGTTATATTTTCCGTTTCTTTACCGGATACTTTAATAATAGCAGATACCTTTGGAGGACAGACATCAAGACATGTCCCGCATTTTGTACATTTGGACTGGTCAATAATATGAATATGTTTCAACTCTCCTTTAATAGCACCTGGAGGGCAGTTTTTTAAACATAGTTTACATCCGGTACATTTTTCAGGAAGAATATAATATTTAATTAAATTTTTACAAACAAGGGCAGGGCACCTTCTCTCCTTGATATGCGCTTCATATTCATCTCTGAAATATTTAAGAGTTGACAGAACAGGATTTGGAAGAGTTGTTCCAAGCCCACACATTGAAGCATCCTTGATAGCATTACCGGCTTCCTCAAGAAATTCCAAATCCTCCTCTTTTCCGTTACCATTTGTTATGTTAGTCAGAACTTCAAGCAAGGCATCGCTTCCATCCCTGCAGGTTGTGCATTTTCCGCAAGATTCATCATTTGTAAACTGAATAAAGAATTTCGCTACATCCACCATACAGGTATCTTCATCCATAACAATCATTCCGCCTGAACCCATCATAGAGCCGGCTTTTGTCAAACTCTCATAATCAATAGGCACATCAATCATACTGTGAGGAATACATCCTCCGGATGGTCCACCGGTCTGGACTGCTTTAAATTTTTTATTATCCGGAATTCCTCCGCCAATATCATAAACCACCTCCCTAAGGGTAATACCCATTGGAACTTCTATAAGTCCTGTATTATTTATCTTACCGACAAGTGAAAAAATCTTGGTTCCTTTGCTTGTTTCAGTTCCTATTTTCGAAAACCAGTCTGCTCCCCTGTTTATTATAACCGGAACATTTGCCCATGTTTCAACATTATTAATAACCGTAGGACAATCCCATATTCCTGATTGTGCAGGAAAAGGGGGTCGTTGTCTGGGTTCGGGACCCTTTCCTTCAATTGAATGAATGAGAGAGGTCTCCTCTCCGCATACAAAAGCGCCTGAACCTTCTCTTATTTCCATATCAAAATTGAAACCGGAACCCAGTATATTTTCACCTAGCAGTCCATACTCCCGTGCCTGAGTCAATGCAAGTTGCATTCGTTTTATTGCAAGCGGATATTCTGTTCTGGCATATATATAGCCATGCGAAACGCCGATAGCATAAGCGCCAATTATCATTCCTTCAATTACTGTATGCGGGTCTGATTCAAAAACACTCCTGTCCATATATGCTCCGGGGTCGCCCTCGTCGCAATTGCAGATAATGTATTTAGGCGTCTTTTGTTCTGTTCTGCAAATCTTCCATTTAGTCCCTGTTGGAAATCCTCCGCCGCCTCTTCCTCTCAATCCTGAGCGAATAATTTCATCAATAACATCATCCGGCGTCATTGAACTCAGAATCTTTTCAAGAGCAGTATAACCATCCCTTGCAATATAATCATCAATTTTTTCAGGATCAATTATTCCTTTATTTCTTAAGGCAACGAGCATCTGTTTTTTGAAGAATGGAATCTCAGATAATAACGGAACCGGCTCTTTCTTTTCAGACGGCGTAAACATCAATTTTTTAACAGGTCTGCCTTTCAGTAAATGCTCCTGAACAAGAAAGGGAATATCCTCCTCGTTTAAAAATCCATAGAAGATATTATCGGGTTGAACCACCATAAGAGGTCCCTGTCCGCAAAAACCATTACAACCGGTTATAATAACAGAAACTTCCTTATCAAGCCCCTGCTTTTGGATTTCTTTTTCAAGTGTTTCTTTAATTCTAAATGCTCCGCCCGCAACACATCCTGTGCCTGTGCAGAGCATTAATTCTATTCTTCTTACTGCCATGTTTTAACCTCCTTTTTCTGAGCCAATGCCAATAGCATATTCTGTAACAATATTACCACCAATAATATGTTCTTTGAAAATCCTTTTTGCTTTATCAGTTGTCAGGTTACCATATTTGACTGATGGTGAATTCAGGAGTTCAACAGTAGCCATCGGTTCCATTGAACAAAGGCCTGCACAACCTGATGCTGTTAGCATCACATTCTTTTCAGTTAAGTTTTCGATCTCCCCGAGAAATGCAGAAACTATCTCTCTTGCACCAGCAGCAATGCCACATGTTCCCATATGAACAATTATCTTGCTTTTATATTCTCCTTCTCTAAGGTAAATTTCCTTCCGTGCTTCTTTCCTTTTTTTTCTTAGTTCATCTAAAGTTAGTGGCGCCATAAATATATTTTTTATTTTTCATTGATTATTGATTAAAAAAAAATCAAAAATCAAAAGTTGTTATGCCATTGTTTTATATTTTTCAATAATTTTCGGAATATCCTTTGTAGATAATTTACCATAAACATTATCTCCTATCATTGCAGCGGGTGCGAGACCGCAGCAACCAATGCATCTCACCGACTTAAGAGTAAACAACATGTCGGGAGTAGTTTCATTTTCTTTTATTTCAAGGACATCGCTAAATCTTTCCATCAGCCTTTCGCTTCCTTTCACATAGCAGGCTGTTCCCATACAAATATTTATTATATGTTTGCCTCTTGGAACAATGCTAAAACTGCTGTAAAAGGTCGCTATCTTTAAGATATGAGATAGAGGATACCCGACTTCCTGTGAGACATATTTTAAAGCATTTTCCGGAAGATAGTTGAATGTGGAATTAATTTGCTGAAGGATTGCCATCAGGGGACCTTCTCTATTCTTATTGAACCTGATTATTTCCAGAACCTTTTCCTCGTATTGAGGTTCAAGTTCCACTTTTGTCTTTTCAAGGAGCTGGACTTTATTTCTTGTCGGGCAGTTAGATACACATGTTCCGCATCCTGTACATTTTTCTTCATTTATGTATCTGGGTCTTTTATTAAGGAGCACTTTAAAATTTCCTGCCTCACCCTCTATCTTTTCAATATCCGATAATGTAATTATCTCTATATCTTTATGCCTTCCTATTTCAACTAATCTTGGCGCCATAGTACACATAGCACAATCATTAGTAGGGAAGGTTTTATCTAATTGAGCCATAACTCCCCCGATGGAGGATTTATTGTCAACAAGGTAAACTTTAAGCCCTGATTCAACTAAATCTAATGCGGCTTGCATGCCGCTTATGCCGCCGCCTAAAACTGCTACTGCTCCTATTTTATCCGCCATTTTATTTCACCTCCGTTGTAGATAATTTATTTTCATTTTGCATTTGTAACTGGGTTGCCTTTTCTTTAATCCTGTAAAAATAAATAGCAACCGGTCTGTATGCAAGATGTGCCCATTTTGAAAACGGCACTTCTATCATTAGCATTGGAATAGCAACCATCAGGTGAATTAAATACATATAAAATCCAACTAATGGGGCGTTATTAATTCTGCAAATATATATTGCAATACCTGTGAGAGTTGTTAATAGTAATAGTATAAGAAAAGTCCAATCGGTAGCGTGAGAGAATTTACTTTTTTCATTATCCTTTTTAATTCTTCTGATTAAAAAGTAAATTGTCCCGATAATAAGCCCTATTGTTCCATAAAAACCTACTATTCTTTGTATATTCCACCAGTGGTAAGATTCGTCTTTACCCTGAAACCATGATAAGAAAAAGACAATCATAAGGAATAACAAAGCATAACTGGACATAAGCAGGAAATGGATTATCCAGTAATTATACTTTCCTTCACGAAGTCGTTTAAAGAAAGATTCAGGGTCTTTTTCACATTCGGAGAAACGCCATTGAAAGAGAAAATTAAAAACCATATTTCCCATCTCAGTGACATATAATTTAAGCGGTATTTTTAATGTCTTATCGCTTATTAATGTTTTCAAATACATATTGAAGACAAAGGATAGTAATAAACCGGCAAGTAAAATGGCAACAACCATATCAACGAAATGAACAACATTTGCCGGTGCAAGTTTGTTAAAAAGCATTCCTTCAGAACTTGTTGGCAGCCCCAATAATAAAGCCCAGACAAGAAAAACTATTCCTGCTAAAAAGAAAATTGCACCAAATTCCCAAACTTTGGAAGTGTATAACTTTTTTGCAAGACCTGTCCAATCGTATTGTGCAGTGAGAAAACGTCTGAGTGTCATCATCGTTTCTCCAGGATCTGCCTGCCTCGGACATGATGTAGAGCAGTCACCACAGTAGTAGCAAAGCCACGGCCCCAGATTATTTAGCAATCTTTCTCTCAATCCTGTCCGTACATACTGAAGACATCTGCGGGGGGAAAAACTTGTTTCGTTTGACGATAAAGCACAGGTGATTGTGCAACCCCCACAATTAAGGCAAGCATTGGTATCGAATTTCCCATACTTACGAACTTCCTTTAATAGTTTTGGGTCAGCCCATCCTTCCCCGCCTGCTCCCGCCTTTGGCTGGATTCGGCGGGCAGGTCTTTCAACTTTTTTCATTCCTTTAATTTTTTTTCTACTATATGATTTGATATTTGACTTAGGTGTCTGTCGGCAGACAGATTAATAAATGATATTTATCAAGAAAATTATTGGCAATATTAAAAATAGTTTTTAATATAAGTCAAGTTTTTTTTATTTTTTTTTTATTTTAAATAAAAATCTCATATTCTTGCAATTATCCTTGCTGCATCCATGACTTTTGCAATGTCAACATCTTGTGGACATCTTGCGGTGCATGTTTCACAGGAAGCACAAAGCCATATAGTATTGCTGTTAAGAACTAATTCTATCATTCCAAGCCGCACAGCATGAATTATCTGTGATGGAGAATAATCCATTTCAAAAGCTATCGGGCATCCGGAAGCGCATTTTTACACTGATAGCATAGATTTATATTTTGTCCGGTTATTGATTGTACTTTTCCTGTAAAGTCCCAATTAAATGTATCATACAATATATTTTTCATGTGTTTTTTATTTTAACGCTGAGACGCTGAGATGCCGAGTTTTACTTTAATTCATGTATTTCTATTTTTCCTCTGCGACTCTGCACCTCTGCGTTTATTTTATTAATCATTCCTGGTTGATGTGATATTTTATCTCATGGGTATTTCATACTATTTTTTTTCTGCTATAATATATTCCCTTTGACGGTGTTTAACTGTTTAAAAAAAATTAGATTATTCTTGAAAAGTTTGTAATAAAACTTAAGGATATATTCCGTGAAGAGAAGTAAGTCAGAGCGATTAATCATTATACTATTGCGTTCTAAAATGAAATATTTTATCAAAATAAACTGACACAATAATATATTAAACGCAATTATAATTTTATGACTTCGATTTCATAAAAATATGATTTTAATCCTTTTTTTAAATGATTTTTTAAAATCGAAATGATAATCATTCATAAATATTACCTACCCGCATCAAACCTTTAATATCACGTAGTGTAATTTTACGTCCTTTAATGGTAATCAGATTATCTTTTTTAAATTCGGAAAGTAATCGTATTACAGTTTCGGTTGAGGTGCCTACTATATTAGCGATATCTTTCCTTGTGAGTGAAATTGTCAAATTGGAATGGTCGGTATATCCGTTGTCAATTTCTCCATGAAATGTTTTTTTCAAAATTAGTAATGATTCTGCGAGCCGCTCACGTACTGGTTTTTGGGCAAGGGAAGTAATTTTATTATCTGCATCTTCCAACAGTTGGCTCAAAGCAGCCATAATACGGGTAGCGATCTGTGGATATTTATTTAAAATATCAAAAAAATTTATTTTATTAATTGTACATACAACCGAATCTTCCAGGACAGTGGCTGTGGAATTGTAATTTCTATCACTCAGCAAGGCTCGAAGGCCAAATAATTCACCCGGCATAACAAAACGTATGATTTGTTCTTTTCCGAAAGAGCCGTATTTGAATATTTTAACTTTGCCCTGATTCAGGCAATAGATACCGCTGGGACGAGTGCCGGCACAGAAGATAGTTTTTTCCTTTTTATATAAGTTGCAATTTTTTTTAAGGTTTAGTGTGTTCAAATCACTTTTATCGAGCTTATCAAAAAATGATTTCTGAAGGGCATTGCAGTTTTCACAAGATTGCCTTACTATCATTAGCGGTAATTGTAAAAATAAAATTTAGTTTTGCAAAATAAACAAAATAATTGAAATATGTTATACAACTATTAAATTAATTATTTGAAGATTATCAAACAAAATAATAAATGCGAATGAATGATTTATATCAACCATCATAATGAAATTGTTCTTAATTAATAATGTATATTCCAAAGATTATTAATTTTGAAACTTTTTTCTGAAATATTTTTTCTGAATTTTTATCAAAATGTTTAATGAAAGCTACCGGAGATGATATTAAATCAAAACTGATTCATGTAAAGGGGCTTGTTCAGGGCGTAGGGTTCAGGCCCTTTGTGTACCGGATTGCTTATAAATGTTCCCTGAATGGTTGGGTGGAGAACCGAAATGATGGCGTACATATAAAAGTTGAGGGTTCTGGAGAAAAGATTGATGTTTTTTTGACATTGTTAAAAATTACTGCCCCTCCTGCATCTAATATCGAAAATATATATTTAATTGATTCAGAAACTGAATGCTTTAATAAATTTGAGATTAAAAAAAGTGAAAACACCTCGGATGAAGTTACAGAGGTCAGCCCGGATATAGCTGTCTGTGCGGAATGTCTTGAGGATATGCAGACTCAACCGAACAGGATAGATTACCCTTTTATAAACTGTACCAATTGTGGTCCCCGCTTCACCATTATTAAAGATTTGCCTTACGACAGGGAAAAGACTACAATGAGCCCTTTCGTGATGTGTGCAGATTGCCGGAAGGAATACACTGACATCATAGACCGCCGCTTTCATGCGCAGCCCGTAGCATGTAATGTGTGCGGCCCGCAATATGAACTATATTATGAAAAGAAGGCGATAAAAGATTTTAGGGAGATATTGCCGTTAACCGCTTCGGTGATAGATAATGGAAAGATTGTCGCAATAAAAGGCACAGGCGGTTTTCACTTAGCCTGCGATGCTGCAAATGATGAAGCGGTGAAAAGACTCCGATTATTGAAACACCGGGAGAATAAACCTTTTGCTGTTATGTTCGCATCTATAGAAGAGATAAGGAGAAATGCAGAAGTAAATGAAACTGAAGAAAAGATATTGCAATCGTGGCGGAGACCTATTGTATTACTTTTCCAAAGAAAGAATACTGAAATTGCCCCATCAGTTGGAATCGGTTTAAAAACCATTGGTTCGTTTTTACCTTATATGCCCGTTCATTATTTGCTGTTTGAAAAATTAAAAACAAAAGCAATCGTCCTCACAAGCGGAAATATTTCTGATGAACCCATTGTTATTGATAATGAAGAAGCAAAGCAAAAACTAACGGCTATTTCTGATGCACTATTAGTTTATAATCGCGACATTTATAATCGTACAGATGATTCCGTAATTACGGTGGTAAATGGAAAAGAATCAATTATAAGACGTTCGAGAGGATTCGTTCCCAACCCGGTTCATCTTGATCTGAACGTTGAAGGAATCGTTGCTGCAGGCGCTGAACTGAAAAATTGTTTTTGCATAGGAAAAGGAAATCAGGCAATAATGAGCCAGCATATTGGCGATATGAAGAATATTGAAACATACAATTTTTATATTGAATCATTGGCACGATTTAAAAAAATCTTCAGGGTTAAGCCGGAATTGTTTGTTGGCGATCTGCATCCGGATTATCTATCGACAAAGTTTGTGAATAAAGTTGCAGGAAAAAAAATGTTTGTACAGCATCACCATGCGCATATAGCCTCATGTATGGCAGAGCATAAACTTGACGAAAAAGTTATTGGCGTCAGTTTTGACGGTACAGGCTATGGTACGGATGGAAATATCTGGGGAGGAGAATTTTTAATTTGCGATCTTTCTGAATTTCAAAGATACGCTCACTTTAAATATATCCCGGCGCCCGGCGGCGACAAGGTTACAGATGAACCGTGGCGTATGGCGGTGTCATACCTATATAATATATATGGTATGGATTTTTTGAACCTGAAATTATCTTTTTTAAAAAGTATTCCGCGTGCAAAACTTGATTTACTGTTGATAGCCCTTGATAAAAAAATTAATTGCCCGTTAACTTCAAGCGCAGGCAGGCTTTTTGATGCGGTATCCGCTTTGAATAATATTTGCTGTTATGCTGGATTTGAGGCCGAAGGCCCGATGCGATTGGAATCAATAATTGCCAAAAATAATCAGGAGAAATATCCATTCGATATTGGCAATTGTATTTCATTTAAAAAGACTTTTCAGGGCATATTAGATGATATCAATCATAAAACTGATATTTCAATTATATCGGCAAAGTTTCATAATACGATAATTTTTATAATTTTGGAAGTTGTTTTAAAAATCAGAAATGAGACCGGATTGAATAAAGTAGCGCTGTCTGGCGGAACATTTCAAAACAGGTATCTGCTTGAAAATACAGAAAAAGTTTTAGAGGAGAATAAATTTGAAATATTCACTCACAGTAAAGTTCCGGCCAATGATGGAGGTATTGCATTAGGGCAACTGGCAGTGGCTGCGAAAAGAAGGAGCATGAACTGTTTGTAAAGTTTGTTAGTATTAGTAGGGTGAAAAAATGAAATTTGAGAAATTAAAAGATTTAACCATGATAATTTCCAAGATGCTTTCGGCATTAATAAAAACATTAAAATAAAAACATTTTATAAACATTACAAACATTATAAACTAAAAATTATGTGTCTAAGCGTACCAGCAAAAATCATCTCCATTGAAGGAGATATGGCTCAGGTAAAAATCGGAGGAACCACTCTTACCACAGGACTTCAACTTCTGGAATATCCGAAAATCGGCGAATATGTTTTGATTCACTCCGGCTTCGCGATTTCAAAACTCAGTGAAGAAGACGCGGCAGAAACCCTGAAACTTTTACAGGAGCTTGGTGAAATTGACGAACAAATACGGAACAGTGAAAATACTATATAGAGTTTACAGTTTCCTGTTGATGGAAGCAATTTCCCCAATAATACTCAACTGAAAACTGAAAACTTGAAACTTTAAACTTTAAACATTAAACTATGAAATATATTGACGAATACCGCGACAAAGTTCTTGTTCTGAAACTGGCGAATCAGATAAAAGCTATTTCTAAAAAAGAGATCAGGCTGATGGAAGTATGCGGAGGCCATACCTTATCCATACAAAAATTCGGAATCCCTTTTTTATTACCGGAAAGTATCCGGTTGATATCCGGGCCCGGTTGTCCGGTCTGTGTTTCAAGCAGAAAGTTTATAGACAAAGCCATTGTATATTCAAAAATGCAGGATGTTATCATAACAACTTTTGGCGACCTTATCCGAGTACCGGGTTCCGTATCATCGCTTGAGAAGGAAAAGGCAACGAGTGCGAACATACAGATTGTTTATTCTCCGTTACAAGCCATTCAGATTGCAAAAGAAAACAAAACAAAAAAAATTGTCTTCCTCGGAATAGGTTTTGAGACCACATCTCCCACCAGCGCTGCATCGGTTTTAAAAGCGTATGAAGAGAAAGCGGATAATTTTTTCTTATTCAGTTCTCACAAGATAATGCCGCCTGCAATGGCCGGAATCATTGACGAGGGCGTGAAGATTAACGGATATATTTGTCCCGGCCATGTGAGCACTATCACCGGATCGGAAATATATGAAGGCATTGCGGCAAAGTATAAATTAGGTTGTGTAATCTCTGGTTTTGAACCCGTGGATATACTTCAGACTATTTTGATGCTGGTTCGGCAATTTGAGAATAATGAAGCAAAAGTTGAGATTCAATATTCAAGGGCTGTAAGGCCGGAAGGAAACCTCAAAGCAAAACAGGCGATAAATGAGGTTTTTGAACTGCGTGATGATTGGTGGCGCGGATTGGGAATCATACCGATGAGCGGAAATAAAGTAAAAGAAAAATATCAGAGGTTTGATGCTGAATTCATGATGCCGGTTGAGGTACCGGAACCTGTAGAACCTAAGGGCTGTATCTGCGGAGAAATATTAAAAGGAATAAAAAGCCCGAAAGAATGCAAGTTGTTTGTAAAAGTATGCAATCCTTCAAATCCAATCGGTGCATGTATGGTTTCCGGTGAAGGGGCGTGCCAGGCATATTATAAGTATAACAGATAAAACTTTTTTAAACTTCAAACCTGAAACTTCAAACTTCTTTATATGGACGATAAAATTTTACTGAACCATGGCAGCGGAGGAAAAATGACCCACGATCTGATCGGAAGTCTTTTTGTCCGGTGTTTTGATAACCCTGTTTTAAAGGATCAGACAGATTCTGCCTTGATATCTATTGATAAAAATCTCATTGCTTTTACAACCGATTCCTATGTTGTTGACCCCATATTTTTTTCGGGAGGCAACATCGGGAAGCTCGCTGTCTGCGGGACAGTGAATGATCTTGCCGTGTCCGGCGCAAAACCTTTATATATCAGTTGCGGCTTTATCATTGAAGAAGGTTTTTTAATGAAAGACCTTGAAGCAATAGTCAACACTATGGCTGATGAGGCAAAGAAAGCGGGTGTACTGATTGTAACAGGTGATACCAAAGTTGTTGATAAAGGCAAGTGTGATAAAATATTTATTAATACTTCCGGTATCGGCATTCTTGAAGAAAAACATCAAAGAATCAGTTACGGAGATACCATTGAAACTGGTGATAAAATACTTATCAACGGCAGCATCGGCGATCATGGAATTGCCGTGATGAGCGCGAGAAATTCCATTCATTACAGCGCTGAAATAAAATCAGACTGTGCTTCATTAAATCACCTGATCCGGCAGGCGCTTGGTGTGAGCGACAACATAAAATTCATGCGCGATGCCACACGCGGCGGATTAGCAACCATTTTATGCGAACTTGCTGAAAAAGGTAAATACGGAATAGTCCTGCATGAAGAACGCATTCCGGTTGAAGAAAGCGTTCGCGGAATGTGCGAGATATTCGGCTATGATCCATTTTACATAGCCAATGAAGGTAAAGTGGTTATGGTGGTGGGGAAGGAAGATGCAGACAAGGTATTGAAGGAATTACAAAAAGATGAATCAGGGAAAAACGCTTCAATTATTGGCGAAATTACAGAGAAAAATAAAGGGATGGTTGTTCTCAATACCGGAGTGGGAGGGAAGAGGATTGTTGATATGCTGGCAGGGGAACAGTTGCCGAGAATATGTTAAGAAAAAATGCACGAACTATCCATAGCCATAAATATAATTGAGATTGTTGAAGAGCAGGCACGAGGCTTGAATGCAGAATCTGTTCTATCTGTTGAACTCGACATTGGAACTGTTGCCGGTATTATACCCGATACGCTTATTTTTTCATGGGAAATAGCAACCAAAGGAACCATCATGGAGAATTCAGAGTTGATAATTAACACGATTCCTGCCAGGGCCCGGTGTGCAGAATGTAACCTTGAATTTGAAATTGAAGACTTGCTGGCAGTATGCCCCCAATGCAGTTGTATGCAGTATGATCTGTTGCAGGGAAAAGAATTAAAAGTAAAATCAATAAACATTAAATAGATTTGTGAAAAAAATAGATATGTTTCAAGTTTCAAGTTTGATGTTTGATGTTTGAGACGGTGAACTATGAAAGAACCCGAAAACATTCGAACAAATAAAAAGTTAAAAGCAAATTTCAAAATCTAAAATCTGAAATAATTATGTGCGATACCTGCGGATGCGGAGAACCGGGAAATGAAGTAACCATAAGGAAACCCGGAGAAGATCATGATCACTCCCATGAACACGATGATAAAAAACATCATCATCAACACAAGCATTCTCACAGCCATAAAGATCATCCGCATACCCATGATCACGATCATCACCACGATCATGAAAACGACCATCATCACCATCACGAGCATGGCGCTAAAATCGTTCTGGAGCAAAATATCATGCAGAAGAACGACTTATTGGCCGAACGCAACCGCGGATATTTTGAAGCCAAAAATATTTTTACGCTTAACTTGGTAAGCTCACCTGGATCAGGAAAAACAAGCCTGTTGGAAAAGACCATCCGGAACTTAAAAAATGATTTAAAATTTTATATCATAGAAGGAGACCAGCAGACCATGAACGATGCGAACCGGATAGAAGCTGCCGGCGCCCCGGTGGTTCAGATCAACACCGGCAACGGATGCCACTTAGATGCAGATATGATTAACAAAGCCGTTAAAAAACTTGATGTGGCAGATAATTCCGTATTGATAATCGAGAATGTCGGCAACTTGGTTTGCCCCTCGTTATTCGATCTTGGTGAAACGCACCGTATAGTTATTATCAGTGTTACCGAAGGAGAAGACAAACCTGCAAAATATCCTACGATGTTTCAATCCTCTGATATTTGTATTATCAATAAAACAGACCTCCTGCCGTATGTTGATTTCAATGTTGAGAAGGCAAAAGAATATGCGTTGCGGGTGAATCGCAATTTGAAATTCTTTGAACTCTCGGCAAAGACAGAAGAAGGGATGGACAAATGGTATGAGTGGTTAAAGGCAGGCAGGTAGACGTCATATTTTATTCTTTAATTTCAGAAATTTCAAATATTTTATTTCTGTCTAATTCCATCCAGTGTTTGATTGATACCTTGCGAATGAGTTTCCAGTAGCCTTCTGTGAGGTTTCCGTATTTTACAATTCCATCGCTTATATCCTTATCAATTAATTGTTGAATCTCTTTTTTCAGGGTGAGTTTTACTTTTTCCCCTTTATAAAAAAATATTGCTGCCGGGCTGAAGATTGTGTCTTTTGCGATTTTTATCTTGCCTACGCCAATCGTTGCCCCGGTGCTTATCTGCAGCCCGTCGTTCATGCAACTCAATGGAGGGTTTGAGCCTGCAAGCGAATATACATCAAGCCTGTCAACTTCTGCGCCCAGAAATTCTCTTGCCTTTATTCCCATTTTTGCCCCGATAATGGAATAGGAGCCAAGGTGCCCGTGTATCTCATTGGTGAGAACGCATTTTTTCCACTCCTCCAGACCGTACCGTTTTATGATTTCATTCACAGATGGTTTTACATCCCATGCAAAATCAGAGCTGTCTGCAGGAAACTTATCAAATACAATGTTTTTTTCGATGGAATAGTTTTGAGAAAATATCTGTATCATTTTTTCTTTTACTGCATCTGCATTATAGTCTTTGCAAAAAGTAAGTTTCGGATTTTTAATGTCTGTTTCCATATCGAAGATATCGGGGCAAAGCAAATAAACCGGTATGAGCTCGTCCCACAATTTGAAATGATTGTTTTTTAAGCGTTCCTGTACTGATGCCTCTTTGTGCGATTCGAGGATAATGCTTGTATAAATATTTTTTGTTTGTGTGATTTTGTTGAAAAGATCAACATCAAATACAGAATTTGGCTTTTTCAGGTTGGCAAGGATAGCCATTGGAATACCGGATGATAGCACATATTCTGCAGCCTCTTTATCCCTCTCTAAATTGGAACCGGTCTTTTCTTTTGTTCCGTCATTATACCAGATGATTTTGTTAATATTTTTGGCAATAGCCGGATCGTATTTTAGTGCATCGTGTATGTTGGAGAGAGGGCCTAAACATACAATCGTGGATTTTTTGTTATTAACGGTTAGAAGCTGATGTAGCAATTCTGATGCGGAAATTAATTCCGGTTTTCTGTTGCAGGGTTCACTCCATGCAAGGTTCTCGGCAATACTTCTGAAAAATGGGGCAGGAGAGGTGTTTTCTTTTCCTGTTCCGATCGGTATCCCCGGTTTATTAAACGCTACAGACAGGCAATTGAGTTTTGATGTTCCTTTGGCAGGAGAGCATCCTCCGTCTGATGTCAGATAAGCAATAATATTTATTGTGCTTAATGAATTCAGAGCGCATATAGCACGGAGATCGTCAGTGGCGCAATCGGTATCAATGATAATGTTTTCTTTTAAAGTCTGTGAAAAACTGAAACATACATACAGCAATAATAATAAAAGTGCGAATATGATTTTCATGATGCATTTATCATATTATGAATTTAAAAATAATAACACTGCAAAATAAATTGAAAAATTAAAATTCAAAATAAAAGTGTTACTTTTTATAAAAAAGTGTTACCTATAGTTCAAAAAAAGCGCTACTTAGTAGCGCTCATAACTAATTTTCCATGCCTGACGCCTTTCAGGCTGATAAGTTTATCAGCCAACTGCTGGAGTTTCTGCGCTTTGCCTTTAACGGCAATGGTCTCAAGGCAATTGCAGTGATCCAAGTGAACATGCTGAACAGACAGGATCAGGTCGTGATAATTATGCTGAATTGCCTGCGATTTTGCAGTAAGCTCCCTTTTATGATGGTCAAATACTATGACAATTACCCCGGCTACATCCTTGTTCTTTTCCCATTTTTCTTCCACTTCGGTTTGTGTGATCAGAAAACGGATTGCCTGCGAACGGTTCGGGAATTTGTTCTTCTTTGCAAAAGAATCAAGCTTTTTCAGCAGGTCGTCTTCAAGTGAAACGCCAAATCTTTTTACCAGCATAGTGTTACGTTTTTAAATTAACATGGCACAAATATACAATATTTATTTACTAAAACAAAAAATGCCGCATGTTTCATGTAGCATTTTTACGATTACATCTTTCATCGGATTCAATACCGAATACCCAATAGCTATTATAAGGAAACTTGCTTCACAGTCCAGTCCAATGCTTCCTGCAACATTCCTTCCGGAGGTTGTTTGATGAATCCCTGGTTAACTAATGCATTGGTCATTTCACGTGCATGCATGATATCGGTTTTTGCTTTTTTGTAAGCTTCTTCCCGGGTTAATGTGATGCGGGCGACACCGTCTTTAATTGCTTGCATGGCTACATCAGCGGCTTCTTCTGGAAATACTCCTGCTTCTTCCATATCAGGTACGATATTTTCAGGATTGATTCCACGTTTTTCAGCAAAATTTGCTAAAGAATGTGCGGCAGCTATTGCCATATTATCGGTTACTTTACGCGCCCGTACCATTAAAGCGCCTTTCAATATTCCGGGGAATCCTATAGAATTGTTCACTTGATTTGGAAAATCGCCCCTGCCAGTGGCAACGATGAAAGCTCCGGCTTCTTTTGCAGCATAAGGATATATTTCCGGTACCGGGTTAGCGCAAACAAAAACAATGGATTTTGGAGCCATCGCTTTAACCCATTCCGGTTTGATGGTATTTGGCCCGGGAGTGGATAGAGAAACTAATACATCTGCGCCTTTCATGGCTTCGTCCATAGTCAGGATTTTGTTTGGGTTTGTGGTTTCGCAAAGTTCCCACTTGCGGTAGAAGCGCGTATCTTTTTTAATGTCTTCACGGTCTGTATGTAAAGATCCTTTTGTGTCGAACAGAATCAGGTTTTCCGGCTTTACTCCGTCTGTAATAAGAAGTCTTGCAATGGTAGTATTTGATGCGCCTGCCCCGAACAAAACGAATTTTGCATCAGCCATTTTTTTACCTGCAAGTTTCAATGAATTGATAACTCCTGCCAGCGTAACGCATGCTGTTCCCTGAGCGTCGTCATGCCAAACCGGGATATCGCATTCTTCACGGAGAACGTCTAGCACTTTGAAACAATTGGGTTGTGAAATATCTTCCAGGTTCACAGCGCCAAAACTAGGTTGCGCCATTTTTACAAACTGGATGATTTTATCAGGATCGTTTTCGCCTTTTTCATTTTTGCTGTCAACACACAGGGCAATAGCGTCAATGCCTCCGAGATATTTCATGAGAAATGCTTTTCCTTCCATAACGCCTAAACCGCCTGGAGGCGTGCAGTCTCCATCGCCGAGTACGCGGGTTGAATCGCTCACAACGCCTACTAAGTTTGCACGGTTCGATAACGCAAACGAGGTATCGTTGTTATCCCGGATATTTGTCGAAACCATGGAAACACCCGGTGTATACCACACATTGAACCAGTTGAAACCTGGAACCGGAGCTTTCGGAACAGTCTGTATTTTGCCTTCATAAAATGTATGAGCCAGTTCTGCCAGTTTTTTCAGAAACAATGTTTTTGCTTTTGCAACCTGCGCTTGTGTGAAATTATCAGGAAACGCTTTCTCAAGATTTTTAAGGTCTAATTTTAATTTTTCCATAATATTTATAATTTATAATTTAACTTGTTTTTTCGGTTTTAAAAGTAGATAAATTAAAAGTCTGAAACATGATAAAAGTTATGTTTGAGAATATTTTTTTTTATGCAACCCTAATATGTTAAACAACAAACATGATTTTTGTCAGATTTATGCTGTGTTTTGAAACTCTTTTATTCGGGTTTTTTAACTCTGATGCAAGTTTAATGATAAAAGTATCTTTTCACGATATGTAGAAACTTTTATATTGTCATAATATTGTTCCGACACGTAAATTTAATATTTTTGTCCGCTGTTCAATAAATTAAAACAATAAGATATGAATATTCAGGAAATGAAAAACCAGCACAAACTGAATAAAGAATGGGCCTATACATTAGCTCCGGTTGACAGGGGTTACAATAACAGAACTTTATACATTAACCTCACGGATAATACCATTAAAGAAAAGCCGGTGAGCGAAGAGATGAAAGAAAAGTTCACCGGCGGAAAAGGTTTTGGCATGAAACTGTTGTGGGATGCTACAAAACCGGATACAAAATGGGACGATCCTGAAAATGAAATAGTGATTAATACCGGCCCTATTTGCGGGATCACACAATATTCCGGGACCGGAAAATCTCTTGTTGTTGCAATTTCGCCGCAAACGGATATTGTTATTGACAGCAATGTGGGCGGTTTTTTCGGACCCTTTTTAAAATTTTCGGGTTTCGATTCTTTAGAAATACAAGGTAAAGCAAAAAACGAAACGATTGTTTACATTGACGGATGCACCGGTAAGATCGAAATCTTTGAAACTCCTGCAGAGCCTGCAGATAGCCATATCCTTGCCGAAGTTCTTACGGAAATGTATGCTAATGATGAAAAAGACAAAGTGAATGTATCCGTCGTATCAGCAGGTATTGCTGCAGATCACTCCCTGATAGGTATGCTCAACTTCAGTTTTTATGATCTGAAACGTAAAGTGGTCCGCCTGAAACAGGCCGGCCGCGGAGGTATCGGAACAGTTTTCAGAGATAAAAAAATAAAAGCCCTTGTTTGTAAAGTACCCGGGATAAAAGGAAATCTGAATAACGTGGTTGACCTGAAAGCGATTCTTGAAAGAGGCCAGCGCTTCAACAAAGAAATGCGTGATTTCGATGATTCGCAGTGCGAAATGAGAACCAAAGGAACCGCTCATCTTACCAACGTGATGAACGAATACGATTTGTTCCCTACTCACAATTTTAAATTCGGAAGCCACAAAGACGCTTATAAAGTACATTCCAATATTTATAAAACATATTTTTCGCAAAACATGCCTGATGGTTGCTGGATTGGCTGCAACATGATGTGCGCAAAAGGCGTTGATAATTTTGAATTGAAAACAGGGCCTTACAAAGGAACTAAAGTTTTGGTAGAAGGCCCGGAATATGAAACTGCAGCTTCTTTGGGAGCATGTCCCGGAATCTTTAACCCGGAATGGACCATTGAAACAAATTTTTATTGCGATACCTATGGTATCTGTACTATCACCTGGGGAACCATTCTTGGTTTCATGATGGAATGTTACGAAAATGGTATTTTAACTAAAGAACGTACGGGTGGATTAGACCTGCACTTTGGAAGCGAAGCCGATGCGTTGGAATTACTGCATCAACTGGCAAGAGGCGAAGGAATGGGTAAAATAGCAGGTATAGGCGTGCGTAAAATGAAAGAACTGTTCATTGAAAAAGGCTGGGGCGATGCTCAGTTTCTCCAGGATATAGGAATGGAAAACAAAGGACTTGAATATTCACAATATGTTTCAAAAGAATCTCTTGCGCAGCAGGGCGGTTATGCGATGACCAACAAAGGCCCGCAGCATGATGAAGCATGGCTTATATTTATGGATATGGTGAACAACCAGATTCCGACTTTCGAAGACAAAGCCGAAGCGCTGCATTATTTCCCGATATTCCGCACATGGTTTGGATTACAGGGTCTTTGTAAACTCCCATGGAATGATATTGAACCGGAAGGCAACAAACTTACCGATGAACCGGCAAAAGTCACTGAACATGTAGATAATTATATTACGATTTTTAATGCTGTGACAGGCCGGAAAATTGATAAAAACGGTCTGTTTGCACAATCGGAAAGAGTATATAATTTTCAGCGTGTATTCAATATCCGCAGGGGATATGGCTTGCGCAAGCATGATGCACAGCCGTATCGTGCAGCAGGACCTGTAACCATTGAAGAATACGAGTCACGCCAGGAAAGATACGACAAGCAACTCAAAGAAAAAGTAGGCATTGATCCAACAGGTATGAGTTCAAAAGATAAAGTTGCTGCACTCAGAAAATACAGAGAAGAACAATATGAAAAACTTCTTGATGCTGTTTACTTTAGAAGAGGCTGGACCAGCAACGGGGTTCCCAGGATTGAGCATCTTAAAAAAATCGGGATGGACCTTCCGGAAGTGATCGAAATCGTTGCTCCGCTTCAATAGCATACATTTAAAAATGTTCAGGTCAAAAAGCACTGCAAACTGTGGTGCTTTTTTAATGCCTGATAAAAAATTGTTGATATTTATATCATACTTTGTTTTGATGAGATACGAAAAACACGTATCTTTGTATTATCAAACTATGATAAACAATTAGAAATATTAATTTAATTTTAAAATTTATATGGCGCTTAAAAAACAATTTTTAAAAACCAAAGCTGTTTGTAAGGTTACATTTACATTACCCGCAGAAGCTGTTATATCGGCTAATTCAGTACATCTTGTAGGTGATTTTAATGATTGGAGTTATACTGCTACACCCATGAAACGGGCAAAAGACGGATCTTGCTCTGCAACGCTTGAATTGCATACCGGCAAAGAATATCAGTTCCGTTACCTTTTGGATGGCGCCCGCTGGGAAAACGATTGGGATGCGGATAAATATGTGGCTACAGCATTTGGCGATTCCGAAAATTCGATTATTATTCTTTGAGTAATTAGTATTTCAGAAAAAACAAAAGCCGCATTTATACGGCTTTTGTTTTTTTGTTGATTTTTATTGCTTTTTCCTATACTTTTGATAATTTTACAATGCACTTTAAATCCAACATTATGAATGTAACTTCAAGAACCAAAATTATTGCAACAATGGGGCCTGCTTCTGCGCCTAAGGAAATATTACGGGAAATGTTCCTGGCCGGCCTAAATATATGCCGGTTAAATTTTTCTCACAGTTCATACGACGAGCACCTGAAAATTATTAATACCATACGGGAACTTAACCAGGAACTGGGTACGTGTGTTGCAATTCTTGCCGATTTGCAGGGTCCGAAATTAAGGATCGGCGAAGTGGAAAATAATGCCGTGCAATTGACAGAAGGGAAAGAGATCCTGTTTGTGAATGAAAAATGTATAGGGACAGCACAAAGGGTTTATATGACCTATCAGGAATTTCCGAATGACGTTAAAGCCGGAGAATTTATTCTTATTGACGATGGCAAGCTGAAATTACAGGTTATTGAGACAAACAGAAAAGATACGGTTAAAGCGAAAGTTATATATGGCGGTATACTTTCATCAAAGAAAGGCGTGAATCTTCCCAATACCAAAGTTTCGCTGCCAAGCCTCACGGAGAAAGATATTAAGGACGCCAATTTTGCCATAGATAACGATGTGGACTGGATTGCGCTTTCTTTTGTAAGGACTGCAACAGATATTGTAGATATTAAAGAAATTATCAAACACAAAAAGAAAAACACTTCGGTGATTGCAAAAATTGAAAAACCCGAAGCGCTGAAAGAAATTGACAATATTATTGATCTTACGGACGGTATCATGGTTGCCCGCGGCGACCTTGGCGTAGAAGTTTCTTTTGAGCAGGTTCCTTTGATTCAGAAGCATCTTGTTCAGAAATGCCTGAAGGCTTCGAAACCGGTTATTATTGCCACCCAGATGATGGAAAGCATGATTACCAATTTCCGTCCTACGCGCGCTGAAGCCACCGATGTAGCAAATGCTGTGATTGACGGCGCAGATTGTTTGATGCTGAGCGGTGAAACCTCTACAGGTAAGTATCCGGCCGGCGTTATCGAAGCCATGCATAATATAATCGGATATACCGAACAGCAGGGATATTGCTATTACAGATCACACCCTCCCGTGGAATTCAACCGCACAATCCTTACGGATTCGATCTGTCATACGGCGTGCAAACTTGCAGAACAATCGAATGCCAAAGCAATCATTACGTTTTCCAATGCAGACAATGCCGCTTTTAAAATTGCCGGTTACAGGCCCAATGCAGACATATATTTCTTTACGAACCATAAAGAAATTGTAAACAGAATGTCGCTGATATGGGGTATCAAGGCATTTTATTTTGATAAAAACGATACCATAGACCAGGCGATTGAGTATACTATAAATTTTCTTAAAGAAAAGGGTTTGATTTCAGCAGATGATATGGTGGTACACGTTGCAAGCACTCCATTTCATAAGAACGACAGGGCGAATATGCTGAAGTTGACATATGTGTAAAATGCATACCTGAATTTGATATTTGAATTTTAATATTATTTTTGCAGGTATAAACATTGAAAATTAAAAAAGATATGAAGACAATTATTGTTCCGATTGATTTTTCAGAATATTCCCTTAAGGGTTTGCAACTGGCTGTCCTTTTTGCAAAAAAAATAAAAGCAAATATCGAGATGGTTTATGTGCAAAAGAAAACCGGTGAATATTTTCCAAGCATTAGAGAACAGCAGCTTAAATGGGCGTCTGAAAAATTTGAAGAGATTAAAAAGAAATATTGCGGCCAGTTGCACAGGAAAAATAAATTGGATTATATCATCAAGCATGGGAAAGTGCATCAGGAAGTGGTTCACCAGGCCCAATCCTATAAAGATTCCATGATTATTACGTCCACGCATGGCGTTTCCGGTTTTGATGAAATCTTTCTCGGAAGTAATGCCACCAAAATAATTGCGTTGAGCGACAGGCCGGTGATTACTATTAATATTGGCAATTGCCCGGTAAATATTTATAAAATTGTGATGCCGATAGACCATACAAAAGAAACCCGGCAGAAAGTGAATTTTACGATTGAAATAGCCAAAGCATTCCATGCCGAGATACATGTTGTCCCTGTTATTGCATCAAGGCAGGATGACCTTTCCAAAAAGGCAGAAACGTATGCAAAACAGGTCTGCGCGATCCTTGAAAAAGAAAAGATACAGTATAAATATAAAATGTTATGCGGGAAAAATGTTCCGGATATGGTAATTAAATACGCTGAACATAAAAAAGCCGACCTTATTTCCATAATGTCTGAACAAACGCCCAGCATTTCAAGCCTGTTGCTCGGATCACAGGCAGAATTAGTCCTGACAAAATCCAAAATCCCTGTTCTGACAATCACGCCCAAGGATTTATACATGACTGTAAGATCGTATTAGCACCTTATCTTTCAAATTTGTGTATATATTTCGGCAGGCTCAATATAAATTTTAGTAAAAATATTTTGTCTTAAGTTGAAGGGTTAAGCAGTTGGTTTGGTAAGTTGTTATTAGTCATCAGTCATCAGCCATTAAAATATCGGATTATATTATCCTATTGACCAATGACTATTGACTAAACCAGTTGCCCTGACTAAAAACTATTGACCTGTATGGTTGTGGTTTGTCCATGTTAGGATATCGGGAATACCATATTAGTAAAGTTTTTTTTTAAAATACAGTAAATATTTTTCCCGGGCCCGCGTCCAAATCGTGGGCTTTATGATAAATATTAGAAGTTTTCGGATATGAAATTATTTATTTGGATTGTTTCTGTTTTGGGCCTGATGTTTTTTGCATCCTGCCAAAATAAAAATATTGAACAAAAGATTGCTCAAACAGACAGTTTGCTGAGTGTCGTTGCAAGAGTTAAAGAAAAAATCAAAAATACGGAATTCGACGAATACGAGATCATCTATACAAAAGTTAAAACAATTGACGGATGTTTTAAAAAACTCACAGCGGATTTTCCGAAAGACCAGGATTTCAGAAACAAATTTGCCATGTACAGTTCTATTGAAAAAACATATAAAAGAATATTCTATAATTATAATAAACTGAAAGAAGATATTCCTTTTACAGAGAAGCAGTTTAATGATCTAAAAAGCGACCTTCAGAGCGGCGCGCTGAAAGATGAAACTAAAATTAATACGTATTATAATCAGGAAAAAAATGTTACAGAAAGACTAAAAAATAATCTGGATGAAATTCTCGGAGACGCTGCAGATCAGAAAGAGCTTTATGAAAAGGTAAAGGAAGATGTTGAAAAATTTGCCGAAGCGTTACAAGCAAAGAACCAGAAATAATAATGCACAGATATTTAATCTTACTGTTATTTTTTATCACAGGAGCAGCCTGTTCCCAGGAATCAGCCTCTAACAGCCAGCTTGCGCTTATATATTTTCAGAACAAAGATTTCGAAAAGGCTGCTGTTTTCTATAAAGAACTTTTTGAAGAATCGAATGCCAAAGTATATTTTGATTATTATATAAAATGCCTTATTGAACTTGGCGATTTTGATACAGCAGAAAAATATATCCGGAAGCAGATCAAGAAATCAGGAAACACATTGCTTTACACGATTGAGATGGGTTCTCTGTATAAGCAGGCAAACAAGCCGGATAAAGCTACCGAACTGTACGAAACGGTTATAAAAAAAATGACCGCCGACCAGAACGAGATCATCCAACTTGCAAATAATTTTTTAACAAAACAGGAATTTGAGTGGGCTGAGAAAGTGTATCTGCAGGCAAAAAAACTCCTGAAAGAATATTACACATTCAGCTTTGAGCTGGCAAATGTTTATTATTTTCAGCGCAATTACACCAGAATGATTGATGAGTATCTCGACCTGCTGGATGAAAGCGAAGGGTATATTCAGAGTGTGCAGAACCGCCTTCAGAACCAGGTTTACGACAATATAGAGAATAATGTGAACGACCTGCTGAAAAGCTGCCTGCTGAAAAGGATTCAGAAACATCCGGATAAGACGATATTCAGCGATCTCCTGATCTGGCTGTATGTCCAGGAAAAAGAGTTTGAAAATGCCTTCAACCAGTCGAAAGCGCTTGACAAAAGAAATAAAGAGGGCGGAGACCGCCTGATGGCATTGGGAAATATTGCCGCTTCGAACCAGGCCTATGATGTTGCGATAAATTGTTACAAATATGTTATTGATAAAGGGCCTGACAAAGAATTTTACATTTCCGCAAAAAGCGATTACCTGAGCGTGTTATACCAGAAGATCGTGAATACCGCAGAGTATTCGGTAAATGAACTCTCCGAATTGGAATCTACATACATAAGCACTTTGAGTGAACTAGGAGAAAATACAAATACATTCACGCTGATATACAATCTTGCGCATATACAGGCATTTTATCTGAGCAAGGCCGATACTGCGATTAATATGCTTGAGAAAACATTAAAGGCAAATATTTTAAAACCGAGCCAGGTTGCCGAATGTAAAACAGAACTTGCCGATATATTGCTGTTTGCCGATGATCCATGGCAGGCCACCCTCTATTATGCACAGGTCGAAAAAGCCAATAAAGATATGCCCATAGGCCATGAAGCAAAATTCAAAAAAGCAAAGCTTGCCTATTTTATGGGCGATTTCAAATGGGCGCAGGCGCAACTGGATGTGTTAAAAGCAAGCACTTCGAAACTTATCGCCAATGATGCTTTGGATCTTGCGCTATTGATCAGCGAAAATACAGATCTTGATTTTGATACCGCCGATGTGGCAATGAGGCTTTTTGGAAATGCCGACTACCTGTTTTATCAGAACCAGGATACAGCAGCTTTGCGAACCCTTGATTGTATTATTGAGAAATTTTCCAGCCATCCGCTGGCCGATGAGATTCTTCATAAGAAATACGAGATCATGTATAAGGAGAAAAAATTTCAGAATGCCGCCGCCTTTCTGCAAAATATTATTGATAAATTTCCTGAGGATATTCTTGCCGACCGTGCCTTATATAAACTTGCAGAATTGAATGAACTAAAACTGGGCGATTCTGAAAAAGCCAAAGAACTTTATAAAAATTTAATGACAAAATATCCCGGAAGCATTTATGTGGCAGAAGCCCGGAAACATTACAGGAAGCTGAGAGGGGATAATATTGAGTGAGTTTGAAAGTTTGACACTTCGACTGCGCTCAGTGGAGCAGTTTGAGGTTTGAATAATTCTAACGCAATTAAAAATTCAGAATGCCGGATCAGGACAAAATCATATTAGGCATTGACCCGGGCACTACCATTATGGGATATGGCGTATTGCATATTAAGGGTAGGAAAATGATATTGCTCACGGCAGGCGTCATAGAACTTCATAAAATTAACGACCATTTTACAAAACTGAAAAGAATTTTCGACCGGGTTGTTCAGTTGATCGATGAATACAAACCCGATGAACTGGCCATAGAAGCCCCGTTTTACGGTAAAAATGTTCAGTCAATGTTAAAGCTGGGCCGCGCCCAGGGCGTTGCTATTTCAGCAGCATTATCGCGTATGATTCCTATTTTTGAATATGCACCGCGTAAAATAAAAATGGCGATCACCGGCAATGGCAATGCATCGAAAGAGCAGGTGGCGGCGATGCTTCAGAAGATACTTCAGATAAAAGAAATGCCTGCCAAATTAGATGCTACCGATGGATTGGCTGCCGCTGTATGCCATCATTTTCAGAATGCAACGCCTTTGCCGGCAGGCAAGACTTACAACAGTTGGAAAGATTTTATCAGTAAGAATCCGGGCAGGGTAAAATAAACCTTGTATTTCTTTTGATTATTAGATAAAGCTTTCTATTTTTGTAACTCAATTTTTTGGGGTGCAGCCCCGCCCGGTTCATTGCGTCCCGACTATTGTCGGGAAGACCGCAAGTTCATTGAAAAATTATTGATTTATATTACGGGGTGTAGCGTAGCCCGGCTCATCGCGCCTGCTTTGGGAGCAGGAGATCGCAGGTTCGAATCCTGCCACCCCGACCACTTCTCTGAAAAAATCAAAATCTTAGTTTTAACATAGTTTTATCTTTTTTTATTTTGCAAGAAAATCACTACCTCTGGAAAAAACGGACAAATTGACCACCTCACGGTGGAGTAAATTGACCACCCTCTTAGCCGGGAGAAATTGACCCGCAAAAAAGTGACATAAAAATTCTTAAGCCGGAGAAAACTGACCCCCTTTCGGCCGGAGTAAATTG
>JACRAL010000147.1 GCA_016213435.1 Bacteroidota bacterium
AGGAAGTGATTCAACGATATATTCATGAGCAAGGGACTGATAAGGGGACGTACAAAAATTTTCATAAGAATCAATTGCGTCTATTTTAGTATAATGTATTTGTATTGATACCTCGCAGCTCTGCTGCGGGGTCATTCATTCGATCAAACTCTTATTTGAAATGTATAACGCCTGACCTTTTATTTTTGTTTCAAGAGAATTGTTAAAGAATGTTAAAGAGGTTTAGTTTATAAATTTATAGAGATCAGGACTTATGCAGCCCCCTCCCGAGCTTTGCTCCCAACCTTCGGTTGTCCCAAAGGGGGAGAGTTGCGCGTGAAAGGGAGCTTTGCTCGCAACCTACGGTTGTCCTTTGGGGAGGATTTAGGTGGGGCTGCTTAAGTCATAGAGTTGGAGTGCACGACACTTAAATTAAGCTGCCATTTTTATCCTATTTAGTACAAAATCCCATAGATTGCTTTTACTGGCAACTCTAAGATTGGCGATTTGTTGAAGTCCATTTTTTGTCCATCGCTGCCCCGAACGTTTCATGCGCTGCTGAATCACATGCCTGTGAGCGGGTTCTATTGGACCTGAGCCAATGAGCAATCCAATCTGCTTGTAGGTTTTATAATTCATTCTCTTTAAATTGGATTGATAATATTGCAGCAACTCTTTTCTTTTTCTCTGGGCATCTCTTTTTCCTGTTTTGGGTAAACCGGATATATTTTTTATCACAAGAGGTGTATCCTCGTGCAAGAATAATTTCTTCCCATCAGAGTCTCCGCCTCGGGACTCTGATGAAATACTTGCAGAAACAATATTACAATACTAATCTTCATACACACCTGCTTCAGAATAGGCAGTTACTTTATACACATTCACAAAAATCAAAACGTGTAAATGATTGGGCATAACCACATACCCGAGTATCTGATTGTTGTATTTCTGTTGCATCAAATCAAACCATGCGTAAATATGGTCTTGCAACTTTGTGATTTCAAAAAGATTCAGCCACTTATAACAGGTGAAAGTACAATAGTAAATTCTGTGCTTTTCGGTTTGTTCTTTCTTTACGCTCATTCATGAAGAACTTGTTTTGCGAAGGTAAATAATTCATCCGAGTCCCGAAACGGAGACTCGGCTGGAAAAAAAATAAAAAAAGCAATAGCTTTTTGTAAATATTGTATTCATTGTAGTAGATTTATGTTAATAGAGTATTTGATAGGGGATGGTATCGAAGCCGGTCATATAAAAAATAGTGTCTTTCTTAATTGTATTATAAGAAGAAGTTGTTATCGACCAATAAAGATGTAAACTGCCGTTCCCTATTACTTGATATACTTTAGTAGTATCAATTACTACCCCAACATTAGACGACAACTAAGACGAAAATGATAGACTTTTTGGACATATTATTAATCATTGTTGTTGCTATTTCGACTGGACTTTTCGGTGGACTTATTTACTTGGTATATCTTCCATTTAAAAGACGACTAATAAAATCTGGGAAACTTTCAGACGACCGTAATCGACAAATTAACCGTTCATTTATTATCTCTATTTGTGTTTTATTTTGCTCCATACTTGTTATTGGCTACTTTTTCAGGGACTACGGTAGAACACCAAGCAAAGACAGACTTGAAAGAATTGCTGACGTAAAATTACCTCCAAACTTCAAAGTTTTAAAAGACGAATATCAAGATATGATGCAGGATTACGCAATCCTTTTCGACATTCAATTTGACAAAAGCTCAACGGCAGAATTTATTAAAAGTATAAAGACATCGAAGTTCTATAACACAAACTCTTTTCATAAAGGAGCGTGGAAAGAAAATGATTTTATAGTTATCGACTCTGTAAAAGCAGTTTGGTGTAAATCACCAAAAGGCTTTGACTTTAGCGGACAAGAAGGACACGGATTTCCATCATATTATATTGAACTTGACACTGTGACAAATATTTTAGAATATGAAGAGTTGGACTAAAAATGCTGCACATAACAGCACATTTGCAATAGGCGGGGTTTCGTGCTCCGCAGACAGTTTTGTGGTAGCCGAAAGTTCAGTTCTCCGCATTAACTTTAGTGGTAAAAAGCCCGTCCATCGCAAATCTGCCAACCGTTTTGCGAAGGTAAATAATTCATCCGAGTCCCGAAACGGAGACTCGGCTGGGAAAAAAGCTTTGCTCGCAACCTACGGTTGTCCTTTGGGGAGGATTTAGGTGGGGCTGCTTAAGTCATAGAGTTGTTCCGTAAATAGTGTCAAAGAAGTAAATAGTATATTCGTGTCCTATTTATATTTAATAAATCACTATGAAAATTCGCGCAGCAATAACAGGTGTTCATGGATATGTTCCTGACTATGTACTTTCTAACGCGGTTCTTGAAACAATGGTGGATACGAACAGCGAATGGATAGAAACCCGCACAGGAGTTAAGGAGAGAAGAATTCTGAAAGGAAAAGGACTCGGCACTTCCGACATGGCGGTGGAAGCCATCAAGGAACTTCTCAAGAAAAAAAATATCAGTCCGGAAGAAATTGATATGATCATTGTGGGCACGGTTACGCCCGACCATATTTTTCCTTCCACCTCAAATATCATCTGCGAAAAAATAGGAGCAAAGAATGCCTGGGGTTATGATATTTCTGCTGCTTGTTCAGGATTTTTATTCTCGCTGGTAACGGGCACTCAGTTCATAGAATCGGGCAGGTACAAAAAAGTGATTGTTGTTGGCGCAGATAAAATGTCAGCCATCGTGGATTATAATGATCGTTCCACCTGCGTTATCTTTGGTGATGGCGCTGGCGCTGTGCTGCTTGAACCTGATACCGAAGGGTTCGGGATCACAGATTCAATTCTCAGAGTTGACGGAGCGGGAAAAAAATTTCTTTTCCAGCAAGGCGGTGGTTCCGTGCAGCCGCCCTCCATGCGTTCGGTTGCCAACCGCGAACATTTTATTTACCAGGAAGGACAAACGGTTTTTAAATTCGCAGTGAAAGGAATGGCGGATGTTTCGGCAGAAATTATGGAGCGCAATAACCTGAAAGGAGAAGATGTGGCATGGCTGGTTCCTCACCAGGCAAACAAACGCATCATTGATGCCACTGCAAAAAGAATGGGAGTGGGTTCAGATAAAGTGATGCTCAATATTCAGCGTTATGGAAATACCACTTCCGGAACTATTCCGCTATGCCTTTGGGATTACGAAAAACAAATGAAGAAAGGCGATAACATCATTCTCTCTGCATTTGGCGGTGGATTCACCTGGGGAGCAATCTATGTGAAGTGGG
This sequence comes from Bacteroidota bacterium, assembly GCA_016213435.1. Lineage (GTDB taxonomy): Bacteria > Bacteroidota > Bacteroidia > Palsa-948 > Palsa-948 > Palsa-948. Next base: position 3,273 of record JACRAL010000147.1, read on the forward strand.
CTTATGATACCAAGTAGTCAATAGACAGTTGGCAATAAATACAAATTGTTTGTCACGCTGAGCGAAGTCGAAGCGTCTGTTTTATTTTTCATTGATTTATTATGCTTCACAAAACCAGAGGAATAGTATTACGCACGGTTGATTATTCCGACACCAGCCTCATCGCAAAAATTTACACAGAACAATTCGGGATACAGAGTTATCTCATCAAAGGGGCGCATAGAAAAAATGCTTCCATCAAGGCAAATTTATTTCAGCCGCTGGCATTGCTTGAACTTCAGGTTTATAAAAAAGAAAAAAAGCAATTGCAGATATTAAAGGAAGTGGGAGCAGAAGCTCATTTTGTTTCCATTCCGCATGATCCCGCAAAAACCTCCATCCTTTTTTTTCTAAATGAAATTCTCCTAAAATGCCTTCAGGAAGAAGAGGAAAATTCAGAACTGTTTTCGTTTCTGCATGAAACCATACAAACGCTTGATGCGACCGAGAAAAACTTCAGCAATCTTCATTTGATTTTTTTAGTTCGTTTTTCAAGATTCCTTGGATTTTTCCCTCAGGGAAATTATTCCGATGCAAATTCTGTTTTTGACCTAAGAGAAGGAATGTACGTTAGCCGCGAACCCATGCATGCTGATTTTCTGACGAAAGAAAACAGCAAACTTATCAGTAAACTTATCTTCAGCAATTATTATTCAATGGACAACCTGGCTTTGTCAGGAAAAGAAAGAAAAAATCTTCTCGATATTTTACTTCGATACTATGAACTTCACCTTTCAAATATGGAAAGCATGATTTCACACAAAGTGCTGGCACAGGTGTTTTTATGATTTCCCTCATATTTTTTATCTTTGCATTGTTCAATCAAAAACATTAACCTAAAATCATACCCCCCATGAAAAAAATTTACACACTAATTTTATTTTCATTTATTGCTTTGTTGTCAAAAGCCACCATATGGCCAGTAACTGTAAATTCTTCTTCTTTTTCTCCGGCAACTGTAAACGCGGTTTGCGGAGATACTGTTCGCTGGACATTGGGCAGCGGATCACACACTACTACGTCTACAACCATTCCTGGTTGTGGTACGGCATGGAATGCTCCTATAAATTCAACGACTTCTACCTATTCAGTCGTTGTCCCTTGCGCTGGGACTTATAATTATAAATGCACTCCTCATGGATTCACCGGAACTATTACAGTTACTTGCACTAACGGAGTTGCTTCCATTAACAACAATTTTTCTTCTTCGGCTTACCCGATCCCATTCTCAAATAAACTCACCATTGAAACTTCTGATGCGGACATGATTGCATTATACAATATCATAGGAGAAAACATCAGAACCATTACTTTACCGCACGGGCAAACTCAAACAGAAATAAATACTGCTGATCTGAAAGATGGAATTTATCTTTACTCTGTCTTCAAGGAAGGAGTTGTGGTTGAAACCAAAAAGATTGTGAAGAACTGACCTCACGACATCACCCCTTACCCAAATGTCCTTAAGTGAAGAGGGTTTGTATTGGCTCTCCCCCTGAAAAGGGGGAGTACCCGTAGGGTGAGGGGGTTACACCACCCCGTCCTGTCCGAAGAACTCCTTCGGAGCGGACACCCCTCCTTTACAAAGAGGGGAGCTAACAGCCCAATTTGATTTCAATATCATACCAAAAACATTAACTTAATGACATTGCCCCTTACCCCCGAGCTACGTTCCCAACTTTCGCTTGGCTCAGTTGTCATGGGAGAGGGGAAATAGGAACTACTCCAATTCCAGGCAAGTCATTCAGAATTATTTTTCCTTCTGAAAATTTTACCCCGTCAAAATAATCTTCTTTGATCAGAAGGGGGCCGTCAAGATCGATCCAGTCAACAAGCGGAGCAAGCTGCGCTGCTGCTGAAACACCGCAGGAAGTTTCGGACATGCAGCCTATCATTATTTTCATTCCGTATTTTCTTGCCTGCAAAATCATTTTATGTGCTTCATGCATTCCTGTACATTTCATAAGTTTGATGTTGATGCCGCTGTAAACTCCTTGTAATCTTTCTATATCCGAAAACCTTTGAACCGCTTCATCGGCAATGATCGGAATCGGACTCTTGGAAGTTAACCATGCTGTATCATCCGTTTTTTCTTTCGGCATGGGTTGTTCAATAAAAAGAACTTTTCTTTCCGCAAGCCAATGCGCCATTTCCAAAGCAAAATGTTTATCGTTCCAGCCTTCATTTGCATCAACAATTATTTCTTTATCTGTCAGTTTTCTGATTTCTTCAATTATTTTTTTGTCATCGGCAGAACCTAATTTCACTTTCAAAATTTTGTATGCTTTTGCTTCTTCTACTCTGCTGTGGATTCCTTGCGGATCATCTATAGGGATTGTATAAGCAGTGAAAAGACTTTTCTTTTTATCTGCTCGGAATAGTTCATGGCATGATTTGTTTTGAATCTTTCCTGCAAGATCATGAAGCGCAATGTCAACCGATGTTTTTGCGGCAGTATTTCCGATTTCAATTTTATCTATCTGTGAAAGTATGACTTCAATTTCTGCCGGCTCAGTAAATTTCCGAATAATTTTTTCTGTTTTCGTTAAAAACTTTAAAACTGTTTCATGGTTTTCTCCAAGATAAGGAGGCATGGATGCTTCTCCATAACCGGTAATTCCTTGGTGTTCCAGTCGTGTAAAAACTACAGGTGTTGAATCCCTACTTCCATGCGCAATAGAAAATGGACGTTTGAATTTAAGTGTGTATGGAACGAATGTAAATTTCAAATGGCTGTTTTAAAAAATGTTTAAGTTTGTACTCACAAAACAACAACAAAATTCAATATGCTGAACACATTATTCTCAAAAAAGGAAAAAGTGAAGTCCCGATTTTTATCGGGAAAAAAAATCTTTTTATTTATAACAAGCATATCAGTTCTTGCACTTTCAAGCTGCGGAAGTGGCAAAAAAGAGGACGATGCGAATGCAAGCGTTCCTCAGGGAATGGTTGTTGCCGATCTTAGTACACAAGGACTTGCCGCCCTTCTGAATGTTCCTGATTCAACCACCGGGCATCTTGAAATTATTTCAAGTAATACTCCAAGTGGGGTGGATGTGAAAGTCGGGACAAATTTTCAAATGACTATTATGGAAGGTGAAGGGAATATCGAACTTAAGAAAAAGGACATAATCTCCGATGATGTTCGCAAGTTTGTGAAATATGTAGTAGAAGATCCTAATGCAATTGTTTGGGAATGGCAGATGGAAGGCAGCGAACCCGAATATCATTTTTATGCAATTGTAAAATCTGATAATAAATCTTATGAAGTGTTTGATGTTTCGGGAGAAAGTTTCTCTGAAAAAGCTGCAACTCAAATGCTGGATGCTGCTAAAAGCATTCATCCAAAGGCGCCTGCAAAAGCTGCATCATAACCTCAGCCTTGACTCCTTTCTAAAAGAGCGAGGAGCAAAAAAAGCGGTAACAAATTTTGTTACCGCTTTTTTTATTATTCCCGTGGAGGAGGAACTTAGAATTTAAATCCAAACGTCATCATCAGGCTTGAATTTTTTGACGTGTTGAGAGAAGGATCGACATATGCAGCCGATGGATCGTAGAAATAATAGTTTTCCTTGGTTTGTGTGAACACATACGCAAAGTCCATAAAGAAATTTGCTTCACGAAAGCCAATTCCTGCTGTGTAACTGATGCGTGAACCATCATTCCCTACGCCTTGTTTGTATGGACTTCCGTAATGGGCAATTCCGGCACGTATGCTCATTGGATTTAGAATGCGCCACTCAGTACCAACCCGTATGTTTCCTGTCGAAGTATATTTATTGCTGATGGCTCGGTTCTCACTCAGAAAGTCGTACGAGGATGAATGTAAACGGGAAGAAGCATAATCCACATACTCAAAATCTGCATTGATCATTCCAATTTTCTTTATAATAAATCCTACGCTGCCGATAGCGTGTGCAGGCGTGGAGAGTGAATAATCAAAACTTCCTTCTGGAGATTGCGAAGAAGAAGAATAAGACGCATTGCTGCCTGTAAAAGCAGACGACATATCACTATTCCACGTATCGTGCATATTAAAATAGGATGGAGAATGAAATGTACCACCTATGCGAACCCAGTCAACAGGCTTGTATATCATTCCGAATTTGAAGTTTACGCCACTGCCTGTGGTGGTCAATTTTTGATTTAATGTGAAAGATTGAAAATTATAAATGGTATCATTTTCCATAGATTCTTTATACTGAGAAGATTCAGTGTAGCGAATTCTGGGAACGCCAATTGTGCCGCCAAGATAAAATTTATCATCATAGTTCCCACCGAAGCTAAAAACCGTTTCACCCATTGATCCGCTTGTTTCTACATACTTGCTTTGTGTTTCTCCATGATTAGGCAATACAGGGTAATACATATTATTTAAAGAATCATAATTAAGCAAGTAAGTATTCCATGCAAGTTGGGTTCCATATGGATCTGTTTCAGTCCCATTTTTATTGGCATCTGCAAGATAAACATCCAACAAAGAGCCCTTGTTATTTTTACCTTGCATCTCTATGCGGTTGTTGAAATCATTTATGCGGTTATAGCCGATACCAAACGAGAAACCTTTCCACCCATTTTTTTCATCCGGATCGTAGGAGGCCACAATTATTCCTATGTTGCCAAAATTAAAATCCGGTTTTGAATCCTTCAGCGATGTTCCATTTAAGTTGGAGGAAGTGGTCTGATTAAAAAATGAAGGAGTGAAAGTAAATTCACTTCTGCGATATAATCCTATACCTGCAGGATTTGCTGATAACGTTGAGAAATCTCCACCGAGTGCGCCAAAAGATCCTGCCATTCCTGCGGAGCGGGCAGTTGTTCCGCCAAGAGTTAATTGGGAATACCGCAGAGCATCTATAGAGTTCTGTGCAAATGTAAGTTGGGAGGAGAACACCACTCCTGCTGCAAGTTGAAATATTTTTTTCATTTGCTTTTGTTTTAATGATTATTGATTGAGTGATTATCTGTGATGCCCTCCACCTCCACCACTACTACTGCGTGGACTACCGCCACCACTTCCACCTCCATTTCGTGATCCACCTCCACCTCCACCTCCACCTGAGTTAGGTGCGCTATACGATCTACTGGGTTGGCTGTAAGATCTTGGCTGGCTATTTCCTGAATTGTTGTTATTGTTAGGAGTATTGTAAGAACGAGGACTCGGATTACTGTTATTCGTGTTAGGTGAGTTATAAGTTTGTCCTTGTTCGCTATTTCCTCTATTATAATTTCCTGAATTATCGGCATTTGAGGGGCGAGAATTCCCTTGCGAAGGCATGTTGGTGTTTTGCTTTGGCAGGTTATTTCTGTTAGAATTATTTTCTAAAGGGATCGGCTGTTTGGAAGAATTTGGACGAGAAAGATTGTTTTCATTTGCAACTGGACCTGTACGCATATTGTTTAAGTTTTCAGGTCTTGCAGCATTTATTCCTCCCGTACGATTGAGCGCGGGTAACGTTCCATTTGCAGAGGCTGCTTCGTATCTTGCTCCGAAAGGAGTTATTGCGTGACCGTTTGAATGAGTGGATGTGTTCTCTCCACCTCGGTGACCGTAATAGGATCCGCTGTTGTCATGGCTGTTGTAATAATAATTGCTTGACATACCACTATAATGTTCTTGGTTGTATCCGTTCCAATATCCTGCCCAGTATCCATTGTTATATCCTCCGTAACTGTATCCATGTCCCCAGCCATATCCACAATCCCAGCTATAATATGGTCTATGCCATCCTAGTCCCCAGCCTAATCCTAAACCCAAACCACATCCCCAATAAGATTGAGGATAATAGTTATAAGAATAGTAGCTGGGTCCCCACCATGGATATCCTAAATAAACACTCATTCCCCATTGTGACGCGTTGCCTGAATACCAGTAAGAATTAGTATAGTAATTATCGTAATATCCATAACTGGAAACAGGATTATAAAATCTTTTTACGCGGGTTGCATATTCATAATCGTAGTAATCATCGTAATTGAAGTTGCTGTTATCAACAATGGAGTTATTGGAATTATTTCTTTGGTTGTCCAATTGTTGATTGGAATTATTAGCAGGGCTCTCATTTTCAGAAGACTGCTGCTGGACAGGGTTGTTTTGAGTTTGAGCCGGTGCAGTAACAGGTCTATCCTTTGCAGAATAATAAACATCATCATCGTTGTACGTGCTGCTCGTTTGCTTCATGGAAGAACAACTGCTGAAGAGAGCTGCGGCTGAGAAGAATGTGATTAATGTTTTCATGGCTATATTTTTTAGTTAGACGAGTCGGGATTCTGTTTGTTTAGTCTGCGTTCCGAAATCTTATACTTTTGCGTTTTGTTAAAGCTACACTTTTTGAAGTGATAATAAAAATACAAATACCATACCAACCTCTAAATAACTGTTAATAATTGCGAAATGGCTAAAGATTTACCAAAAAGAAGCGAAAATTACTCCGAGTGGTACAACCAGATTGTAACTAAGGCCGATTTGGCCGAGCATTCCTCGGTTCGCGGTTGTATGGTGATAAAACCTTATGGCTATGCCATTTGGGAAAAGATGCAGGCTGCGTTGGATAGAATGTTCAAAGACACTGGGCATGTGAATGCATATTTTCCACTTTTCGTTCCAAAAAGTTTTTTGGAAAAAGAAGAAGGTCATGCCGAAGGATTTGCAAAAGAATGTGCCGTGGTTACGCATTACCGTTTGAAGTCAGATCCTGAACATAAAGGAAAACTTATTGTTGATAAGGATGCAAAACTGGAAGAAGAATTAATTGTTCGTCCAACTTCCGAAGCAATTATCTGGAACACATATAAAGGATGGATACAGTCCTACCGCGATCTTCCTTTGCTGATAAATCAGTGGGCGAATGTGGTGCGATGGGAAATGCGCACGCGGTTGTTTCTCCGCACCTCAGAATTTTTATGGCAGGAAGGACATACTGCGCATGCCACTAGAGAAGAAGCAATTACTGAATCGGAAAAAATGCTGGATGTGTATGCCGATTTTGCCGAAAGGTTTATGGCAGTTCCGGTGCTGAAAGGAGTGAAAACTCCCAACGAACGTTTTGCGGGTGCGCTGGAAACTTATTGCATAGAAGCATTGATGCAGGATGGAAAAGCATTGCAGGCAGGCACGTCACATTTTCTCGGTCAGAATTTTGCCAAAGCATTTGATGTAAAATTTTCCAGCAAAGAAGGAAAATTGGATTACGTATGGGCAACTTCTTGGGGAGTTTCCACACGTTTAATGGGCGCACTTGTCATGGCCCATTCGGATGATGAAGGATTGGTGCTACCTCCCATGCTTGCTCCTATTCAGGTGGTAATTATTCCGATTTACAAACAAGAGGAAGAATTAGCAATGATCTCAGAAAAAGTGATTCAGATTAAACAAGGACTAGAATCAAAAGGAATTTCCGTAAAGTTCGACAATAGTGATAATCGCTCTCCGGGATGGAAGTTTGCGGAATATGAGTTCAAAGGAGTTCCTGTGCGAATTGCGCTTGGTCCTCGTGATATGCAGAACGGAACCGTGGAAGTGGTACGCAGGGACACACGAGAAAAAATGGTCTTGCAACAAACCGATCTTGTAAATAAAGTAGAACACCTACTTGAAAATATTCAGAGCAACCTCTATCAAAAAGCAATTTCATTTCGCGAACAGAATACCATCAGCGTAAATACGTATGATGAATTCAAGAAGGCGCTGGAGAAAGGCGGATTTGTGTATGCACACTGGGACGGCACGACTGAAACCGAAGAAAAAATTAAAGAGGCAACCAAAGCCACTATTCGCTGCATTCCGATTAATGCGCAACACGAAATCGGCACGTGTATTATTTCAGGAAAGCCATCCGAGCGAAGGGTGGTGTTTGCTCAGGCATATTAAGGGCGTCAAGTATAAACCTCAAAGTACCCTTTAAATGAGGGACTGAGTAAATATCCGAACGTAATACCTCATTACAATTCCTTCAAAAACATCTGTATAGAGTACAACTTTTTTGCAGGATTATAACTCTGAATGGGAAAAAACACACTCAATCATGAAGTAAACTCCGATAGGAATTTCTTCATGACTAGGGTTGTCTTATTTTTCTAAGTAAAAAAAGAAAATTACTTCTTAGTGGTGTCAGCAGGTGCAGCAACAACAGTGTCAGCAGCAGCAGTTGAAGCTTGTTGCAAAAGAGCATTTGCGGCAGAATCAGCAGATTTTTGTTGTTCTTCCATTGCTTTTTTTTCATCAGCAGAGGGACCGCAGGCAACGAGACCTACAAATACGAACGCTGTAAGGAGTGCGAGTACTTTTTTCATTGTGTGTTTTTTGTCCTGAAATTAAGCGAGTAAGCTATTTCAAGGGGTGGTTATTGTTAAAATAAACGAGGTCAAATGTATGGAAATTTATTTTTCATATACAAGCATCCGAAAATATATTTTTTTACCTTTGCTCCCCTTTTACAAACCCCATAAAAAATGACTTTCGAACTACCAAAACTACCCTACGCATACAATGCGCTTGAACCCCATATTGATGCACGCACAATGGAGATTCATCATACGAAGCATCACAATGCATACGTAACAAACCTGAATAATGCAATTGCAGGTAAGCCGGAAGAAAAACTTAGTCTTGAGGAAATGTTCAAGAATATTTCTAAATCTGCACCTGCAGTACGCAATAATGGAGGAGGCCATTACAACCATTCTATGTTTTGGACATTGATGAAACAGAACGGAGGAGGTGAACCAACTGGCGCTTTAGGAGATGCCATCAAAACTGCTTTCGGTTCTTTCGCAGATTTCAAAACACAATTTAATGCTGCTGCTACTACCCGTTTCGGTTCAGGATGGGCATGGCTTTGCGTAAATGGAGGAAAATTATCGGTGTGTTCAACTCCCAACCAGGATAATCCTTTAATGGATGTTTCCGAATGCAAGGGATTTCCTGTTCTTGGATTGGATGTTTGGGAACATGCATATTACCTCAACTACCAGAACAGACGCCCTGACTACATCACTGCATGGTGGAATGTGGTGAATTGGGATGAAGCATCAAAGAGATTCGCATCAATCAAATAAACTTTAAACTTTAGATTTCAGAATTAAACTTTCAATCATGAAAACACTTACACTCTCAGGTTCACCAAGAAAAACAATCGGAAGAACAAACGCACATTCCCTCAGAAGAGAAGGCAAAGTGCCTTGCGTTCTTTACGGAGGAAAAGACATCGTTCACTTTGAAGCAATCGAAAAAGATTTTAAACATCTTGTTTATACTCCCGACATTCACATGATAAAACTGGATGTTGGCGGAAAACAAGTAGATGCTATCATGCAGGATATACAGTTTCATCCGGTAACAGACAAGATCATGCACGTTGATTTCCTTGAAGTGATTGCGGATAAACCTGTCATCATGGAAATTCCTGTGAAAATTATTGGCACTTCGGTAGGAGTAAAAGAAGGCGGAAAGCTTTTGAAAAAACTTTCCAGGATTCGTGTAAAAGCACTTATTTCAAAAATTCCCGGAACGATCGATCTTAATGTTGAACCAATGAAAATCGGTGACTATATCAGGATCAAAGATCTCAAATACGATGGAGTTACTTTCCTTCACGAGCAGAGCGTAACTATTGTTGCAGTAAAAGTAACACGCGAAGTGGTAGAAGAAGTTACACCGGCAGCAGCAGCAGCAGCAGCGGTGGCAGGAGCGCCAGCAGCGACAGCAGGAGCGCCAGCAGCGGCAGCAGGAGCAACCCCAGCGAAAGAAGAAAAGAAAGCAGAGAAGAAAAAATAATAGTCTTTCCTATACAGATATAAATCCTTCTCGATGAATATCGGGAGGGATTTTTTTTATCCTTACTTTTACCAAGATGAATAAGGTTTTAATTGTTGGCTTGGGAAATCCTGGCAGCGAGTACGACAACACCCGCCATAACATAGGGTTCAAAATACTTGATGCATTTGCGGATGCACTTAAAGTATCGTTTGATGCTTCTCGTCTTGCCTTTACTGCCGAGGGAAAAATAAAGAATAAAACTTTCATCCTTGTCAAGCCCACCACTTTTATGAACCTGAGCGGAAAGGCGGTAAATTATTATATGCAACAGGAAAAAATTCCTGTTGAAAACCTTCTTATCATAACTGATGATGTGGCACTTCCAATAGGACAGATCCGCCTGCGTCCGAAAGGCAGTGATGGAGGGCATAACGGTTTAAAGAGCATTCATGAATTTTTAGGTTCGGGTCCTGATGGCTATCGGGATTATTCCCGTCTGCGATTTGGCATCGGCAATGAGTACCCCAAAGGTGGACAAGTAGATTTTGTTTTGGGAAAATGGACGAACGAAGAATTGAAAATCATTTTACCGAGAATTGATCTTGCCACAAAAGCAATAAGAGATTTTGCACTGATGGGGATGGAAAAAACAATGTCGGCTTATAATAATAAGTGATCGGTTCTCAAAAACTTTCTCCGATATTTTTCACTACGCATTTACTGCCGTATACTTTGCCATAAACTCCGCTGCAATATCCACCATTTCGGGAGAGCCGATAAAAAAAGGTGTTCGCTGATGTATGGAAGTGGGTTCAATATCAAGAATTCTTTTTAAACCATCTGTTGCTTTACCACCCGCTTGTTCGATAATGAATGCCAGAGGATTGCTCTCGTATATGAGACGCAGTTTTCCTTTTGGGTTTTGCGAAGTGATCGGGTAAATAAAAATTCCGCCCGTGATCAGGTTACGATGTATATCTGCTACTGCTGAACCGATGTAGCGAGACGAATAAGGACGATTTGTTTTGGAATCTTCTTCCTGACAATACTTGATAAATTTTTTCACGCCATCCGGAAAATGAACATAGTATCCTTCGTTAATGGAATATGTTTTTCCGGTTCTTGGAATTTTCATTGCCGGATGAGAAAGACAAAATTCCCCGATGCTCGGATCGAGTGTAAAACCGTTCACTCCTTTGCCTGTGGTGTACACCAGCATGGTGGAGGAACCATAAATAATATATCCTGCAGCCACTTGTTCGGTTCCTCTTTGCAGAAAGTCTTCGGTAGTGCCTATTCCTGTTAAAGAAGTTCTTCTGTAAATTGAAAAAATGGTTCCTACCGATACATTTACATCAATATTTGAAGAACCGTCAAGCGGATCAATGGCAACCACATATTTTGCATTTTTTGAAACTTCATTATCAACAGGAATTATTTCTTCATTTTCTTCAGAAGCAATGGCGCAGCATTCTCCTCCTACTTTCAATGCGGCAATGAACTGCTCATTGGAAAACACATCTAATTTTTTAACTTGTTCTCCCTGAATATTTGTTTCACCTGTCATGCCGAGAATATCTGCAAGTCCTGCTTTATTCACTTCACGATTAACAATTTTTGCAGCAATACCAATATCCCTGAGTAAGCGGGAAAGTTCGCCTTTTGAATAAGGAAAGTCTGCTTGTTTTTCAATAATAAACTGTCCGAGTGTTTTTATTCTCATAATATGTAATGCTATCTAATGGAGCACGAATATACAAATAATTTTTCCTCTTATCCGAATTTATCCTACGGGGAATGGATGCAATTCAATCTGTCATGTTGCGATATTATCAGGATATAAATTTGACCGCAAATGAATCGAAAGAGTTATTTTTACTCGAAGAATTTTATGAAAACCATCATCATCCGAAAAGCCAGAAAAAGAGATATGCCTTCAGTTCTTGCATTGATTCATGAACTTGCGACATTCGAGAAAGCCAGGCATGAAGTAAAAGTAACGTTGGCAGAGTTAGAACGGGATGGCTTCGGGAAGAAAAAAGCGTATAATTGCTTTGTGGCAGAAACTTCAGATACTAAAATCGTTGGCATGGCGTTGTATTTTTTCAAATATTCAACATGGAAAGGAAGATGTGTTTATTTAGACGACATCATTGTTACAACATCCATGCGCAGAAAAGGAATCGGGAAAAAACTTTTTGACGAAGTAATAGCCGTTGCAAAGAAAATGAAAGTAAGAAAATTAGAATGGCAGGTGTTGCACTGGAACAAACCCGCTATCAACTTCTATAAAAAATACAGTACGGTATTTGATAACGAATGGATCAACTGTAAATTGGTATTTGAATAATCTACGGAAAATGAAAAAGCATTTTATAGTGTTTGCTTACTGCCTTTTTCCTTTATTCCCCTCTCTCTTGGGCTTTCTCCCATTTAGGGAGAGCGGGGAGTGGGGTGGGGTGAGGTGTTTTTCCCAAGATTTTACTCCACAAAAACCCGCAGACAGCACCGCTGCTAAAGGAAAACCTCCTTTCTGGAGTTGGGATAAAGTATATGGAGGAGGAGGACTCGGATTACAATTCGGAACCTTTACGCTCATAAATATTGCGCCTGATATTGGCTACAAGTTAACAGATAAATTTTCTGCAGGAATCGGGATACGATACATTTACCTTGGCGATAATACAGTTGTTCCCACCTATAAAATGAATGTGTATGGTGCAAGCGTATTCAGCCGTTATCTCATCACAGATTTTCTTTTTGCGCATGCGGAATATGAAACGCTGAATGGGCCCTGGAGTTATTACAATGACAGAAGATCATTTCTTACAAATATGTGGGTAGGAGGCGGGCTGCGCCAGCACGCAGGAAATGCTTCGATGAATATTATGGCTCTATGGAACCTGAACGATACACCAAACAATCCATTTCCAAATCCACAGATTCGCGTTGGAATAGGGATAGGGCTTTGATAAAAAAATCTTGTTTTGAAAAGTCAGTACCGATTCATTCCGTCCCGATGTGCATCAAGGCATCTCCTTCATTCACCACGGGTTTGTTATTAATGCCAATCAGAAAACCGTTGGCAGGAGCAATGAGTGGTTTTTCCAGTTCTGCATAGGGGGAACTTACAGTACCGATTACCTGATCTTTCTCCACATAAACACCAAATTTTTTTGTAGTGCGGAACAATCCAGAAATTCTTGCCCTGATCCATTTGGAACCGTTCAGTGTTATGCTTTGAGGTTTTGGTGTGCTTACATCCAGCATTTTTAAATTCTTCATAAGACGCAGACAGCCGTTTACCCCTTCGTTAATGCCCACTGTGCTGAAGCGGAAAGATTCTCCTGCTTCGTAAACCAAGATCGGTTTTCCCTGTTTGGCAGCTTCTTTTCTCAGCGATTTATCCCGGTAAGGAGAGTTTAGAATAAACGGAGCGCCAAACGTTTTTGCCAACTCAATACTTTTTTCATCATCAAATGCACAGCGGATTTGAGGATAATTATTTATCTCATCACCACCCGTGTGAAAGTCCATTCCAAAATCAATTATCGGCAGGATCTTTTTGGTAAGGTCGTAAGCAATGCGGCTGCCCAGCGAACCGCTGCGTGTTCCCGGAAAGCAGCGATTTAAGTCGCGCCCGTCAAGCAATTCACGCGACCGATTTAGAAACGCAATCACATTCACAATGGGAATAGCGATCACATTGCCGCGATCAAGTTTTTCAAAATATTTTTCTTTAAGGAGGTTGCGCAAAATTTCTATTCCGTTTATTTCATCTCCGTGCATGCCTGCCATGAATAAAACCGAAGGCCCTTTTTTCTTCGATCGGAATATATAAACGGGAATTTCCATCTTCGCACCCGTGGGAAGATAGTACACGTTGAGATTTACTCTCCTGTTTTCGCCAAGCCCGATGGTTGTGCCGTTGATGCGCATACGTAAAAGAAGCTCCTCCTAAATGACCTTCGGTCGCAACCTACGGTTGTCCTTCAGGGAGGACTTTAATGGATAATTTTTTGTGAAACGAAGATACTATTTTTTAAAAAGAGGGATTGCTAATTCTCCTTCTCTTCGGACAACCGTAGTCCCGATAGATATCGGGAGGGAGCGTAGCTCGCGGGATGGGCGCCTCAATCTACATGCTCATTCCTTTCCACATACTCAATAATTTTTCCGGCAATATCCACTCCGGTAGCTCCTTCAATTCCCTGCAAGCCGGGAGAAGAATTCACTTCCATCACCAATGGTCCGCGGTTGGATTGAAGCATATCCACGCCTGCAATTCCAAGCCCGAGTTTTTTTGTTGCACGAATGGCCGTTGCTTTTTCTTCCTTGGAGAGTTCGATCGAGGAGGCGGTTCCTCCGCGGTGAAGGTTGGAACGAAAATCTCCTTCTACTCCCTGACGTTTCATCGCGCCTATGATCTGTCCATCAACCACAAACACACGGATGTCTGCGCTTTTTGATTCTTTTATGAATTCCTGCACGAGCAGATTTACTTTCACGCCAAGAAAAGCTTCGATCACCGACTTTGCCGAGTTATGTGTTTCTGCCAGAATAACTCCTATTCCCTGTGTGCCTTCCAAAAGTTTTACCACCACAGGCGCTCCGCCCACTTGTTCAATTAAATTGTCAACATATTTTGTGGTGGAAGCAAATGCCGATTTAGGCATTCCTATTCCTGCACGGGCAAGCAATTGCAAGCTTCTCAGCTTATCGCGCGAACGCACCAGCGCCTGCGATTCAACGGCTGTAAATATCTTCATCATCTCAAACTGGCGCACCACGGCTGCTCCGTAAAAAGTGGCAGATGCCCCAATACGCGGAATTACAGCGTTCACTCCTTTCACTTCTTCCCCGCGGTAATAAATATGAGGTCTGTTTTTTTCTATCACCAGTACACACTTGAGATGGTCAAGCACCACAATTTCGTGACCGCGCTTTTGACCGGCTTCCACTAATCGTTTGGTGGAATATAAATTAGGGTTACGGGAAAGAATGGCGATTTTCATAGATGGGGAAAAACGTCCCGATAGCTATCGGGGCTGTACGAATTTACGAATAGGGGTTTTAAAAATATGTTAACGTAATTGTTATTTGGGTTCTACCAGAAACAATGGCTGATCGTATTCAACCGGAGTGGAATCTTCCACCAGCACTTTTACGATCTTACCGGAGAACTCGGATTCGATTTCGTTGAAGAGCTTCATGGCTTCAATGATGCAGATGGTCTGTCCCTTTTTAACTTCATCGCCCACATTTACAAAAGAAGGTTTATCCGGTGAAGAAGAACGGTAGAAGGTTCCGATCATGGGAGATTTTATGGTGATGTATTTGGAATCATCAGCGGCAGCAATTGTTTCTTGTTTTGGGGCAGGAGCTTTTTTCTCGACAGGTGCGGATAGAGGAGCAGATACCTGCATGGGTGCATGCATGATTATTTGCTGGGGATCGCCATTTTTACCGGGAGTTTTAATGGTGAGCTTGAGTCCTTTGATTTCATAGGTTACTTCGCTCGCGCCCGACTTTACAACAAACTTGATTAACTCTTGAATTTCAGATAATTTCATTTTATAGAATTTTGTCCGAAGAACTCCTTCGGAGAATTTCCCCGCAAAGATATTATTTCAGCGGAAACAGGAAAATGAATAATTTCAGAGGGTGTACGACACTTTCTTTTCGAATGCAGATGCTTGTATTAGCTCTCCCCCTTGAAAAGGGACAACCGAAGGTTGGGAGCGTAGCTCGCCCGCAGGGGATGGGGTAGTACCACCCCTAATCCCTCCTTTGATCCCGATAACTATCGGGAGAGGGGAGCTATGAGCTGTTTACTTTACTACAATCTTCTTTTCGTAAATAGCATCATTGGAAGTTGCCACTACGAAGTAAAGACCTGCGGCAAGCTTCCCGGAAGGGTCGATGGCTATTACTTCTGTATCGCTGGCAATTATATTGAGCTTGGAATAAAACTCTCTTCCCTGCACATCATGTATCACTACCAGTACTTCATTTCCTTTTTTACCCGAAATGCTTACGTTAAATGGTTCGCCCTGTTTAGTAGGATTTGGGTAAACGGAGATGGCATCCTCGTTATGCAGTTGCACCGCAACTACATCACTGTAACTAAACTTTCCGTCATAATCCACCTGCTTGAGGCGGTAATAAGAAACCCCCTTGTAGGGTTCGTAATCTTCGGCAGCATATTTTCTGGTGGTTGAACTGTTGCCTGCTGCTTTTATCCGTATTACATCTGAAAAATCAATTCCGTTCGTGGAGTGCTGTACTAAAAAATAATCGCTGTTAAATTCAGTAGCGGTTACCCATTGCACATTCACAATATTTCCATCCGGCTTTGCCTCAAACGTAAGAAGTTCAACCGGAAGAGGCACGTTGCCCTTGCCTATAACAAACTGAGAGAAGGAAGTATATCCTGTTCGCTGCGCATAGCCGGATCCTGTACTGTAAATTCTGCCTGCAGCGCCTGCAGCCGGAATGGTGGTGCTTCCATCGTAGGTAAGAAAATCAGCATAGGTTACAGAAGCAGCGTCTCTTTTCAGAGGACAAAACATATCATCTGCTGCTGCTGTAAGTGTGGTATTCTCCACATACAAGCGCACTCCGTAGCTTCCTCCTGTGGGAGCTACATCGGGAGTGAGTGTCCACGTATCGGTTTGTCCTGCAGCAGATCCTATCGTGGATAAAATCTGAGTCATTGATTGTGTAGTACTTAAAGCGGCATCGTTATTAGGTGCTGACTGTGTAAAATCAGTGATTGAAGCGCTCAAATAAGAAACTCCGACAATGGAGTTGTTTATAAACGAAAGCAGGTGGCGGTCAGTGGAGGCAGTTCCATCTCCCACAGGAAAATCGTAAGTGCTTGTATTGGATGCAATGTATCTTCTTAAATTTCCATAGACAAATCCATTTGTGTAAGTTAAATTGGCGGCTGTGGTATTCGATAAGATAAGAACATTTGCCCCTGTTGTTACTACTCCGCTGGTAAGTGTAAGTGTATTGGAGGTGGTAACATTGGCAGCGAGCGAAACACCTCCGCTGGTATTGGCAATGGTGAGATTATAATAGGTAGAAGCAGGCGTTTTTATTGTTTGAGCTGCTCCTCCATTGTATTGAACCGTATTGGGAGATGCCGAAGCATTAAGCGTTCCTGTTAAAAGTAAATCACCGGTAATATTTAAAACGGAGTTTGCGGCATTGGTCCATGTGGATCCTGCAACTGTTCCGGTTAAGTTATTCTGTAAAGTAATGGTTCCGTTATTGGTAATGGTTGCGGCTCCTGATATTGCAAACGTGGGTGTAATGGTAGGACTTGATCCTGCAAGAATAGTTTTATCATTAGAAACAGTAATACTTCCTGTTCCGCTGATGGTTCCTGTTCCACTGATGTTTTTTGCGGTGCCATCCATGGTAATATTATTAGATCCTGCAGTAATGGTTCCATTGGCAACCAGATGACCGCTTATGGTTAAGCCTGCACCCAAAACAAGAGTAGTTCCGGATAGGGTTAAATCACCAACAACGGTTAAGCCCGTACTCGAAGTAGTATAAGTGCTTGTTCCGGTCAGCGTTACATTTCTGTTTACAGTCCATGCACCGGTGGTAGGACCAAATGCTCCGGTTCCGGAACCTACCATGTCATAAGTTACAGTGAGATTAGATGTCCCATCTAGAATTGCTCCTGTATTAATATCCAGATAACCAACGGTGGCAGGTACAGTTACACTAATTGGAGTTCCCAAAGAAGTGATATACGCATGACCTCCGGTAGAGGGAGAACAGCCGCAGGCAGCCCCGCCAGCAGTATAGGACCATACATTCACAACATCATTCCAATTGCCCGCGTTGATGGAATAATAAAATTGCCGCAGAGGCGTATTGGTTACATTGGTTGTTGATATTCTGAAATCACCATTCAGATCGGCCATGGTGGTGATGCCTGTGCGTATGGCGGTTGGGTTAGGCGCTGTGCCGGTGGCAGCAGCATGAGTTCCCACGGCACTTGCTGTTGTTCCTCCCGTAAATTTGGCTAAACGAATATCGCCTATAGTGCCAGCATCCAAGTTAGTCATGGTTATGCTTACACTGAATGTTCCGGCAGTAACACCCGAAATAGCAGTATTAAATTGTGCATTGTGAATGCGGGTGATGTTAGTTCCTGCATCGTTATACACAGGGCTTAAATCGGTTACGACATCAGCGTCTGTATGATTTACGGTAAAATATCCTGCTGTTGTAATATTTCCGGTGGTGTTGATCTGAACAGGTCTGTAAGAAGAAGCATTCACTGTTCCCATAGGGAACAATCCATAATAATTACCCGAAGTGCTGGTGAGGGTGGTGGCATCTAACCAAAAGCGTTTAAAGGTTCCTCCATAAAACCAATTAGTTGTTGTGCTTGCCGTGCGGGTGAGGGTTGAAGCCGTTGCGCTTACTCCTAAGGTAAATATATTGCCCGCAAGATTAACCACACCCGAAGTCATTGTCAATAAAACTTTGGTTGTTACATTGGTATTAAAAATTAATTGCGGCATGGTTCCATACGTGTTATTCAGAGTAAGATTTTGAAAGGTAAATGTTCCGCCTCCGTATATGTTTTGAGCAGCAGCAGTTCCATTAAACGTGGTAGTGAATGTGGATGGGGCAAAAGTACCTGAGCTTACCGTAAAATCTCCTGCAATGTTTGTATTGCCGCCCAGTGTGCCTGTGTTTGACCCGGTATATTTTAAATGGTAATAACTGGTTGCTTTAATTGTTTGTGCAATGCTGCCGTTGTAGTTCACGGTGTTTCCCGCTGCGGTGGCGGTAAGCACAGCAGCCGCTGACGATAAAAGAGCTTCGCTGATATTTAAAGTTGCGTTTGCTCCATTCACCCACACCGATGTTGCAGTACCTGCATCGGTAATTGTTTTTAATGTTACTGTGCCATTGTTGGTTATAGTGTTAGTGGTACGCATATCAATACGTTGATTCGCTCCTGTAAAGGTGATGTTTGCAGTGGCTAAAATGGTTTTGGTAGTAGCAGCAAATCCATCCACACGATTAACATTATCAAGTGTTCCAACACCATCCCAAGTTTTTGCATTACCTGACCAGACTAACCGTCCCGTGCCATTCCCCTGGTATAAGCCATTGAGAACTATATTGCCTGAGACATTAAGGTTGTTATTTCCACTAATAAAAATCGCTCCATTGTTAATCGTAAAATTTGTAATAGGGAGGGCGGCATCAAGTGTAACAGCGTTTCCACCGGTAGTAGCTATTATCGCATCATCTGTTGCAACCGGTGCAGTGCCTCCAACCCATGTGCCTCCTGCAGACCATAATCCTCCAGTTGCAGTAGATGTTCTGACTGCTGCACTGCATACATAAGAATTAGAAAAGGACAAAAGCAAAAAAGACAAAAGACCTATGGTCTCCCTCCTGAAAAAGCGTTTGAAAAAATTATGTGCTTTCATTTTATGCCTCCTTAACGGATATTATACACCACTCCTTATAGGACAAAGATACTATATTTTTAGATTTTTGTTACTATAATATATATGATTTAGACGAAGGTGTAGATTCCTTCGACCAATGATATAGGGAATAAAGATGAATTTTAAAGCAATAATGAGAAATAACAGCTTTGAGGATAAGGGTAATGAAATAGAATTTACGCATACTGTGTCTGATCGGGGTCGTCATTGCGAGGGCGCTTCTCCCCTCCGATCCGAAGGATTCTTTACGGAAAGGACTCCTTTGGAGAAGACAATTTCACAAATATTTTTTGAGATTGCTTCGCCCAAAAGCGGGCTCGCAATGACGATGTGTTATGGCATCCCGGATAAAAACAAAAAAAATGTTAAAAATATTTCTCCTCCTAAATAATTTCAGGCGCGCTTCGTTACAGGTATAATTTATGTTAGGCATGATGCATCTCTACTCAGCAATTATAGGATTTACGCAAAAGTATCCGTCATTGCGATGGCGCTTCGCCAGAAGCAATCTCCCAGCAATTTTCTGTGAGATTGCTTCGTCCTTCGTCCTCGCAATGACGCTCGTGCGTAAGTCATAAATTAATTACCATGGCAGTGCCGCTTACATTCAGAGACCCGGAGGGATATCCTTACACAAGGGATGCCGCGGATGTGTTGTATGCAAAAGCGCGCGGGCAAAACTGCGAATTGTATTTTGAAAGCGGAGAGCCGGAAGTATATGGCTACCCGCTGATTTTTTTTCATCAAAAAGTGTGGGAATCAGGCTTTACGCCAAACATTCTTTTGAGTTGTTTGGCAGGCAGTAGCTTGGCCTTTTCCGATTTCATCCAGCCAGAGTATTAAAATAATCATCAGAATAAGCGTTAAATCCTCGCTTTTATTCAATACTGACATGTCAATTATGAAAGAGGTCTAATTCATGAAATTTTAATTTCAGGTAAATACACGAAAATTTCATGTTATTTCACAAATCTTATGTTTCTTTACAGTAATTATCTATTTTTTAACAGGTCAATAATTTTATGCTCAATATAAAAAATGTTGTCCAAAAGATGTCGGAAGAAGAGTCAAAAGATTTTTCTTTCTGGTTAAAACAGAATAAAGGAGATAAATTTCTTCAACTATTTACCTTAATTAGTTCGCGTGTAAAAATAAACAATCCATTGGTTATAAAATCATAGGGAGAAAAGGAATTAAATTTCCAATAGGCAGTACATTCGAGGCATGAAAATACTATACACCGACCGTCAGCTTGGCATGTTTGAAGAACTA
>JACRAL010000146.1 GCA_016213435.1 Bacteroidota bacterium
AGGAAGTGATTCAACGATATATTCATGAGCAAGGGACTGATAAGGGGACGTACAAAAATTTTCATAAGAATCAATTGCGTCTATTTTAGTATAATGTATTTGTATTGATACCTCGCAGCTCTGCTGCGGGGTCATTCATTAAATGAAAGAAAAAAAAACGAAGGAATGTTCTGCTGTAACTACCGATAAGGATTTGGGACAGAAATTCTGGGACGATCAATATCAATCCAATACTATGGGTTGGGATATGGGAGAGGTATCACCTCCCATTAAAGAATACATTGATCAGTTGCAGGACAAAAATCTGCGCATCCTTATACCCGGCTGCGGTAATACCTATGAAGCATCTTATCTATTGCAAAAAGGATTTACAAGTATTACCGTCATAGATATTGCTCCGACATTGGTAAATAGATTGAAAGCGAAGTTTAAAAATAACTCTGCTATAAAAATTCTATTGGCAGATTTTTTTGAACATCAGGGAGAATATGACCTGATCTTGGAACAAACATTTTTTTGCGCCATAAATCCTGCGCTGAGAACAAACTATCGTGATAAAATATTTTCTCTTCTTTCTTCAAAAGGGAAATTAGTTGGGATTTTATTCGATAAGGAATTTGAAAAAGAAGGTCCACCATTTGGAGGAACAAAATGCAGTTACGAGAAAATATTCAAAGATCATTTTGAGTTAAAAACATTTGAAAAGTGCCGTAATTCATTTTATAAAAGAATGGATACAGAACTTTTCATTATTCTGAATAAAAAACATCTTAAGTGACAATTGTCACACTGCAGAAGTAAAAATATCGGACTTTCGTATTCAGAAATAAAATAAGTAAACCAAAAATGTCATTCATTAAAAATCACATACTAATCATTACAGGAGCGATTGCAGGTTCGATTGCAGGATATCTCTACTGGCAGCAAGTAGGATGTGCTTCGGGTAATTGCGTCATTACTTCAAATCCTGTAAACTCAATTTTATATGGAATGCTGATGGGAGGGTTACTGTTCAGCATGTTCAAAAAAGAAAAACCTAAAACAACCTAAAACTATGATGAACATAATTAAAAATTTATTCGGTATGGGTCCCGAGGTGGATTATACCCGGCTTGTAAAAGAAGGCGCAATTATTCTGGATGTTCGCAGTAAAGGTGAATATGCAGGAGGACATATCAAAGGGTCGCTAAACATTTCGGTGGATGCGTTGCAACATAATCTGGAGAAACTGAAAGATAAGAACAAGCCCATCATCACCTGTTGCGCATCAGGCATGAGAAGCGCTTCGGCAAAAAGTATTTTAAAGTCAAAAGGATATGAGCAGGTTCATAATGGCGGCAGCTGGCACAGCCTGCAAAATAAAATAGGCATATAAATTAAAAAATATAATATGGAACCACATTATTATAACGTAAACGTAAACTGGAAAAGCGAAAGAAAAGGAAAACTTACATCGCCAGAATTGTCAGTCCCAATAGAAGTAGCAACACCGCCTCAATTTTCAAAAGGAATAGAAGGTATTTGGTCACCGGAACATTTATTTACAGCGGCTGTAAGCAGTTGCTTAATGACAACTTTTCTTTCTATTGCTGAAAATTCAAAATTGGAATTTAAAAGTTTTACCTGTGCATCTAAAGGGAAACTGGAACAAGTAGAAGGAAAGTTTTTGATGACCGAAGTAATTCTTGAGCCAACGGTAGTTATCATCAATGAAGCGGATAAAGAAAAAGCCGAAAGAATTCTTCATAAATCGGAAGCGGCTTGCCTGATATCGAACTCGGTAAAAGCAAAAGTTACGATGATCCCAACAATAAAAATTTAGATTGTAGATTATAATTATCAGGGATTGGAAATTCAGAACCCTTTTCTCCCTTTAGGGTCGGGGCGACTTTTATTAAATCACTTCTGCCACCACAAAAGCGCTGCCGGTTACAAGAATAAAATCATTTTGAGAAGTTTTTTTCTTTGCAGAGTTCAGTGCTTCTTTTACACTGCTGAAAGATTTTCCATTGAGTCCGATTTGCTTTGCCTTAATTGTCAGAATATTTTCATCCAGCGCTCTAGGAATATCTGCCTTGCAGAAATAGTAAGTTGCTTTTTGCGGAAGAAGTGAAAGAATTTTTTGAAT
The DNA here is from genome assembly GCA_016213435.1 of Bacteroidota bacterium. GTDB lineage: Bacteria > Bacteroidota > Bacteroidia > Palsa-948 > Palsa-948 > Palsa-948. Next base: position 2,129 of record JACRAL010000146.1, read on the forward strand.
GTCTTTGTCATTCACAGTCCCGAAGACCACATGAAGATTTTTATGCTTGATCGTTTTAACCTGCTTGAATACTTCTTTAATTCCTGCTTCGTTGTGAGCGATGTCAGCAATGATCAAAGGATTTTTAGATAGAACATCCCATCTTCCTCGTAATCCTGTGAGTTTGCAAACATCTTTCACCCCTTTTGCAATTGATCTCCTGTTTATTTTATATCCCAGATGGTTGAGAATTTCTGACGCCATAAGCACGGTTGGAATATTTTTCTTCTGATATATTCCTTTGAGTCCGCAGGAAATATTTTTTGCACTTGAAAAATCTTCCGCATACAAAAGCAAAGCATTCATTTCTTTTTCTTTTTTCTCGAAAACATTTTTCGTTTCTTTTTGTTTTTCTCCAATAACTACAATTCCATTTTGTTTGATAATCCCGGCTTTTTCATAGGCGATTTTCTCCAGCGTATTGCCAAGCAAGTTCTGATGATCGTAACTTATGTTGGTGATTATGGAAAGCAGAGGCGTAATGACATTTGTAGAATCCAATCTTCCTCCAAGACCAGTTTCAATGATAGCGATCTCAACTTGTTGTTTTGCGAAATAATCAAACGCAAGACCTGTTGACCATTCAAAGAAAGAAGGATTTATTTTTTCAAGATCACTTTTATGTTTGTCCACAAAATCAATTACAAATTTTTTCGAAATTATTTTCCGGTTGATTTTTACTCGTTCGCGGAAATCTTTTAAATGAGGTGAAGTGTACAGTCCGACTTTATATCCAGCAGATTGTAAAATCGCTGCCAGCATGTGTGAAGTAGAACCTTTGCCATTCGTTCCGGCAATATGTACAGACTTGAATTTATTTTCTGGATTTCCGAGAAGTTTGCAAATGGAAATAGTATTATTCAGATCGGCTTTATAAGCAGATACGCCAACACGCTGGTACATCGCCAGCTTGGTAAAGAGGTAGGAAAGGGTTTCAGAATATGTCATCGGAGCACGACCCATCCGAGTTCTTTGGAGAAAATATTTTTTGCTTCGTCCAGTTGTTTTTTCTTCGCAATAAGTATCATAATTTCTTCTTCAGAAGTTGTTTCCTGCAATTGCTTTTGCGTTTCAGAAATCATTTTCATAATTATTTTAATCTTCAAAGAATAAATGGCATGCTCAACAGCAACTTTTAAAGAATCTTCTTCTCGTGCAACTTGGATTCCGTGTTTCTTCAGCCAGTCGGAAATGGTGTAAGGAAAAGTGGTGAGGTCAATAGCCAGATGTGATATCTCGGAATTTTCATGGTGAACAAAATGGTCCAGTGCAGGAACTTCACCGGTAAGAATAGCTGAGGAGTATTCAATAAAAATTTTCTGGTAGAGTTCGTTCTCAAAGCGAATGCTGTCCGTTGCCAGATGTTCGCTGATAAATTGCGCAATACTTACTTTATGAATTTCAGCAGGAGTTTCTTCCTCTGTTTCTTCTGTTTCAGATTTAATTTCTAAGATTTGATTTCCATAAGTAAGCAAAAGTCGAATTACTTCTTTTTCGTGAAGTTCGGAAGAATCTCTGTCTGAATCCACCGGCTGAGGAACGGGAGGATTATCGAGATTAATTGTTTCCTCTATGTATTGCTCATTGCTTCCTTTGGAATACCTTTTCCGCAACGCTTTGTTCAATTCTGTTAGAAGCGCCTGTTCATCCATCTTCATTATTTTGCTGCACTCCTGGATGAAAACAGTTCGTGTAATAGAATTCGGAATAAGCGCAATGCTTTCTACAATTTGCTGAATGAGCGTTGCTTTTTTTATCGGGTCATTATCCGTATCCGAAAAAAGTAATTGGGTTTTAAAGCGAATGAAATCGGTTGTGTTTGCTTTAATGAAATTCTTTGTTTCGCTTTCGCTGTGTTTGCGCGAATAGGAATCCGGATCATCGCCTTCGGGAAATAAAACCGCGCGCACATTCAATCCTTCTTCCAGCACCATGTCGATTCCGCGGAAACTTGCTTTGATGCCCGCAGAATCGCCATCATACATGATGGTAATATTATTTGTGTAACGCTTGATGAGACGAATTTGCTCCACGGTGAGCGATGTGCCGGAGGAGGCCACCACATTTTCAATTCCTGCCTGATGCATGGAGGTGACATCCATATATCCTTCCACGAGATAACAGTTGTCTTCTGTAGAGATCGTTTTTCGTGCAAAAGCCATTCCGTAGAGTACATTGCTTTTGTGATAAATTTCCGTCTCGGGAGAATTGATGTATTTTGCTTTCGCTTCTTTTCGTAAGGCACGTCCGCCAAAGCCAATTACACGTCCTGTAATATTGTGAATGGGAAAAATTACTCTTGCAGAATAGCGGTCGAAAGACCTCACCCCCTGCCCCTCTCCCGTAGGAGATGGGAGTTCGCCTTCGGGGCGAATTGTCAATCCTGCTTTTACAAGATAATCCAAATTATAACCTTCTTTAATGGCAGAATCCGTGAACGCAGTTCTTTTTTCAGGAGAGTATCCGAGTTGGAATTTATGAATGATTTCATCCGAAAGTCCGCGTTCTTTGAAATAACTCAGCCCGATGGATTTTCCTTCATCGGAATTTAAAAGAGAATCGGTAAAATATTTTTGTGCATACGAACAAACCACATACAAACTTTCGCGTTCAGTTTCCTGCTTTTTTTCTTCTTCAATGTTGCGATCGTATAATTCTTCTATCTCGATGTTGTATTTTTTGGCGAGATAGCGCAGTGCTTCCGGATAAGTGAGCTTTTCATGCTCCATCACGAAACTTACCGAGTCACCTCCTTTACCGCAGCCAAAGCATTTGTAAATATTGCGCACCGGATTAACATTGAACGAAGGAGTTTTCTCATTATGAAACGGACAGCATGCAATGTAATTCACCCCGCGCTTTTTGAGCGTGAGAAAATCACCTACCACTTCCTCGATGCGGGCGGTGTCAAAAATGCGTGCTATGGTTGGTTGGGAAATCAACGAAAAACGAATTTATACGAATTTACGAATAATAAAAATGGGAGACGAAATTACATAATCTCATTCTTGTTTCACTAGTTTATTTTTTTGTCTTGTGTTGCTGTCCACCAAGTCAATATTTGTTTTTTTAAACTGTCTTGATCAGGACGAGACATTATTTGAATCGAGGTATGGAATTAATTTTGAAACATCATTCTTCGTTATCCAATTTGTCGGCACGGGATTGCAAATTGCAAAATAGGGAGAAGGATTTGTCCGCACATTTGGTTTTATATAATCGGTATTTATTTTAATTCTTTTTAGAAAATGCAAGGGAGTCGTTTTAGATAAGTCAATTTGAAGTTCGTATGGGTCGGCTGATAAATTAACTGAAATGCTGTCTGATAGGTTGTCTGCGATATTTACTTTTCTGTCTAGTTGCTGTCCGCAAGAAAACAAAAACATTATTGTCAAAAGTGGAAGTGTCTGTCTCATTTTGTAATTACCGCTAACTATGAGATTATCGCAATAATTCCCTTGTTAAATATTTGCAGCTCTTTTTTTAAAATGAATTTTATACATTTTACAATTACGAATTCAACTTATCTCCATAATCCTTCTCTTGTATTTTTTTTCCGCTCTCATCATAAAAAATCCATTTTCCTGTTTCCTTTCCGTCTTTGTAATATCCTTCGTAATATACTTTTCCATCTTCATAATATACAGTTGCTTTTCCATCGCGCAGTCCGTCTTTAAAAAAACCTTCGCTCTGCATATTTCCGTTCTCAAAAAAACTTATCCATTGCCCGTTACGTTTTCCGTTCTGGTAAAATCCTTTCATCTTTACAACTCCATTCGGATACTTTGTAATATAATCTCCTTGCTGCACAGGAGGGTCTTTTTCTATCACCCCTGTAAGTCCGTGCAAAGAAGTATCAACTGAATTTGTGTCTTCTTGTTTTTTTGAATCAGGATTGGATGAACAGGAAGAAATTAAAAAGAGAATAAAAAGTAAGGGATAGAAATATTTATTTTTCATAGTATTTGTTTTTACTCTTTCCGTCACGAAATTACATATAATAGCAAAAGAAAGAGGGGAGAAGGGGCGGTAAAAATAAAAACGAATTTAAAATTTTGGACAAGGAATTGCCGATTTTCTTTTTCTTGTAGCATTGGGGTCACAAAACTGGTAACATATAGATAATTCATGTGCACCGGCTGTGTAACCCGCAAGACCGGAGATGGTTAAATCGTAACTGTATCCGAATTTGAATCGGTCAATTGTCATTCCGAGAAGAAAAGCAAATGCATCATTATTAGGATATCCGGTTTTATATGCTTTCAAAATAGGAATACCACGGTACCATACTCCTGCTACAAACGAGGCATAAGATTTTGTACCTTTCTTTGGCAACTCCTTCTCCAGTCCGGGCCATATATTTTCTACCGCTTCGGTAAAGGAATAATAACACCCTACATCCACTTGGTCAAATTCTTTTTCTGCGCGATAGTTAATGGCAGGAGTAATGCTGTGTTTAGCAAAAACTTTTCCGGCTGTTCCTTTGGAGGTGATAGGAATAACCATTCCGCCATGTACGGAATATAAAATTGGCAGATGGCTTTGGTCGCTGACAAGTGCCTGATTGGGCTGATTGAGGTGGTGGGTTGCAAAACCAATCCATGATTTATCAGAATAAAGCAGCATGCCAGAAGAAAGATCGAGATACCTCACCTTATCGTATAAGGGCTGTTCTACAGAAGTGGTAGTGCCGTAAGCAATCTGATCACCAAAAATAAATTTATTGAAATCATAATTACGTTGTGCATACCCTGCCTCAAACCCCGCATTGAATCCCCATTTACGTGTGAGTTGAAGTTGATAGGAATACTGTGCATTAAAAGTGGTGGCACGCAGATTCCCGCTTCCCGCTTTGTCATTTGTAAAAAGAAATCCGATGCCGCTGTTTTGTCTTGCAAGCCTGTGATCAAATGCCAGCAGATAAGTTCTGAAGCCGCCTGGAATAGAGGGCCATTGCATACGGTAGTTGGTGGTAAGGCGTGCACATGCATCGGCTCCGGCAAAAGCAGGATTCAGAAAAACAGGTGCTGCATAAAATTGAGTCATCTGATAAGCTTGTGCCAAGCAGTTTCCAGTTTCCAGTTTCCAGTTTCCGGTTAAAGAAAAAAGAAAAAAACAACTGTAAACCGTAAACCGTAAACCGTAAACCGTAATAGTATTTTTCATCAAAGAATTTATTTTTCTAACTTCTGTAGTTTTATCATATTAATTTCTTCCGAGCTTAAGGCATTAAGCTTGCCTGTATAGGTAACATATCCTTCCGCTTCTATCTTCATAATATATTTTTTGTTTTCTGCAATAATCATGAGAAATTTACCTGTCAGTTTGTTTGTGTTGTATATTGCCTCTACTTTATTTGTAGTTGAATTCAAGAAAGTAATAGTGGAGTTAACAGCATTATTGGCAGAATCATCTGCAACTATCATAAGTGTGATTGTAGCATTAAGGGGTTTATCGCTGGAATCTGCAACCACTTTTCCTTTTAGAACATCTAATCCAAAATTTTCCTCTGCAAAATGAATAAGATAAATATCAGCGGATCCGTACCCGCCCGGTTTTCCTGAAGAATAATAACCTCTTTTACCATCTGTAGAAAGCACAAAATAAATATCATCATCTGGTGTATTAACAGGATACCCAAGATTTTCCGGCTCAGACCAGATATCTTCGCTAAAAATATCGGCTTTTTTTAATGTGCTTTTAAAAATATCATAACCCCCCATATTCTTATGCCCTTCGGAACTGAAGTAAAGTGTTTTACCATCAGGATGAATAAAGGGAGCATCTTCGTCTTCAGGCGTATTTATGGTAGGACCCAGATTCACTGCTTTGCTCCACTTTCCATTGCCAAGTTTTACAACCCTGTAAATATCTTTTTTGCCATAACCACCGGGTCGATCGCTTGAAAAATAAAGTATCTGTCCTTCTTCGAGTAGCGAGGCACTTGGCTCGTTAAAATTTTTAGTATTGATAGGATCCGGAAGTAATTCCGGAACCGACCATTCCGTGCCATTAAAAACAGAAGCATACAAATCGCCCGAAAGTAAATCTTCACTGGTGCGGTAAAGAAAAAGCACTTCTCCGTTTGGAGAAAGACCTACGCAGGCATCGTGTGTAGGTGTATTAATGTTACTGCTGATACCTTGTGGGGTGGTCCACTCCGAAGAAGACTTTTGTGCCGACACGCTCTTTTTTTTATGTGATATATATACATCCTCAAAATAGTCTCCAAAAGGGTCGAGTAAACCACCGGTGCTGCCTTTTCTACGAGAAGTAAAAATGAGAATGGATTCATCGGCTGATATAAGCGGTACATATTCCGAATATTCGGTGTTAATGGTAGTGCCTATATTCTCGATGGTTACATCTACGGGTGTTTTCACTAACTCAATAGCTGTTTTGCTTTTGTTGATCAGGAAATCAACTTCTGTATTTGAAAACTCTTTTTTACCTGAATTATTTTTGTATTCCTGGAATAAACGTATAGCATCTTCAAATTTTCCGGACAGGTGATACAGGTTTCCTAAAAAATAACTTGCTTCGGGAATACCTGCATGTTGTGCTTTTTCAAAATAGGGAAGTGATTGTTGTTTGTATTTCCTGAAATTATACATGCAGACACCCACCTTAAATGCTACCTGTGCATTGGCTGAATCTATCGTATATGCTTTTCGGTACAGATCCAGCGCATTCTTAAAATTGTTATTGTACATTTCCAAATCGGCAGCACGAATATATTTCTTTATCTCCTTTTTTTCGTCTTGAGAAAAACCAATTGTGCTTGCCGTAATAACGGAAAGAAGAACGAGGATAATATTTTTTGTTCTTTTCATCGTTTAAATATTAACGCAGCAAGGTAACATCTCCCACCTTGCTGAAGGTTTTTCCATTCATAAGTTTCCCGGATGCTTTCCACACATACACATCCTGCTGACAGAGTTTTCCCCGGTAATAACCATCCCATCCTATTTTTATATCAGAAGTTTCAAATAGAAGTTCACCCCATCGGCTGTAGACTTGCATACGAAAATCTTCTACTAAAGTTCCAAAGGGGAAGAACACATTGTTATCAAGATTGAAGGGATTATATGTGCCGCCATTTGGTCCGCTTGGATCAGGAGTGAAAGCATTGGGGAAAACAATATCGCCTTCTCCGGATGTCTGGACAATGAATGTATCCGTGCAGCCAAACTCATTAGTGGTAATAAGCATAATGGTATAAAATCCGGAGACAAAAAAATGATGTTGTGGATTTATAACATTGGAAATACTTCCATCTCCGAAATTCCAAAAGCGACTGGTATCGCCTGATGATTGATTGTTAAAACTAATAGTCAGATTATTATCAGACATTGGATTTACAGAAGGCGTTGTAGTAAAATATGCTGTCGGACTTGGAAAAGCAGTAACAGTGACCGGTGCAGAGGAATTATTACTTGTGCAACCACCTGATGTTGTAATAGTTAGAACAACAGAATAAGTGCCGGGTTGTGTATACATATGTGCCGGGTTAGATAAAGTGGACGAAAAACCATCGCCAAAATCCCAATACCACGATGTTATAGGATCGGCACTATTACCAGTTACGGAACTGTCAAGATATTGCACTACCAAAGGAATACAAGATGAGCTTGGATCAACAGAGAAAGATAATGTTGGAGGCGGATTAAAAAGAATTTGAACTGTATCGGTAACTGAAGTGCCGCAATGATTGGTTACTGTTACACTATAAGTTGTAGGTTGAGCCGGAGTTACAACATATGCTCCCGGCCCTGTACCTACATTAGGGCTCCATTGATACGTGAATGGACCTTGGCTGCCAGAGGGTTGAACATAAACAAAGGAAGGTTGCCCGGGACAAATTGGGGAAAGCGAAGTTACTTTAACATTTGCAGCCGCTAAACTATATACCATGGCTGTAGCAGTATCTGGAGTTCCTGTGCAGCCATTTTGATCATAAGCAATTACAGTATAAGTTATACTGGATGAAGGTGTAATATTCAGTGTTCCCGAATTAATTTGTCCCGAAGGGTGCCATACATAAGAATAAGTTCCTGTTCCGCCAGAAGCGGTTGAAGTGAGGGTAACAAGAGCCGGAATTAAACATATTGTATCATTAGGTCCGGCTGAAGTGATAACTTGTGTTGGTTGACTGAGAGTAACATTACTGGAGGAAGTACAACCATTGGCATCGGTAACGGTAACTGTATACGAACCCGCTTTTACTATTGCTGTGTTGCTGGTTTGAACAGGTGTAGTTGACCAGGAATAAAAATATGGAATGGTTCCTCCTGTTGATGCAGCAGTGGCACTGCCCGTACCTCCAAAGCAAGAAGGATTTAACGCAGACGTTATAGAAGCAACAAGCACGAAAGCCGGCTGACTGATATTTATTGTAATGGATGCAGAACAAGTATTCTGATCCGAAACAGTTACCGTATAAGTTCCGGCAACGAATCCTGTAGCTGAAGCATTTGTTTGTCCGTTATTCCACAAGTAAGAATAATTTGGTGTTCCTCCGGAAACAGAAACAGTGGATGCGCCATTATTTCCTCCCCTGCAGGAAACCGGTGTGACAGATGAAATGGAAACATTTACTGGTATTGGTTCAGTAACTACAGCAGAAGCAGAAATTGTACACCCTAATGCATCGGTAACATGTACAGAATACGTTCCTGCAATTAGCGATGTTGCTGTTGTATCATTTCCGCCATAAGGGGTCCATGAATAAGTATAAGGTGCTGTTCCCTGCAAAATAGTTGCAGTTGCCGATCCATTATTACCTCCAAAGCAGGAAACATTATTTACAGAAGACACTACAGCAGTTGGACCTGGAATATTAGTTAGTGTTACGGAAAAAGTTGCAGTGCAGCTTGCGGCATCTGTTACTTGCAGAATATAATTACCCGGACCTACACTACTGATATTTTGGCTTGTGAATGCACCCGGAGTCCATAAGTAAGAGTAAGGTCCCATTCCACCTGACACCTGAGAGGAAACAGTTCCGTTTGAAAAACCACAGGAAGGATTAACAGGAATAAGAATTCCGCTAATTGCCGATGCCGGTTCTGCAACAGAGAGAGAATTATTAGTTTGGCATCCTTTGCTATCTATAATCGCCACAAAATAATTACCGGCTGTCAATCCGGTTGCCGATGAAGTGGTTTGACCATCATTCCACTGATACGTATATGTGGGAGTTCCG
>JACRAL010000144.1 GCA_016213435.1 Bacteroidota bacterium
ATGGAAGGTCATCTCCTTTTTTCCGCGCCATTATCAGTTTAAAAAAAGGCGAGGGCTGTTTTATCCCCAAAGAAGAATGGAATATGTGCAGAACGCCTTCACGTATTTGCCGTTATCTTGAAAAAAAGTTTCCGATAAAATTCCAGTGCCTGTGCGTAAAAAAGGCGGATGAAAACGGTTGGAATATTATAAGGATGGAATAACAGATTATAGTTTACGCTGAAGCACCTCCAAAAATAATAGCGGCTCCCGCCTGGGGCGGCTTGCGCAACGATCAGCTGTTGCAACTTATCAATCTCCTTAAACGAAACTCAGGCTACTAGGCTCAGGGTGACACAAAGAATATTTTTTAGATGGCTTGAAATCGGATACTGCGTTCACGTGAATCTTCGGCATTATTTGTAATTCGTTATTATCGACTTTCAGCTGAAAAGTGAAATGCCGGATAAAATTTCTCCTTCATGGCATCTTACAAATCACGAAAGCAAAAGGTTATAAACTCAATTAACCTTCCCGAAAATCAGGAATCCATTAAAAAGCTAAAGGGATTACTGGAATAATTCTGTGTGGTATAAATATCTTTTCGGCTCGTCTTTGCTTCCTAACTCAGACAAAATATCCGGATATATCTAGATCGACACTTTTAGATTGCCGCGATGATTATGCAAACTTTTTATCAAATGATTTGTCATTGAAACACATGACATAAATCATAAGAGAAAGAATAAGCTCTCCTATTTTTGCATTATTATCCATGTGGATAGAGAATATGATGAAAAAGAAAATCAGTTGTAAAACCTGTGGCACTCTTGAGTGTATTATTAAAAGAAATATTTCTGCCCAATGGATTGATGTATTTGATTCATCAAAACAACAAGTGCGGTATAAAGAAGAAGAACTTATAATTAAACAAGGAGACATTGTTGGAGGAATGTACTTCATCCTACAGGGCAACGTAAAGGTGGTGGTAAATGGATACCATGATCGCGAACAGATTGTGCGTCTTGCTACTGATGGGAACATTCTCGGGCACTGTGGGCAAGTCAATGAAACTTATCCCATTAGTGCCATAGCCATAACGCCCTCTATCATTTGCTTTGTGGATAATACCACAATGCACGACATACTGATGAAAAATTCACAATTACTTTATGCACTTATGATGTTTTATTCCCGTAAACTGCGCAAGACAGAACTTCGAATGAAATATCTGGGGCAGATGAATGTGAGAGAAAAAATTGCAGAAGCATTGCTCTATATTAATGTGGTTTTTGGAACCAGTCACAATGATGCTACTCTTAATATAGGTTCATGCAGAGAGGTAATTGCCTGTCTTACCGGTACGAATCCCGACCAGGTGACAAAACAACTGAAGGATTTTGAGAATGAAAAACTAGTTGTTAAACTGAAACGTAGAATTAAATTGGTTAATCCGATGGGGTTAGAAAATATAGTACGTTATTTCGGTATAGATGAATTATTTAAGCAGCAGTAGATTGCAGTCAGCAAGACGGATTATTAATATTTCAGGAGCAATGTCTAATAACAAAAATTAACCAAGTTCAGCATTACTGTGGGACTCGCCACGAGGATCATGAATTTGTCCCAGTTAACATTTTAGCAAACTTCCTTCTTTCTTTTTCTTCGAGTATCATTTTTAATTCGCGGCTTACTTGTCCGGCAATGGCAGTATTTTCTTCTGCACGCCTCATTAAATAAGGGAGGGTGGATTTTACGGGCCCGTAAGGAAGATATTTGGTTACGTTGTATCCCATGTCTGCAAGATTGTAGGTGATATTATCGCTCATTCCGTAGAGCTGCGAGAAATATACATTGGGATGGTTGTTTCGTATTCCGAGTTTTTTCATCTGATCGAGCAGATGGGTGGTGCTGGCTTCGTTATGCGTGCCGGCACAAAGCTTAATGATGTCAATATTTTCCAGGCACGTATCTACTGCCTTATCAAAATCTATGTCGGTGGATTGTTTGTCAAGTTGTATGGGGGATTTGTATCCTTGTTCCAACGCACGCTTGTTCTCTTTTTCCATGTAAGCGCCACGCACGAGTTTTATACCGATAAAGAATTTTTCTTTTCGCGCTTCGCTAATAAGTTTTTTCAGGTAATCCATTCTGTCCCAACGGTACATTTGCAGCGTGGTAAGGATAATGGCATCTTCACGGTTATATTTTCGCATCATCTCCTCCGCCAGCATATCTATGGCGTCCTGTATCCAGCTTTCTTCTGCATCAAAATAAATGGGCACATGGCAGGCAAATGATTCCTTGCAGATTTGTTCCATTCGTTCATAAAGTTCTTTTTGTTCTTTCTGCTCGACTGCATTAAGTTCCTGTTTAGTCCCGATCGCTATCGGGTTTATTTTTTCGAGCAAGGCATGGCGTGCAATGCCAGTAAGTTTTAAACTGGTATAGGGGATGGCAGGATTTCCTTTGGCAATATGAATAATCTTTATGACTTCTGATTTTGTATGTTCAAAATCCTCGATGCTGTCTTTCCCTTCCACCGAATAATCCAGGATGGAGCCCACCCCTGATTTCCCCAGATGTTTTACCACTTTCTGGCTTTCATCCAGTGTTTCTCCCGAACAAAATTGTTTGTAAATGGTTGCCTTCACCGCTACGGAGATTGGCAGGTGAAGTTTGATTGCTATCAGCGTGAGCTTTGAAAATACTTTTACCAGCAAGGGGTTTTGCATCAACCTGAAAAGCCAAAGCGAATGTTTCAGGTCTCCATTATCCTTATTTTTAAATGCTATTTCAGTGTTGGAGAAGTAAGTATGTTTCGTATTATTTTTCGGAGAGTCCATAGAGAACACTAATTACTAATTGAGTTGCAAAAGTAAAATTACTTTGTTTCTAAATATTTAAATTTATACAAAACAATTTTACCTGTAATCAAGCGTGCATAACATGATTGTTGTCAGGATTGCACCTTTTCTTTTTTCATCAGGTAATTATATACTGCAATCAGCATAGGGTACACTATGAGGATCAGTCCGATAAAAATTCCAATTCCGGAAAAAGCAAGTACCGTGAGTATGGGATTTATCTGAGTCATGATTTCCTGGAAAGAAAGTTTGTCGTCTATTACCAGAATTCCTTTTTCAATTCCGGCAATGATCAGACAAACCCAGAATACCATGAGATAGAAATTGAATATCCAAAATCCGATTTTGATGAGAATTTTCTGAGTGCGGGTGAATTCATGCTTGGTTATATCTGTTATCAGAAAAAATGCAGAGGCAAGTAAAATGATCGTGTTGATACCAATGGTGCTTCCCATTGCATGCGCCACAGTTACATGAGTTCCATGAGTATAGATATTAATTGCTGGAACGGATATGGCAAGGGCGAGGGCAAGATTAAGAAACACCCATACATCGGAAGCTACAATAAATCTATAGGGAAGAATATGAAAATTCCTTTTTGCTTCGGAAAGAGAATTCTTCCAGCTCCAGATTATCTTGCCGAGGATCAGCAGTTCGGTCATGCTCATAAAATAAGATACCATGCGAACCCATATTGCGGAAGGAACAATGTAAATATGGTGCGCCCATCCGAAAAGCAAATTTGCAAAGCCCAGGAAGTACATGAAAAAGGCAAGGCGGGATTGCGCAATTTTTTCATCGCCAATAATGCGTGTCATCACAAACAGGGCTGTGCCATAAACCAACATGTTCCATGAGCCAACCAGTGCGCCATACGCTTTCCATTGAACAGTGAGATCGCGGATCAGGTTGTTTCTGAAATAGGGGGCAAGCCAAAGGTAGGATTCGCTGAAGGTGATGAAAAAGAAAACAATTCCCGTAGCCCACATCCACATATACACTGGCCAGTTGCCGGCTTTTTTAAACGCAGACTTAAAATAATTGATGCCGAACAACATCCATGAAATGAAGATTGGAATAGAAAGTATGGCAGGGAACTCCCAATATTCTCTCCCTCCGAATCTCCCCATGAAATAGCAGACAAGGATCAAAACGCCTGTGAGGACAAATATCCAGAGATGTATCTTGGGAAGTCTTGCTGACCAGAGCTTTGTTTCGCAGTAATAATTTATGTAATAATATATTCCGCCTATAGAGCAGAGAAATATCCATGCCACCACCAGCGACACATGTAAGGGTCTTATCTTTACGAAAGAAATTTCTTTCAGAAAATCAGGATACACAAATTGAAAAGCCCCAAGGCAGCCAAAAAAAATTCCGATCAGAAGAGCAATTAGCCCTAATGACACGAATAATATTCCGATTTCTTTTTTCATTTTTGTGATATAGTTCCGTCAAAATTTATTTTAAACTTTTTTACAGGAGAAATTCCTGTTTTATCAACGTATTTCAAATAAGCAACCATGGAATTTATTTCTTCTTCGGTTAAATGAAAATTGGGCATGCGCTGCGTCCCGGTTTGCAGAAGAGTACGTGCATAGATTTCTCCTTTCCCCGGTGAGGATATCATATTTGTGAGATCGGGCCCCATATAACCGCCAAGTCCATACAGTTGATGGCAAGCGGTGCAATTGTATTTTTGAAATAGAAGTTTTCCTATTTGCGCTTCTTCGGTCATTAGATTTTTCCCATTGTCTTCATCCGTTCCAATCGTGAAAACAAGTAACGAGTGAATAAAAAATAATACAATTAGTATCCAGAAAATAAAACGCCTTGTGGATGTTGACATGAATGGTGATTAATTGAGAGGTTCGTCTCCAATGGCAATAAGAGAAAGTTTATCAAAATCTTTTATCACTATTTTTTTATTGTGCATAGAAACTACTTTTTTTCTGTTAAAATCCGAGAGAATTTTGTCAAGATAATTCTTAGTTGTGCCCATAATACTTGCCAGATCTTTTACGGAACAATTAATAGGCAAATTTCCAAGCACCGCATTTTTATTTTGCATCGACATAGAAATAAGCATTTCAGCAAATTGTTCCCGTATTTTCTTTCTTGAAATGCTAGTGATACGGTCTTCAATGAAATTTATCTTCTCACACATGTCTTTCATTAGTTTTCTTGAAACCACCGGATCATTGCTGATAAGCTCATTAAAATCGCTTGCTGTGATAAAGCATGCACTAACCGGTTCAATGGCAAGTGCGTTAAAAGAATAATTTTCGCTGGTTACAAATGAGTCAATCCCGATGATATCTCCCGGTCGTGCAAACCATAGGATAAACTCTTTGTTCTTATTTCGTGAAGTTGAAACTTTAACAACCCCTTCATGAATACAAAACACTCCTTGAAAAGAATCATTTTCCCTGACAAGCATTTCATTTTTTTTAAATTGCCTCGATTGTTTATGCACAAACATTTCGTCAAGGATTTCTTTAGGGCAATCTTTAAATACTGAAAAATCTTTCAGCCAGCATTGATTGCAGTTTGGCGTTTTCAGTTGAATATTTACTGAAGCATTTTGCGTATTCATTGTAAAAAAATAAGTAAGATTGAGTTAAAATCAAATGTAAGTATCCAGAAAAAATGAAACAATGACTTGAGTCATAGCGAAATTTAACAAAAAGACCGATTTACTCCGTAACGTTAGCAATTTTTGAGAGCTCCCTATTATTCAAAATTTTTATTTTCTTTCCAACAAGTTTAATGATCTTGCTTTTGTTGAAGTCCGAAAGAACCCGGATGGATGTTTCAGTGGTCGTGCCGGCAATGCTGCCGATATCTTCACGCGTTAACACGGTGTTGATGGTTGCCTTGTCCTCTTCCAGTCCGAAAAATTCTTTTAGAAGCAAGAGCGCTTCAGCCATTCTTTCTCTTACATGCTTTTGGGCCATATTGGTCACCATTTGCTCAGCAGTTTTCAAGTCGCCTGATAATATTTTTATTGTTTTCATAGAAAATTCCGGATTCTTCATCAGTAAATCCAGATAAACCAATTTAGGGAAAAAGCAGATGAGTGTATTTTCAAGAGCTGTTGCAGTAGCGTAATAATTATCCATGCTTAATAATGCGCGGTATCCTATTACATTTCCGGTTTTTGCAAGGCGCACAATTTGTTCCTTTCCGTCATCACCCAGTTTATGAATTTTTACTTTGCCCGAATAGATACAATACAATCCCTGAGGTTGATTCCCCTCGTAAAAAACAACCTGCCCTTTTTTGTATAAGTTAAACGACTTATGACTGGAAAGTTGCCCGATTTCAGTTTTGTCCAATGAACAAAACATAGATCCGGTGAGGTTCCCGCATTTATCACAGGGTGGAACTTCAATTTTTTTTTCAACTACTTTCATACTCCTTTCAAATTGGCTAACACAAAGTAACAGACAAGGAGCATTGAAAAAGATGATACAGGTCATAATTCTAAAACAGATGAAAAAGCACTTCTATGCGTCTAAATAATTGAAAACAGAATCAAGGCCAGTGTGTAAAAAAGAAAAAACAGTTAGAAGTCTCTTCTTTTGGCAAAAGAATTAAATAATACAATAGGAAGAATTGCCCACATACTTAAGGAAAGCAAGGAAATAATCATTCCGCTGGTAGTCCCGAAGGATTGATTAAACACAGCGGCTGTGTATCCCATCAGTGCAGAAATGTCCAGCTTTAACAGAATCATTACACGACTTAAGTCAATCGGGTTGAGGGTAGTCATAATGACTGCTGCTTTTTCAAGCGGGTAATCATTGAAAGAAACAAAAAACATCAGGATCAATCCGTCATAAATTACGGCCATGCAAAGCCATACAAGTATTGCGATGCCGAATCCTTTAATTCTGTTTTCATTTAGAATAGAGATTAAAAAAGCGAGTGCCACAAAGATGAACGAGAGTATTGCTCCTGTGAAGATCAGCAGCGAAAAATCCCAAACCTCCTGAGAGACAAAAATTCCATAAGATAAAAATGGAATAAAAGTTCCGGCTACAAAACTGAACGAGAGCGAAATAGCCAAGCCCAGGTATTGACCGATAAAAATATTGCTGCGCTTGATGGGCTGAGACAAAAGCAGTTCCATGAATTCGCGCGAATTGTAATAGTGCATCACGCCAAAAATAGTGCTGATAAGCGGTGTGATGGTAAGCGTTACATTCATCAGGCTGACAATTCCTTTGGACATATTTCCGGAAAAATAAAGCAGCGCAAAAGTAGAGACGAGAAAAAATAGAAAGTAAAGCACAGTCCAGCGGCTGCGCAGCACATCGTAAAAACTGTATTTGAATATTTTAATCAGACTTTGCATTTTAGCATGTGTGTATTTGCTCGTGTTCTTCCAGCATTTTTGCAATGGCTTTTTCTAATGTATGCGCTTTCTTATTTGCCATTAATTCTTTCGGACTTCCCTGATAATATATTTGACCTTCCATCAGAAAAATAATTTCGTCTGCCATCTCTTCTACTTCGCTTAAAATATGTGTAGTGAGTAAAATGGTTTTCCCTTTTTGTTTTTCTTTCAGAATAGTTTCCTTGTAGCGAACACAGGAAATGGGATCTAACCCCACTGTGGGCTCGTCAAAGATGTATAGGTCAGAATTAAACATGAGCGCAAGTATCACATTCACTTTTTGCCTTGTTCCCCCTGACAAACTCCGGAGCGGTTTGTTTAAGAAGGTTTGAACCTGAAAGAGAGAAACCAGCTCTGAACAACATTTTTCAGAATTGCTGCATGTATTCTGATTTTTTCTCAAATCCCGAATCATTCTGAACAATTCGCTAACGCTTAAATTTTCAGGGAAGCGTGCGATTTGCGGAAGGTAGCCGATGTTGTTTCGGTAGGTCCAGTTATTTTTTATGTTTTCTCCGCCAACAAGAATATCGCCTTTGTCAGGAAGTACCAAGCCCAGAATACATTTAATGAGTGTTGTTTTCCCCGAACCGTTCGGACCTAAAATTGCAATAACTTTTCCTTTAAGAATGTGTACGTTTACGCCTTTCAGCACAGTTAACTTGCCAAATGATTTTTCTATATTTTTAACTTCTACCATTTTATTTCTTTCATCATTGGCATATTGTCTGTGAGTGTTTCCGGTGTGATTACCGGTGTTACTTTCTCTGCCAGATTCAACAAATCAATAAACAAACTGCGCAACAAAATAATTGCGGGAGGAATATTTTCAACAATATAAGTAAAAAGCTTTACCGGTCTAAATGGAACATCGCCCACTCCATTCTTATCAAGATCATAACCTGTGTACTCACTCCAGAAATTCTTCTCAAATAGATTGTGACTAAGTGATGAGTTTGTAACCACATCAAACGTGTTTGCTGTAAAATTGTTTTCGTCAAAACGATTGTCTTCACAGTCGCCCATGATTTTTACCGCCCATCCGTTCTTTGTAAAGTTGTTGTGTTTTATCTCCAGGCGAGCACAGCCTTCAGCATACACGCCAATGGTGTTGTGCTCAAAAATATTTTCTTCGATGCGGCTGTCTGATATTTCTTTCAGCAAGATGCCATTGGAAACCGTGCTCCAGTTATCTGCAAAGATGTTTTCGTGCATGTAAATATGGCTGGAATACATGACCGCAACCCCGGCATCGTTGTCTGTGAACCTGTTGTGAAAATATTCGTTGCTGTGCGAAAACATAAAGTGCATTCCATAGCGGATCTGTTTTGTGCTGATATTGTTAAATATTTTGCTTTCCGTAACAAATTCAAAATAAATGCCATCTCGATGTCCTGTAACGTGATTATTCTCTACCAGCATTTTTTTGCAATACCAAAGATGAATCGCATTGCCCGCTTCCGTTTCATTTTTCGCAATTCCCGTAACTTCATTCCCGCGAATGATGCAATTCTCAGATTTAGCAAGATAAATTCCGAAAAAGGTATTAAATAATTTATTGTTTTCAATCAAACAGTTTTTTGCAATAGAAACCCTTATCCCTGCTCTGTCTTCTACGTAACTAGTGCCTACATTTTGTATCTGGAGGCCTTTGATTGTAACACTGTCGGCTTTGATTAAAAAAATCTGACCATTGTTTTCTCCATCGATTACCGGGAAATTTTCGCCAATAATTGTGAGGGGTTTGTTAACTACAATATTCCGTTCCTTGTAATTTCCATTTTGAATAATAATGGTGTCCCATTTTTTTGCTGCAATAATAGCTTGCTTAACAGATGATATGGAACATTGCGAACCAACCTTTATCTGGTTTGCATTGAGAAAATTTAAAAATGTTGTGAGAAAGCAAAGAATTACACAGACAAATAGGACGATGTTATTGCGAATGGGGGTTTGCATAAAAAAATACTATAGACTACTATAAAAGTAAACAGTTTTAACAAAATATCTCTTTTAATTCTTTTGGCTAATCTCCATAAAAATTTGCTCCCAACTTAAAAGATTTCCATCATACGCACCCGCAGTCTTCTTTTCTGCGAATGCGGCAAGGTTGGCCCCCATCGGACTTTGTATGGAATTGCTAATAAGGAATAAAGCATTTCGGGCATTAATAAATTTACCGGGAGAGGAATAATCAGTAGTAAGCAGCGAATAAATAGTTCCTTCTTCCACTTTATTTTTAGAAATATAGTTTATCATGCACTCACTGGCATCAAATTTATAGACTTTCCCTTTTTTAGTGAGCAGTTCGCAGCCGAAACGCGAATCGGAAATGGTCATTTTACAGAAAGCGCATTGTTCTTTTCCATACGCAATGGGCTGGGGTTCAACACTGCAGGAAACCAGCAAAAATGTGAATACGATAAGTGCTGCACTTTTATGTAGGATGGAAGAAAAAAAATTTCTGTAATGTTTTATCTTTTCTTTGTTTTCTGTAACAGAAGCCTTTTTCAATTCAACGAACACAAACAGTAAGGCGAGCAGGGCACTTCCCATAATAATCGTTCCGCCAATATCAGGGTAAGAATATGCGGTGAAATTGAGCAACTGCTTAGTTCCTAAAACGGGCGGCTGATAATTCATGCCGGGTACTTTGATGGCTGCATGCGGATCAAGATTATGACCATAATCGTATTCCCATGTATAAAAATCGATCAAACCAACAATCCCAATAATTACAAAGAATGATGCCCAGAACATATACATCCATCTTTTTCCTGCAAAGAAAACAATCAACCCTCCTGCAATAAGCAATCCAATGAGATAAGGCATTATTTTTAATTCCGGAATTGCATCGGGATATATTTTTTTCATTCCGATATAATGATTCAAGCCGTTGATGGTATTCAAATCGCCAGACATTTTATTCAGCCATATTTTCAATCCAAGTCCTTCGGGATATTGTGGAGCATCCAAATCAATATACCACATCGGAACAAAGTAACTCACGATGAGTGCAAGTGAAATAATCAGAACAATTATGCGTGTTGATTTTCTCATGTTTCAATTTTAATGTCTGGAAAAAAAAGAGGCGAGAAAAATTTCCCGCCCCTTTGGTTAACCTCACTACTTCTGCTCGTTTAAACTCCATTTCAAAGGCACGCTTGAATTCTTATCCGATACTCTTACATAACCTTGCATCTCTTGGTGCAATGCAGAACAAAAATCGGTACAATAGAATGGCACCACACCCACTTCATCCGGAACCCATTTTAACGTACGTGTTTCTCCTGGCATGATGAGCAGTTCGGAATTGTTATTTCCTTTCACTGAAAAGCCATGCGGAACATCCCAATCCTGTTCAAGGTTGGTAATGTGCCAGTAAACCACATCGCCCATTTTAATTCCTTCGATATTATCCGGTGCAAAGTGCGAACGAATGCATGTCATATAAACATGCACTTCATTTCCTTTTCTCACTACTTTTGTTTCAGTTTCTGCCTTTATAGCATAAGGGTTTTTGTTGTCTTCCAGCTTATAAATCTTCTGATTATTTTTAGTAAGCAGATCTGCTGCGCAGGCTTGGGCGTAATGGGGCTCACCGATAGTAGGAAAGTCAAGAAGCATTTTCATTTTGTCTCCCGAAATATCAATCAGCTGTGCTGCCTGGCATTCTTCAGGTCCTGTTGGAAGATATCTGTCCTTAGTTATCTTATCCAAAGCAATTACATATTTTCCATATGGATTTTTTGTGTCGCCTCCTGGAACGCATAAGTGTCCGATGGAATAATAAACCGGCATGCGGTCCACTACTTCCCAGGTTCCAAGTTTCCATTTTACAATTTCAGAAGAGAGGAACATCGAAGTATAGGCATATCCTTTGTCATCAAATTCAGTATGAAGAGGGCCCAATCCTGGTTTTTGAACCACGCCAGCAAGTACTTCATCGTATTTCAGGATTGGAATTCCGTCAACATCTCCGTCAAACGCTTTTGCTTCAATAGCTTTTTCTATTTTAGCAAAAGAGTAAACAGGGATCATGGCAGCTAATTTTCCGCTTGCTGCAATGTATTCGCCAGTTGGACTTACATCACATCCGTGTGGTGATTTTGGACAAGGCATATAATAAAGCATCCCCGGACAATCTTTCGGATCAAGTACTTTTTCAGATTTTAAAATTTCCGAAGTTGCGGTCTGAGTACTCTCATCCATTTTATTATGTAAATAAGGAGTATTCATTTCTTTTGCTTTGCCTGCATTCAGATATTCAATTGCTTTTCTCCAATTCAAAGCAAGAACAAAATCTTTGTCATTCTGGCTGGCATTGACTTCGAGCATTGTATTGGCTTTTTCGGAATTATAGCAAGTGAAGAAAAACCAATCTTTGGAAACACCTTTTCCGCCTCTTGTTTTATCAAAATCAAAAGGAGGAAGCAAAATCTGCACAGCAAGATCTAATTTTCCATTGGTAGGTTCTACTTTTACTAATGAGAGCAGCGCTTTGAAATTTTCTTTGTAAGAATCAATTGGAACATCTTTTTTATCCCCGATAGGAACGCTGAATCGTCCGCCTGCAACTAAGTATTCTGTGTTCTCAGTGCAGTAAGGGGAAGAATGGTTTCCTCCGCAGTTTGGAATCTCTATAACCTCTGAAGTGGTAAATGTTTTTAAATCTATACGCGCAATGCGTGGAGTGTTGTTTTCATTTATGAAAAGCCATTTGCCGTCATAGTTGCCATCCGTTCTCGATAGTTGCGGGTGGTGTGTATCTCCCCATGGAACAAATCCATGCGAAGTTTGAAACATTGGTTTTGTTTCCTCACTATAGCCCCAGCCATTTTCTGCATTTTGTGAAAAAACAGGAATTACTTTGAATAATCTTCCGGAAGGCAATCCATAAACTCCAACTTGTCCGCTGAAACCGCCTGAAGTGAACAAATAGAAGTCATCATACTTGCCTGGGGCAACATATACTTTGCTTGCAGCATCATCCCCTATTACAGCTGCATTTTTTCCTGAGCGTTTACATCCTGCCACTATTGTAACAAGTAAGAGAGACCCTAAAATCCCTCTTCTGAAGAGTGATGTTATTTTTATTGTCTGTTTCATAATTATAAATTATTGATTATTGGTTTTAAAATTTCTTATTGAGTTGGTAGAAGCACTTTATCAATGACATAAATGATTCCGTTTGAAGCCGTCACGTGTCCGACAATATTGGCATCATTTACCATCAACTTTCCATCTTTCTTAGATATCACTACGCTGCCTCCGTTTGCCATTCCAAGTTTTAACCCGTCTCTGAACATGCTCTCAGAATACATGGAAGTAGTAACATGAAATTGAAGAATGTTTTGCAGATCAGCCTTTTTTTCTGGTTTGAGAAGTCCTTCAACAGTTCCCTTTGGCAATAAGTCAAATGCTGCATTGGTGGGAGCAAATACAGTGTAAGGTCCACTTTGCGCAAGCACATCTACCAGTTCTGCAGCTTGAACTGCAGCAACCAAAGTGGTATGGTCTTTTGATCCGCTTGCAACTTTTACAACGTTCGGTTGAGAATCGTCATCTTTCACGCTTGCAGCCCCTCCGCCTGTAGAAGAATTATTTGCTGATGTTTCAGAAACAGTGGTTTCTGTTGAATTGCTTTCTTCTTTATTACTGCAGGAATTCATTCCAAATAAGAGCACTATTGCAGCAATACCAGTAAGTAAAATATTTTTTTTCATAGTGATTGTATTTTATTTGTTGATTTATTTATTGTCGTTTCTTCTAAAAAATTCCAATACTTCTCTTGCTTCGTCTTGTGTTAAGTTTTGATTTGCCATTTGCGCAATGTATCTTCCGAGTAAATCTTTTGCAATAGGATCTTTTTCTGCCATTTCTGAAGGATTTAATATTTGATTCATAATCCATTCCGGAGCGCGTCTTTTGGAAACACCTGATAATGCAGGCCCTATAATTTTTTTCTCAATAGCATGGCAGGCAATACATTTTGCAGTAAAAATTTTACTGCCACTGTCAGCCAGCGCATTGTCAATTGCACCTAATGTCATAGTTGCTGTAACAGGACCTACTCCTATGTCTTTAAGTGTGTCAAAAGGTTCTGTACTTGCAGAAGCTGCGTTATCTGTTGCGTTGTTGTTCGTATTATCCGAAGAGCAACGAGTAGTAAAAAATAATACACTGCTTAAAACTATTACAGTCAGAATTAATTTTATGTTTGTTTTTCTCATTGGTGTTTTGGTTTATTTTGTTTTTAGATTTTTCAGAGGCAAAAGTGTTTACATATTATGATCTAATCAATGATTAATCTCAGTAATAAACATGATATTAATCATAAATTAAATGGTGACAAATATATGAAAAGGGCAGGTGAGCATATTTTAAATAAAGATATTAGGCAACTTGATATTTTGTTCTTAACACGAAGGTTGCATGAGCATCATCGTATCAAAGACACAGTTCCCGAAACTTGTGAGTTGTCTCCATTGGATGCGGTACAGTTTATCACGTACATATACACGCCTTCAGGACAATTGTGTCCTTTCTTTTTCCCATCCCACCCTTCTTTCGGGTCGGTGCTTGTGATCACAGGTGTTCCAGTATTGTCATAAATAGTTAAAGCATATTCCCTGGGATTAATGAATCCGATAACAGGAATAAAAATATCATTCAGTCCGTCTTCATTGGGAGTAAAAGTGTTCGGCACATATATTTTCGGATACTCATACACCTTTGCAATATTTGATTTGCTGGAATCTTTGAATGCATATATATTGCCGTTTCTTTCAATGGCAGCAACGTAATACGAAAAAACTCCTCTGCTTGTCGAAAAGAAAGGGGAAACATCATCGGTGTAAGTAGTGCCAACGGTAATGGTTGGGGTAGAGCTCCACACACCATCCACCGCACGGAAAATTTCATAATGATCAACGCTATCGGGCCAGTCACCGTAATCGCTCCATGAAAGAGCAATATCTAAATTGGGAGCAACCGATGCACTCAGCAAGATAGTGGTGCCAAGGTTGGAGGTCATGATTACTTGGCTACATGAATCTATCGCTTTCCATTTGTAAGAATAGCTATATCCTTGCGTATTCACATTTTTATCTGTATAGGTGATGGTATTTGCTGTTACCGAAAATGTAGGAATAGTTGTCAGCACAGAAAAAACTCCACCTGATACCGCACGTTCGATGCGGTAATTATTAACGCTTGATGCAGGATCCACGTAGCCTGTAATCAATATTGATGTATTCGAGCGCACAGTAGCAAAGCGGTTGTAAGTGAAGGCAGGTGGATTAGCCACATTCGGAGTGAAGCAGATCTGGTTCGAGGAAGAAGTTTTTGTTCCGTTTGTGGCACGCACGATGTAACAATAAGCTGTTCCGATGACAAGACCTGTATAGGTGTAAGCAGTATTTTTTGTGGTGGCGATAAGATTGAATGCACCTCCGTTAACGCTTACTAAAATCTCATATTGATTCACAGGCGCGCTCATATTAATGTATGGATTCCATGCAAGATCGGCAGTGCCTGCACATGCATCAAAAGAGGCGGAGAGATACATGGTTTGATGTTTATTAATTACTATCGAAGAAGTATTGCCACAGGAATCAAGAAAAGCAATACTGTATTGTTCAGAAACAGTTGAAGCATTGGAAGCCGTATAGGTATAAAGGGCGGGCAGTACAGGAACTGTATCAACAGGAAACCAAGGCCCTCCTCCTCTATAAATTATAACTGAACTTGCATCCGGTGATGGCGATTGATACCAGCTGATGGTGGCAAACCCTGATCCATTTACGCTTAAAGTATCAATAGCGGCAATTGTGGGTGGAGAATTATCTTTAAGTTTTTTTCCGGTCACATTTGAAACGGAGGAGCATCCTGTGTTATCAGCAATTTCTATACGATAACTCAGCGTGTCATTACATACATGAAAATTATCATTATATGAAAGGATTTGCGTGCTGTCGTGCAGCGACCATGTACCGATGGGACGCTCCATGTAAATTTTATACCATCCGGTAGAAGTAGACACAGCAGGTGTAGCAATTGCGTTCCAGGAAAGTTGCGCGTTGCCGGTGCCGGGATTAGTTACATTGAGAAAAAGAGTGGAGAAAGTATCAGTAGGAGCAGACAATACAGGACCGGGATTATATTCTGACTGCACAAGGTAATAAACTCTTTTTGTGTTTGCACCTACGCCAACATGCGTGAAAGAAGTTAGCGAGTAGGTATTAACGCTACCGACTACCGAATAAGGACCTGCGAGAGTAAGTGAAGAAGAAATTTTGTAGTCAAGAAATCCTCCGGGACCGGCAGGAGTTACCCATGTGAGAGTAACATTTCCGTTTGCAGCAACACTCACACATTTCACATTAGGAGAAGCAACGGGTTGTGCAAGGCAGATAGCGGATGGCAGAAGGAAGAGGGCTAAAACCCATCTATAAAAATTTGTAACTCGTTCCCGATAGCTATCGGGATTGTAACTTGTAACTTTCACAATATATAATTGCCTGAGAGCAAATTTATGGATTAAACGGAGAGTGGTAAAATTTATTTGCTTCGCTAAGTCAAAAACTTATCTATTTTTGAAAAAAATTAATAAAAAATATCATGTCAATTTTCAGAAAGAAGTCACTCGAAACATTGCTCGCAATGTCAGCCGAGTCAAATAACGGGTTGAAACGCACATTGGGTTCATGGGCACTTATCACGCTTGGAATAGGTGCTATCATTGGTGCCGGACTTTTTGTTCGTACTGCTGCGGCATCCGCAGAAGCGGCAGGACCGGCAGTTACACTTTCATTTATAGTGGCTGCCATCGGTTGTGCTTTTGCCGGCTTGTGTTATGCCGAATTTGCATCCATGATTCCAATCGCTGGAAGCGCATACACCTATGCTTACGCAACCATGGGCGAATTGATCGCATGGATTATCGGCTGGGCGCTGATACTTGAATATGCACTTGGTGCGGCAACGGTTTCCATTGCGTGGAGCGAATACTTGAATAAACTTTTAGGTGGCGCAATACCCTTTGAATGGTGTCACTCGCCCTTTGAGACCAGCGTATCCGGAATTCATGGAATGGTAAATCTTCCGGCATTATTTATTCTTCTTGCATTAACACTTTTATTGATTCGCGGTACACAGGAATCTGCTGTAGTGAATGGACTAATTGTTTTTCTTAAAGTGAGCATCGTTTTAATTTTTATAGTTATAGGATGGAAATTTATAAAACCAGAAAACTATGTTCCTTATATGATTCCGGAAGGTGTAGCGGGGCACGAAGGATTTTTTTCTCATGGCTGGGGCGGTGTTCTTAAAGGTGCGGGAATAGTTTTTTTCGCTTTCATTGGTTTTGATGCAGTTTCAACTGCTGCGCAAGAGGCAAAAAATCCGAAGCGTGATATGCCGATCGGAATTCTCGGTTCGCTTGTCATTTGTACTTTTTTATACATTGTTTTTGCACACGTTCTTACCGGTGTTGCTAACTGGCACGATTTCGCTGATCCTGCAAAAGGAAAAGAAGCTTCTGTTGCCTATGCAATTTCAACTTATATGAGCAACTACAGTTGGTTGGCTACTGCAGTTACCGTGGCGATTCTCGGAGGATTTTCTTCTGTAATTCTCGTCATGCTTATGGGACAAAGCCGCGTGTTCTTTTCAATGTCGCACGATGGACTTCTTCCCAAAATATTTTCACACCTGCATCCTAAATTCCGAACTCCTTATAAATCCAACCTCATGCTTTTTCTGTTCGTTGGAATTTTTGGCGGATTTATTCCCGGAAGTATTGCCGGTGATCTTACTTCCATAGGAACTTTACTTGCATTCGTTTTGGTGTGCGCAGGTATCTGGATTCTCCGCAGAAGCGATCCCAAAGCTATTCGCCCATTCAAAACCCCACTTGTTCCGCTTGTGCCGATTCTTGGAATGGGAGTTTGCTCACTCATGATTATTTCTCTTGACCGATTTACACAGCTCAGTGCGCTCACATGGATGCTTGTCGGGCTTGATGTGTATCTGCTTTTTGGATTCAGAAACAGTATTCTTTCTAAAGGAGAAGAATCGCATCATACCTTCCGCGGACAAAAATCAGCTTCTATTGCCGGAATTATGTGCGCTTTGTTTCTTTTAACATTGAGCATGTTAGATTTTTATTTCAAGCAACAAACCTTTCTAGCAGATACTTCAAAAAACATTGAACCTTCCATGCCTTGGTTCTTTATCGTGCTTGGAATTCTTCATCTAGGAATTTTTACGGTTACTATGATGAAGAGGCAAAAGACTACCTGAGCGAAAAATACCACTGGCAAGATAAATTAGAGTACTGATGACGCGGATGATTATGATTAAAATCGATAAATCTGTGTTTATCGAAAATCTGTGTCATCAAACCCTATGAGATTAACTATAGATAAGGAAAAAGAAGCATTTTACCATTTCAAGAATTTTAAACAGAAACTTGAAAAAATTAATCACATAAAATCTATTAAAGAATTACTTATAGAAGTCGAGTATCTACGGTTTGATATTAATGCATTCATAAATTCGTTAAGGGCAACAACTTTAGTTCTTCAAAAGGAATATCGATCAAAATTTGGTGAAGCATTTAATACATGGTATTCCGAAAAAGTTAAAGAAATTGAAGCAATTGAGTTTTTAAAAATCTTAAAAGAACTTAGGAATATTAATCAAAAGGAAGGAAACATTTATCCAACATTTATATTTAAATCGGGAACAGCAAAGGGTAGTATTAGTTTTGAGGTCGACTATA
Source organism: Bacteroidota bacterium (assembly GCA_016213435.1). Taxonomy (GTDB): domain Bacteria; phylum Bacteroidota; class Bacteroidia; order Palsa-948; family Palsa-948; genus Palsa-948. Next base: position 18,035 of record JACRAL010000144.1, read on the forward strand.
CAGGAGACAGTAAGTCTGCAATTAAAAACATAGTAGTTGAGTTCAACAATTTTGGAGGAATAGAAATTTCAGATGCTGTTGCAGATCACGAGACCCAATTAACTTTAGAGGATAAGCAAAAAGTATGGAACGCAGCGATTAATCATTATAAAGTATTACAACAAGATATAGTTGAACTTGATAATTTTATCTTAATAAAGTTCAAAATAGAACGAATGGACATAGAGATAGAACCTGTGGAATTTGTTGAGAAATGTAAAATTTCCGGAGAACTTATTGAAAAAATAGTCTATGAAGCAAGAAGTAAATTTGATAATTAAGCAATTATACAAACCGCATCTGGGTGCGAATTAAACGATAAATTTATATTCTCATCAAAGTCTTTGTAAGTCCAACATAAAAAATGCAAGATCAACCAGAACTCAAACGCTCCCTTGGTCTCGTTGATGCCACCATGATCGTGGCAGGTTCCATGATTGGTTCGGGAATTTTTCTCGTCAGTGCCGACATGGCGCGCACTGTCGGTTCTGCGGGTTATCTTCTTTTGCTTTGGATTATCACAGGAGTAATTACCGTGATGGCAGCGCTCAGTTACGGAGAACTTGCAGGCATGATGCCTAATGCGGGCGGGCAGTTTGTTTACATCGAGCGCGCTTTCGGAAAACTAACTTCTTTTATTTACGGCTGGACAGTTTTCACCGTGATCCAGACAGGATTGATTGCCGCTGTGGGAGTTGCCTTTGCCAATTACACCTCTATTTTTTTTCCCGAACTTAATAAAGAGATTTTCTCCATTTCCCTTTCTCCCCTCTCCTTCGGAGGGGGCGGGCCTGCCCCGATCGGAGCATCGGGGGGTGAGGTGGCTGTTAACCTCAAACAAATCCTCGCCATCATCAGCATTTTATTTCTCACTTTCTCCAACAGTCGAGGAATTCAATATGGAAAAATAATTCAGTTTGTTTTTACATCTGCAAAATTATTCGGGCTTTTTGCTTTGATAGTTCTTGGAATTGCGATCGGATTAAAAGGAAACACACTGATTGAAAATTTTCATAGCGCATGGGATGCTTCCACGACAACGGTCAATCCGGATGGATCGCTCAATATCACACACCTTGCAGGATTTGCTCTAGTTGGTGCAATGGGTTCCACCATCATCAACTCTCTTTTTTCTGCCGATGCATGGAACAATGTCACATTCATTGCAGGAGAAATAAAAGATCCGAAAAAGAATATTCCCCGCAGTTTGTTTCTCGGGACAATGATTGTTACGATTCTTTATGCGCTTGCGAATGTTGCTTATTTGTGTCTTCTTCCTGTAAAGGGCGATCCGCATGCTGCGGATGTTTACGGCATGGGAATTCAATTTGCTACCGACAATAGGATTGGTGCGGCAGCAGCCACCATGATCTTCGGGAATGTTGCACTTTTTATCATGGCAGGATTAATTATGGTTTCGACTTTCGGATGTAACAACGGACTCATACTTGCCGGTGCGCGTGTCTATTATGCCATGGCGAAGGATAAATTATTTTTTGAAAAGGCGGGGACGCTGAACAAAAATAGTGTGCCGGCAACAGCCTTGTGGCTGCAGGGAGCATGGGCAAGTGCGCTTTGCCTCAGCGGCACGTACAAAGACCTTGTTGCGTATTCCACATTTGCTTCCATACTCTTTTATATTGTAACCATTACCGGAATTTTTGTACTGAGAAAAAAAGATCCGTATGCAGAACGACCTTACAAAGCATTCGGTTATCCTGTAATTCCTGCGCTTTATATTCTTGCCGCGCTGGCAATCTGCATTATCCTTATTATATATGACGGACGCAACACGGGTTTCGGATTGGCATGTGTTGCACTCGGCATCCCTGTATATTTCCTGACGGTCGGAAAGAATAAAATTCACCTGCAGTAACTGTTGTGTTTGCCGTTCATTCGTAAATTCGCAAACATTCTCTATACGTACCATGAAGAATATTCTTCGCGATTATTTTACCTTCAACCGGAGAGAGAGAAACGGAGTTTTTGTTTTGCTTTCCATAATTTTTATTCTCATCCTGTATCTTTCTTTTGCCGATTATTTCTTTCCAAAAGCAAAAACAGATTTCTCGAAGTTTGAAAAAGAGATAGCTCAGTTTGAAGCGGAGCAAAAACGGATCAGTGATTCAGTTTCTTCCGAGAAAAATTATTTTACATCCGGCAATACGCCCGAAGCGGATATTGCTGAGAGATTTTCATTCAATCCAAACAATCTTTCCGAAGAAGATTGGAAACGCCTTGGTTTATCCGACAAGCAAATTCACACAATAAAAAATTACGAATCCAAAGGCGGAAAATTCAGAAGCAAGGAAGATGTAAGGAAAATGTATTGCATCTCTCCGCAACTTTATGCTTCTCTTGAGCCATACATTCAGATTCCGGATTCGGATAAAAAACCTACAACTTTTCAATCAAAACAACACGCCCTTACTCCCCTCTCTTTGGACAACCAAGCGAAAAGCGAAGGTTGGGAGCGTAGCTCGTGGGCAGGGGGTGAGGTAGTTGAATTAAATTCTTCCGATACAATTGCGCTCGACAAATTAAAAGGAATTGGTTTTGCTTATGCAAAACGCATCATAAAATATCGGGATCTGCTTGGAGGATTTGTGAAAAAAGAGCAATTGCTCGAAGTTTATGGATTCGATAAAGAGAAGTATGACGGACTTGCTGAAAATATTTCTGTTAATCTTATGCTGGTAAAAAAGATTAATATCAACACTGCAACTCTTGATGAACTAAAAAAGCATCCGTACATAAAATATCGCTTTGCTAATCTAATTGTAAACTACCGTAAACAGCACGGCAACTATATATCTGTTGATGGAATAAAAAAGATTGATACGTTGGATGAGGAACTTTATGGTAAGATTGCACCTTATTTGACCATAGAATGATCTTTGAACAAAAAATAAAATCCGTTATCCGCGATGTTCCAGATTTTCCGAAACCCGGAATTGTATTCAAAGATATTACTCCCATTCTGAAAGATTCGCAATTGTGTTCGGAGATCGCGGATGAGTTCATTCTGAAATTACACGGAACAAAAATCGATGCCATCGTTTGCACGGAAAGCCGCGGATTTTTTTTCGGTTTTCTTTTGGCAAGCCGAATGCATCTTCCGCTCATCCCATTGCGCAAGCAGGGAAAACTTCCTTACAAAACTATTTCCCACGAATATGATCTGGAATACGGAACAGCCATTGTGGAGATGCACATCGATGCCCTTGAAAAGGGCTGGAATGTTCTTATTCACGATGATCTGTTGGCCACTGGCGGCACTGCAGAAGCTTCTGCAGTGCTGATAAAAAGACAAAATGCAAATGTGGCAGGCTTTGCTTTTCTTGTCGAGTTGGATTTTCTTCAGGGAAGAAAAAAAATAGAAACTTATTCGCAGAATATTATTAGTTTAGTCAGGTATTAATTGTACGTCATTGCGAGGGAGGAACGACCGAAGCAATCTCATCTAAAAAAACAGATTGCTTCTCCCGATAGCTATCGGGATCGTTCGCAATGACGAAAAAAATAAAAATATGTCACACGCAGAAACACTATCGGCTTCTACCATGGAATTCACATTTAGCGAAAATCAGAAGATGATTGCAGAAATGATCCGAAAATTTGGCGAAGAACACATCAAGCCCCACATGATGGAATGGGATGAAACTCAAAAATTTCCCATAGACTGTTTTAAAAAAATGGGAGAACTCGGGCTGATGGGAGTTCTAGTTCCAACAGAATATGGCGGTGCGGGATTCGGCTATATGGAATATGTGACGGTGATTTCTGAAATCTCTAAGATTGACGGATCCATTGGTTTATCAGTTGCGGCACATAATTCACTTTGCACCGGACATATTCTTCAGTTCGGAAATGCAGAACAAAAGAAAAAATATCTTCCCAAACTTGCCAGCGGAGAATGGATTGGCGCTTGGGGACTCACGGAAGTGAACACAGGCTCTGATGCCGCCAACATGCTTACCACCGCTGTGAAAGATGGAGATCATTATGTGTTGAACGGTTCAAAGAATTTTATCACGCACGGAGTAAGCGGAAATGTGGCGGTGGTGATTGTGCGTACGGGTGAGAAAGGAGATTCTCACGGGATGACCGCGTTCATCATAGAGAAAGGAACAAAAGGTTTCAGCGGAGGAAGAAAAGAAAATAAACTCGGCATGCGCGCATCTGAAACAACAGAGCTTATTTTTGACAATTGCCGCGTACACAAAAGCCAGATAATGGGAAAAGAAGGCGATGGTTTTGTACAATCGCTGAAAGTGCTGGATGGTGGCAGAATTTCTATTGCTGCGCTTGGACTTGGAATGGCAAAGGGCGCTATGGAAGCATCTATAAAATATTCCAAAGAACGCCAGCAATTTGGAAAACCGATTTCGGAATTTCAGGCGATTGCATTTAAGATCGCTGACATGGCAACAGATATCGAAGCAGCGGAACTGCTTATCTTTCAGGCAGCAGATAAAAAGAACAGGGGAGAAAAAGTCACCAAACTTTCTGCCATGGCGAAGTATTACTCTTCCGAAGTTGCGGTAAGAGTAGCCAACGAAGCGGTTCAGATATTTGGCGGATACGGATATACTAAAGATTATCCTGCGGAAAAATATTACCGCGATTCAAAGCTCTGCACGATAGGGGAGGGCACTTCTGAAATTCAGAAGTTGGTTATTGCGAGAGAGATATTGAAATAATACATTGCCCATGAAGAAGTTATGGTAATTGTTTCGCCTTCTCTCTCACCACCTCCGCAAAAGTTTTATTCTGAATTTTGCTTTCCACCCAGCTCAGAAAGTCAAACTCCTCCATCACTGCTTTCTCCATCGGATCTTTCATCAGTTTCAGCAAGTTTGTTTTTAATTCCTGAAACGCAGCACTGCGTTTTTTTCTATCGATAGACTTCCCCATGATCTGACCC
>JACRAL010000145.1 GCA_016213435.1 Bacteroidota bacterium
ATGGTAGAACAATATCTTGAGCATCATCGCAAACCATCGAATGCAGATACTGATAATATTATATTGGAGTAAGAATTTCATTCTTTGTCTTTTCAAACCTCTGCACTTCCAGTGCAGAGTGGTTTAGTTTTACAAACATGGATATATTCCCGCATATCTTTTCCCAATCCATCGATGGTGCGGTAGGCGCGTTGGTAAGCAAGCGCACGAAATCGATCTTTTGTTCCTCTCAATTTATAGATAGCAGAAAGTTTTTTAAATATCTGCGCAAGTTCATGGTTTAATTTTTTCGACATAACAAATAATAAGTTTGATGAACAAATCTATTTTCTCATTTTCTGTTTTTAAATGAAAAGCATCACAGTCATTAATGATATTGCTCACTTATTTTTTAGCAATTCAGTGTCAGAAATCACAAATAATTTTGACGTCTATCATTAAGATTTTATCATTCCTGCTATTTCTTTGTAGAAAAATTTCATGAAACCCTACTTTGCTCTATTATTCCTCTTTCCCGGTTTATTTTTACAAGCCCAGGATGAGGCTAATCTGTTCCGAAATATTTTAGCCACCGATTCGGCAACGATAAATACCTTATTCAGTTATCCCGATTCCATTCGTTCATCCATTTTGATTTCTTCTTCCTACCCACAGGGTTTTGTGCGGCTCAGCGAGGTGCAAAAAGTTTCATCGGGATCTTTTAATAAACTTCTTTCAAAGTACGATGAAAAGATGCGAAAACAGATTTGGGAATTATCACGCTATCCTGACTTGATCACGCTACTTGCCGAGAATGGAAAAAAAACGAATGCTCAGATAAAAAAAATGATTGAAAATTATCCTGAGAAAATACAGAATGGCGCTCTGTTTCTTGTTAATGAAGATTATGATCTGATTGTTAAAGTCAATAACCTACAAAACAAATTCAATAACGACATTCATGGCATTGTAAAAGACTATCCTGCTGAGGTACATCGGGCATACCAGCAAGTGATAAGTTTTCCTGAGATCGTAAGCTCTCTTTCTAAAAACATGAGGACAACGGTTGCAATCGGGGATTTATACAAACGCAATCCTAATTTTATAAAACAAAAAGCCGATTCGGTAAATTCGGCAACAGCAAGAGAAAAAGCAAAAGAAGCAGAAGATTGGAAAAAAAATATCAGTAGCGATACATCTGCGATGAATCAGTTAAAAACATCTTCAGGAAAATACCAAAATGACAGTGGAGAGGGAGATGAAAAATTTGATCAAAAAGAATATAATATGATAGTTACTTATCATTATCGGCCATATCCCTATTGGTTTGGTTGTCCTTCGTGGTATGGTTTTGAATACTGGTATCCTTATCCTTGGTGGTATCACTCCGGATTTTATTTTGGACTTGGCGGTGCTATGATAATTATGGGACCTCCTGATTATTATTTTGGTCACTGGTATTTTAATTATCCATCGCATCATTATTATTATCCGCATTTATCACATCAGTTTTACAATCATTATGAATATCATCACCGATCGTCTAGCGGACTCAACCGAAGTGTAAGAGAATGGGAATCAGGAAACAAGGATGTTTCAAGAGATTGGTTAAGAAATGATTCAAAAAGACCGGAGAGATTCAGGCAATACGGGCAAATGGAAATAAATCGTCAGCAATACAACAGGCAAAATCCTGCAACTCGTATTTCGCGCGGTGATTATTTAGACAGAAACGTAAATAAGTACCCTGATATCAGATCAACTCCAAGACCAACAAGACCGGTGACTCCTCGACAGCCTCAAGGTAGTCCGGAACCTAAGCTAATAAACCCTCAGATAAGATCTGGCGCTCCTTCACAGCACAGAGGAAATATGCCTCAAAAAATCGGTGGAGGAGGACAAAGACCTAGAAAATAATTATCATTATTTTATAAATATTATGAATGTAATGACGAACATCAACTCTCCAATTGACCGAGTTCATTGTTCAGATTGTTATTACATTATATTTTTGTTTTGTAATTAAAAAAATGTTTAACCAATAAAAATTAAAAATTATGGCACAATTAGTAGTAAAACGAAATGGGGGTTTGTTCCCATCATTAATGACCGACCTGCTCGATACTGACAGGTTTTTCGACACAGATCTTCTTGATCTGGAATCCGATCTGCTTTTTCCTTCGAGCATGATCCTGCCTACAAGAGCAATAGGCAGAATACCTTCTGCAAATATTACAGAAAGAGACAAGGATTACCTCATCGAGCTTGCCGCTCCGGGAATGACAAAAAAAGATTTTAAAGTGGAATTGGAAAATGATGTTCTTTCCATTAGAGCGGAGAAAGAAGAAAAGCGCGATGAAAAAGAAAACGGGCTCACCAGAAAAGAATTTTCCTATGAATCTTTCTGCCGTTCATTTCGTTTGCCGGAAAACAGCAAAGCTGAAAGAATTGACGCAGAGTATGAAAATGGAATTCTGAAAATTGAAATTCCCAAGAAGGAAATTACAGTTTCCAAGCCTAAAAAGGAAATTGCTGTTTCATGATTGGAGAAATATGAAGCAAGCCCCGTAAGGCCGATTCATACATTGCAAAAGGGTAGAGTTTATTCTCTGCCTTTTTGCTTTTAAAGGAGGTTGATTTTAAAACCCATGATCCCAAAAAAATCATCAAACATTTTATGCGTGCTTAAGAAAATAACGAATGATGTCTGCAGTTGAAACAATTCCTTTAAGGTATCCATCATTGTCGGTAATTGCAATGGCATGAATCTCTCCTTTAGCAAGTTCTTCTGAAACTTGTTTGAATGTAGAAGAGGGCTGTCGGGATACAGGGCTTTCTCGCATGATATCTTTTACGAAAAGATTATGATATACTTTTTCTTCATCATCGAGCGATGCTGTTTTGATAGCAAAGAGAAAATCCACCAAACTTATCATGCCTGTCAGTTTTCCATTTTCAGTAACCGGAATATGATGATGAAATAATTGTCTCTCGAAAATATGTTTTACGTCAATTAGCTTTTGTGATGGTGTGATGGAAACAACATCTTTGGTCATAACATCAGAAATAGGAATATTAAGATTCATAAATTTTTATTTGGACGAATTTATATTTTTCAAGACTAATAAAAAATGACAAGCATCATCTTTTCTTTATCTGCAATTGATGCTCATCATTCTTTTTTTTCTTTTGCTTAATACATTTACAAACTTAATAGTGCAGAAAATGAAAGCAAGAACCTTAATTGATCTTCTAACACTTTCTTCAAATATGTACCTCATCGCTAAAGATGATGACTTTTGGAAGCAGTTGAATGCAATCACAGAGGAAGGAAAAAATACATTCAACAAAGTAATTGAAGAATTAATCGATGAAGAAGGTGAAGAAGCATATTCCATGCTGAAAAAAATCATTTCTAAAGCAAAAGAAGCACGTGAAGAACTGGAAAAAAAGATGGAAGAAATTTCAGTGAAGGCATACAAAAAAATGCACATCGTCCATACCGATGAGATAAAAAAACTTGACATGGAAATCGAGCAGCTAAAAAAACAACTTGGACTTGCTGAAGCCCGCATTGTTGCGATAGAACAGTCTCGAAGAAACTTCTTCGAAAAATAAATCCTGATGGGATTCCTTTCCTACATAGATGGCAAGTACAGCTACATCAGACGATACAATCAGATTATTCGTGTACTATTCAGGTATGGCTTTGAGGATTTTGTGTCGTATATGGAAGAAAGAAAGCGTTTTACATGGATAAAAAATTTAATTCCGAAATCTACATACGAACATGCACTTCATCTTACCAAATGGGAACGAATGCGTCTGGTGTGTGAGGAACTGGGTCCTACATTTGTAAAGTTTGGACAGCTTATGAGCAATCGCCCCGATATACTTCCATCTGACTTGATAAAAGAATTGGAAAAATTACAGGACAATGTCTATTCACTTTCAGCAGAAGTGGCATCTCTGGTTGTTGAACAGGAACTAAAAACCCCACCACGAGAATTATTTGAATGGTTTGAGCCCGAAGCCTTTGCATCGGCATCTATAGCGCAAGTGCACCGCGCTATTTTGAAAACAGGAGAAAAAGTAGTTGTTAAGATTCAACGACCTGAGATTCAGCATACAATAGAACAAGATATCAAAGTGATGCTATATGTTGCTGAAATTTTTAACCGAAGGATTCCTTCACTTAAAAGTTTTGATCCTATAGGTCTTGTCAGAAATTTTGAGATGAGTATAATGAAGGAATTAGATTTTATTCACGAATCAGTCAATGTTCAGAGGTTCCATAATAATTTTCTGGAAGATGAAACAGATAAGGGTTATATCCATTCTCCAAAAGTTTATCGTGAGTTCACTACTTCAAAGGTGCTTACTCTTGAATATATTGACGGAATAAAAATTTCTGATATGGGAAAACTTCAGAGTAACGGATTGGACAGGAAGTTAATCGCAAAACGTCTTGCTGTTTCTTACTTCAAGCAGGTGTTTAATTACGGATTTTTTCATGCTGACCCCCACCCCGGAAATTTATTTGTACTTCCGGAGAATGTTATCTGTTATATAGATTACGGGATGATGGGAAGTATTATGACGAATGACATAGAGCAGTTTGGAAATTTATTTTTGGCAGTTCGTGCAAAAGATGTAAGAAGAATCATCCGTTCTATCCAGCAGTTGAGCGATAATCCTATAGTAAAAAATTTCCGTGAACTGGAAACAGACCTCAATGATTTCGTTCAGAATTATTCCATAGAAACTGTTCATGAAAATGAACTAAGTACTGTTCTACTCGAACTGAAGGACATTATTGTAAAGCACGGATTAAAAGTACCTGCACATTTTTTTCTTATCGCCCGTTCCATGGTAACTGTTGAAGGTGTTATCCGCCAGCTTGACTCGGATTTAGATCTTGAAAAAATGGCAAGACCGTATTTTATCCGAACGGTTGCAAAACATTATAATCCTGTGAAATTTGTTAAGCGTGTGTTTAATTCCATTTACGAAATTGGAATGTATATGGAAGATTTTCCCCGTGACATGAAAAATGCTATTCGCAGAATAAATACCGGTGAAATAAAGGTAGATCTGCGCCACAAAGGAATTGATCCGCTGGTACATACCTTTAACAGACTTGGCAAACAAATAATCTCTGCTGTGATAATGGCATCTTTTATTATAGGATCTTCAATGATGGTTGTATATCACGTCACCCCGCTTTGGGGGACTACTTCTGTATTTGGAATCTTTGGATTCACTGTCGCAACACTTATCGCCCTGAGCATGATTAAGGATATGCGAAAAGGCGATCATGATGACTGGGCTGGATGGGAAAGTTAGGTATTAAAATATTTAACAGCCATTTAAGAGGCTGTTTAAAAATCATTCAAAGCTAATTTTATAGAAGACAAAAACACCCATTGCTCTGCTTGTTTCAAGGAATCGTTCAAATTTTTTTGCTAATCTTCAGAAAAATTCTATAAAATAACTGCTCCCGATAAAATCGGGAGCAGTTATGCGAAACCTTACATGGTTAAGTATTTATCCAACAAACGCCTTCTTGAGGTGGGAGTACGCATCGGAAATTTCCTCTTGGAAATGTTCCCATTTGCCTTTGGCTTCTTGCTCTTTCTTAGCCAGGCGGTTTTTTATGTCGAATAATTTTTTAGAAAGATCTGTTTTGGTTGAGTCCAGATTTTCAAGCTTTCTGAACTTATTCAGTTTATATTGCATACGCAGAATGTCAAGTTTGATTTTAAACTGCTCCGTTTCCATTAATAGTCTGGAATAATATTCACTGCTCGTTTTGTTGCTGCGGATCAATGTTTCCAAACTGTTCAGTGCATGTGTTATTGTTTTTCGTTGTTCTTCAAAAGCCTCTTTGGTTTCTGCTTTACCCAAAGCGAGCTGGACTTGTAATTCTTCAAGAGCAGTTTTTAATTGTGTGGTCTTTTCTGTTGCAATTTCTTTTGCATTGTCAAATCGGAGTTTCGCTTCGTGAAGATACGCATTGAATTTTTTCTTTGCTTCTTCATAAACATCTTTTGCTTGTGCTTTTCCAAGACTGGCTTGCAGGCGAAATTGTTCCAACTCCTCAACTGCTTTTTTAAGACCATTGATGATTTTATCGGTGAGCGATGTTTTTTCAAGTGTTTCCATGATATCTTTTTTTTATTAAACAAAGATGTTATGAAGATTATAAATATGAAATGATCATTATCACTCATATGTCTGATACTTATCAGCATAATTTTTTATTCTGATATGTAAATTAGCTCGTGTTTAAATTTTTATTCCAATGAAACAACTATTATTCGGAACTCATACAAAAAGGAATGAAAATGAAATGTCTTAGTGCTAAAACATTTCTCAAATACTAGCAAAATTCGGTGTCTGGCTCATAGTAGTTACCATTTCTTCGGTCAGCTTGTCTTTTATATTTTCAGCAGTAGTTGGGATTTTTTTTGATAGCAGGCAAACATGAAGGTGATCATTAATCTTGTTCCCTAAGATGATTGCAAAAATAATATCATGGTCAACCAATAACCGCTTTTTAGTGTGGATTGGAATTGCTTTGATTGTTGTTAGTGGAATTTTTTCCATTTACGAAACACTTGTGGATGCCATTCCTGATTTATCAGAAAACCAGGTTATCGTTTTCACAGAATGGATGGGACGCAACCCGGAGATCATGGAAAACCAAATTACTTATCCGTTAGTATCAAATTTACAAGGTATTCCTAAAATCAAAACTGTTCGCGCTTCATCCATGTTCGGGATGAGTTTCATTTTCGTGATTTTTGAAGATGATGTGGATATTTATTGGGCAAGAACCCGTGTGCTCGAACGGTTGAACTACGCACAAAAATTTCTTCCGCAGAACATCACATCCACACTCGGACCTGATGGAACAGGAATCGGTCATGTATTTTGGTACACGCTTGAAGGAGACGGATATAATCCGGGCGAGTTACGCGCCACACAAGATTGGTATGTAAAATTCGCTTTGCAGAATGTGGAAGGCGTGAGCGAAGTGGCTTCGTTCGGTGGATTTCAGAAACAATATCAGGTTACGATCAATCCTCATAAACTCATTTACTACAATGTTCCGCTGATGGAAATCACAAAAGCCATCTCGAATAATAACCGTGATGTGGGCGGAAGTTTGTATGAAATGAATTCAATGGGGTATATGATTCAAGGGTTAGGTTATATAAAGGATATAGAAGATGTAAAAAATATTTCCGTTGGGATGTATAACTCCATTCCAATTAAACTGAAAGATGTTGCGGATGTGCAGATGGGAAGCGATTTGCGGCTCGGAATTGTAGACGAAAATGGAGAAGGCGAAGTAGTAGGCGGGATTGTGGTGATGCGTTATGGTGAGAATGCAAAGGATGTGATTGAGCGCGTGAAAGAAAAAATGAATGATGTAAAAACTGGACTCCCTCCCGGAGTGAAGTTCAAAGTTACTTACGACCGAAGCGATTTAATATATGAAACAATTAATACGCTGAAAGAATCTGTATTAGAAGAAATAATTGTTGTCAGTCTTGTTGTGTTGTTGTTTCTCTTTCATTTCGGTACGGGCTTCGTGAGCATACTCAATATTATTCTTTCCATGCTCATAGGGTTTATTCTGATGAAACTTTTTGGAGTTACGTCAAACATTATGTCATTGGGGGGAATTGCTCTTGCTGTTGGAGACTTGGTTGATTCGAGCATTGTGATGGGCGAAAACGCATACAGGCAACTGGCAAACAGAATTTTGAAGAAATGAATTTGTAATGGAAAAGAAAAAAGGACATACCTCTGAAATTCCCGAAGAAGAACGAGTGGAGATCATTCGTAAGTCAACAGTTACAATCGGGCGAGCAGTATTTATGTCCATTCTGGTAACGCTGATCTCATTTGCCCCGATATTATTCCTCACGGGACAAGAGAAAAAATTATTTACACCATTAGTACTAACAAAAACATTCTGCATGATTGGCTCTGCCATCACTGCACTATTTATTCTTCCGGCTGTTTTGCGAAGCTTTGTTAAAGGAACTATCCGCAGCGAGAATTCCAATCCTGTTTCAAAATATCTGTCAATGTTTTTTTCTCCTATCACAAGATTTTGCCTGCGATGGAAGAAAACAGTGATTGCAACGATTGTTGTCCTTGCTCTTGCAAGCATTCCTGTTGTTATAAATACGGGAACCGAATTCATGCCTCCACTGGATGAAGGTTCATTGCTCATGATGCCTGTAACACTTCCCGATGTTTCCAACTCCGAAGCAAAAAGAATCCTTCAGGTGCAGGGTAAGATTCTGAAAAATATTCCCGAAGTAGAAAATGTTTTAGGAAAAGCAGGAAGAGCGTACACAGCTACTGATAATGCTCCTATGAGCATGATTGAAACGATAATCATTCTTAAACCAAAATCCCTATGGAGGGAAGGAATGACGAAAGAAAAACTGATTGTGGAAATGGATGAGAAAGTCAGAATCCCCGGTGTGGTGGTGGGATGGACACAGCCCATTATTAATCGTATCAATATGCTTTCTACCGGAATCAGAACAGATGTTGGTGTAAAAGTTTTCGGGCAAAACATTGACACGATTTTTAATTTATCTGAAAAGATTGAGAAATCCCTCAGGGGAATTGATGGGCTCTCTGATTTATATCTCGAACAGTTGACAGGCGGAAAATATCTTACAATAAAAATCAATCGCGATGACATTGCCCGTTATGGAATAAGTGTTGAAGATGTGAATATGGTTATTGAAAGTGCCTTAGGAGGAATGAATCTTACGAATACAGTAGAAGGAAGAGAACGATTTACCATCAGCGTTCGCCTTGCACAGGATTTTCGCAATGACATTTCAGAAATCAAGCGAACACCTGTTCAAACTTCCACTTACGGAAATATTCCGCTTTCATCTGTTGCTGAAATTTCGGTTACTGATGGACCACCAATGATAAATTCTGAAAATGCAATGCTTCGCGGAACAGTTTTATTCAATGTTCGCGGAAAAGATATGGGAAGCGTTGTGGCGGAAGCAAAAACTAAAATTGAAAATGAATTTAAGAAACTTCCAAAGGGATATTTTATTCAATGGAGCGGGCAGTATGAAAATCAGGTTCGCGCTCAAAAACGGTTGACAATAATTATTCCGATTGTATTAATCATTATGATGATAGTACTTTACACAACTTTCCATTCCTTTCGTGAAGTATTGATTGTTTTTTCCGGAATACCAATTGCTTTTATAGGAGGAATACTTTCCCTTCACTTTTATCATGTGAATTTTTCGGTGGCCGTTGCTGTAGGATTTATTTCCCTGCTTGGAGTTGCTGTTGAAACCGGTGTGCTGATATTGGTTTACATGAATAATGAATTAGGAAAACTAAGCGAGAATTCTCTTTCAGAAAAATTCAACATTACTGAAACTCATATTGAAGAAGCAGTTTTCAAAGGCTCTGCTTTGAGAATACGCCCGATATTAATGACAGTAATTGTGGATGTGCTCGGGATGATTCCTGTAATATACGCAACTGGTGCAGGAAGTGATGTTATGAGACCTATTGCACTTCCATTTGTTTTCGGGTTATTGTTTTCGGTTTTGTATTCACTCATTTTAATTCCATGTGTGTTTGCGCTCGTGAAAGAATATGAGTTTAAGAAAAAAGGGAAATTAATTTTCATTAAAACAGAATGATGAAAAAAATAATAACCATACTATCATTTCTCCTCAACAATAATTTTTTGCATGCTCAAAATGTAAATCTGACATTAGTACAAGCCTTAGATTCCGTTGAGAAAAATTATCCTGAAATTTTAAAGTACGATTCCAAAATTCAATCCTTGCGGGCACTGGCAGAAGGTTCAAAAGCGTGGATGCCTCCGACTGCTTCATTCGGATTGAATCAGTTCCCCTACAATCCCATGATGTTAAAAGATGCAGTCCCGATGAATCAGGCGGGATTGATGTTCACAGTAGAGCAGATGATTCCCAATTCAGGAAAACTGAATGCAAAGCAAAAATATTTGTCTTCTCTACCCCAAATTCAGAAAGACAATAAAGAATGGGCAAAGAATACACTCCATTTATATGCTAAGTATTTTTATTATCAGCGATTGGTTGCAGAAAAAAAACTAAAACTTGTTTCAGAAAATCGTGAATTGCTGGAATTACTGATTAAAACATCTGAGGCAAAATATCCCTACAACCAAAGCGACCTCAGCACAATTTTCAAAGCAAGAGCAAAACTTGAAGAGCTGAAAAATATGGAAGCCATGATTCATTCCTTGGTTTCAGAAAGTAATATAGGCTTGAACACTTTAATGAATCGCGATGTAAATACTGTTTTCTCGATTGACACAACAGTAGTTATAAATTCCTACGAAACATTTTCACTTGTTTCGGATATAAATTTACTTTACAGAAGTGATATTACTGCTATGCAAAATTCCATCAAGTCGATGAAGTTGAGCAAAGATTACATGTACTCGCTCCGCAAGCCCGACTTCGGAGTGCGGATTGACCACATGCAGATGTTCGGAATGCCCAATCAGTATTCTGTGATGGGAATGATTACAATTCCTATTGCACCCTGGTCGGCAAAAATGTATAAGTCAGAAGTGAAATCTATGGGCTTTGAAATTCAATCCATGACTCAGGAAAAACAAACCATGCAGCTGATGGCGATTCAAATGATAAATGAAAAACTTTCTATGTTGAAATATGACATAGAACAGTTGAAAAATTATTCAGATGGAATTATTCCAATGTATTCTAAAAATTTTGAAGCAGGACTACTCGCGTACAAGCAAAATACAGGAAGCTTTTTTGTTCTTCTTGATTCTTGGGAAATGCTGCTCATGAAAAAAATGGAATACAACGATAAATTATTTACTGTATTAAAGCTGCAAGCCGAATATGAATATGAAACTCAGAAGAAATAAAATAGCACCGTTTTTTTTATTAACAGAACTGCTGTTCTTCATCGGCTGTAACAACCAATCCGGACATTCGGGTCATGAGAATATGAATCATGATATGTACAACATGGCAAACCATAAGATGAAAAAGAACGACACAATTGATTTAAGTGCGATTTCATTGCCGACTAATTACAGCGTGATTTCTTCTCAGAAAACAGTGAAACCGACTTGGTCAGATAACAGTACTGGTATTTCCGCAAACGGATATATCGCAGTGGATGAGCGAAGAGACAATACGATTTCAGCACGCTTTAACGGGAGAATTGAAAAATTATTTGTGAAATATAATTTTCAGTATGTGAAAAAGGGAGAAAAGATAATGGAGATATACAGCGCAGAGTTTAATACCATCCAGGAAGAGTTTTTGTTCCTTCTGAAAAGCAAATCAGAAGATGAACTGGTTAAAAAAGTCAAAGAAAAATTATTGTTGATGGGAATTTCTGATTCACAACTGAAAGAAATTGAAACATCAGGCAAAACGCTTTATTCTGTGAGTGTACTAAGTCCTTACGATGGTTATGTATATTTCACAAATACTTCTTCAATTCCAATGCCTGTTCAACAGGTAACTCAAATGAGTGGAATGGGAATGTCAAGCAGTTTATCATCAAATCAGCCAATGAATATTTCTACATCTCAGATACGAGAAGGAGGTTATGTCAGCAAAGGTAAAACTCTTTTCAAAGTAAATGATTTGAAAGAAGTTTTTGGAATTATCCTGATTGATGACAGCCATTCATCTGAAATAAAAGTTGGCACAGAAGTAGAAATAACCAGCGAACTTGACAAGGACAATACAATTAAAGGAAAAATAAATTTAATCGAACCTGTTCTTCAAAATGTACAAAAATTTCTGTCGGCAAGAGTTTATCTTAAAAATGAACCAGGATTACTCAAAATAAACTCTCTGCTTACGGCAAAAATAAAATTCGTTAAAACAAAACAATTATTTATTCCAAACAGCAGCATACTTTTTCTCGGAGGAAGAATTATTGTATGGCTTAAAACAGGAGAGGCACAAAAGGGAAAATATTTATTTCAGGTTCGGGATATTTCAATAGGAAGTTCGCAAGGAAATGTGACAGAAATTTTAAGCGGGTTAACGGACAAAGATGAAATTGCACTCGATGCAGGATATATGATTGACAGAGAAAGTTTAATCAAATCAAAATGAAATCGCACCACATCATACCGCTTCTAATTTCTCTTTTCCTCTTTTCCTGTTCAGAGAAAACCGTAAATCATTCTGAACATATAGGTCATGATGGAATGGAAAATATGGTAATACTGACGAAGGAAGAAATAGTTAAAGCAAATATTCTGGTGGATACAGTACGGATAAAAAATATTTCTGAGCAAAGTACATTAACAGGAACTGTTGCTGTGAATGAAAACCAGGTAACTATAATCACCTCGCGAATAAAAGGAAGATTGGAACGTGTGTATGTTCGTAATACCGGAGAATATATTTCAAAAGGGAAACCTCTCTATGATATTTACAGCGAAGAATTGCTTGCAGATGAAAATGATTATCTGCTTGCGATGGAGCAATACAGGGATGCGGTAACGCAAAAAGAAACAGCAAAACAACTGGCAGATGGTGCAAGAAAAAAACTTTTGCAATGGACAATTACCGAAGAACAAATACAGGAATTGGAAAAAACAAATAAACCGTCTTATACACTTTCATTTTTCAGTAATGTGGAAGGTTACATCACCGAATTACCAGTTCGCGAAGGTGAATATGTAGATATAGGAACGCTCATTGTGAAAATTGCTAATCCCAGCACTGTCTGGGTAGAGGCACAAGTATATAGCGATGAGGTTAAATTCCTGAAACAAAATCCAAAACTGTCAGTAAAGTTTGAAATGTGTCCCGATAAATTATTCAATGGAGAGATTGTTTTTGACAATCCTGTTTTTGAAATAAATCAGAAAGTAAATCTCGTAAGAGTGAAAGTTGATAACAAAGAAAATAAAATCAAACCCGGTATGATGGCATATATCTATTTAAAACAGAACGATAAAAAAACAATCGTGATTCCAAAATCTTCTTTATTAATTGAAAAAACGATTTCAGTATGGGTGCAAACTTCACATGGGATGTATGAACCAAGAATGGTTACAATCGGAATTGAAAACAAAATGGAAGTAGAAATATTATTTGGACTGAAAGAAGGCGACCTTGTTGTCACATCAGGAGCATTTCTTCTCAAAAGCGAGCAAACGGTGAAGCAAGGTTCGAATTCAATGGGTGGAATGAAAATGTAATTCACATTCTAAACGCTGAAGGTTTAAATAAACCTTTGCCACACTGTGAGAAAAAGATTCCATTGTAGGAAAGTGACAATAATCACAACCCTAAATGACCACAGTCATTACATCTTCATTCGAGTGTCATTTTCTTTGTATTATCAAAAAAATAGCAAGATCAAACCAACTACTTAACAATTAAAACAATGAAAACAAAAGACTCCACATCTTCAGTCCTTGAAGAGAACATGCATAATGCAACTAAATCCTTTTCTGAAATATCGTCTGCTATGACTGAAATTTACAACAAACAATTTCAGTTTGGCTATGATATGCTGAATAATTTTATGAATGTTGGTATACAAGAACGTCTGGAAAGTTCCAACTTTGGTTCCAAGCCATTTATTTCAGGAATTGAAATGTTTCAGAAAAACATGAAAGATTCATATGATTTATCTCAGAATAATATGTCTGTCTTTATGAAATCTTATAGCGGAAAACCTGCAGATTATTTTAATGGAGAAAGTTTAGCTGGAAATGTGCTGCGCGCATACAATCAGCAGTTAAAACAAATTTCTGATACGAATCAGCATTTTATGAAAACTTTCGATGAGATATTTAAAAGCTCAAATGAAGATGTTAATAAATTCTTCGATTCTTTTCGTGAAAACATGGGGAGAAATCAGCGAATGGCAGAGGGGGGAATCAATTCGGCAATGAAAACATATAATTCCATTACCAATAAATCGGCAAAAGACACAATGGAAATGTTTGACAAGATTAACAAGCAAATGGAATCTCTTACCAAAAACAATATGAACCTTTGGTCTGACTTGCTTCAAAAAACAGAGAAAGTAACTTCAAGAACGAATGACAGACAAAAAGAAAAGAAGAGTAAAAAATAAATCACAATAAAAATAACTTCATAAAATTAAAAATCATGAAAACAAAATCATCAAATGGTCAAGCGGCTCTAAAAGAAAATATTGAAGCCGTTTATAAAAAATCCAAAGAGACTATCCGTCAAGTAGTAGATTCTTCTTCAAAACAAATTGAATCGGCTTTCGATTTAAACAAGAAATTCATTGAATCACTGGAGAAGCAAATTTTTAATAAAGAACTTGTCGATACTTCCTTAATCAGCGAAACGAAAAAAGCATTTGGCAATTCGGTTGAACTTTCTGAGGATGCTATTGATACTATCATTGATATTCAAACCAGCCAACTTCAATCATGCGTTGATTTCAATGCAAAGCTGGCTGATTCACTAAGGAATATTGATGCTTCAGACAGCGATGAGATTCAATCTCTGGTTCAACTGATTGAAAAACGTCTTGAGGAATCTTCAAACCAATCTATTGAAAATACCAAGAAGATGACAGACATTTATAATAAACATCTCAACCTCGCTATCAATTTCAATGAACGATTTTCTAAAAATATAAATAACCAGTTGCAGATATTGAGCCTCTTTCAGAACAAAAACGCTGAAATATTCAACGATTGGGCAACGGCTTGGTGGAAGAATACATCAAAGGAAGAAGTCGCATTTTAAAAAGCTCGCAATTATCCCGTTCCACCTATGAAAGAATCAGAGAGTGAATTAAAAAATATTTTCGAAGACTCCTTTCAGGCTAATCAACGCATCCTGAAAAATTATTTCGAGAATTTTTCCAGTTACCAGCACGACTTGCGCGATATGGCGATTGCCTACGCTTCTTTCGCAAGTAAAATTCTGATTGATCCTGAGGAAACTGTTAAACTGCAAGCTCACTACCTGAGTTTCTTAGACAAGCAGCAGAAATTATTTATGTCTTCTCTTAACCGGCAGGATGGTGAAAAGCATTCTCCAATAATTGAACCGCGCAAAGACGACAAACGTTTCAGAGCGCCAGAGTGGAATGAGCAGCCATTTTTTGATTATGTAAAACAAAGTTATTTGCTCGTTGCTGAATTTATGCAAAAATCAGTGAATGATATTGATATGGAAGAAAGCCGCAAAAGAAAATTATCATTTTACATGAATCATTACATTGATGCATTTTCCCCTTCTAATTTTGCCGCTACAAACCCGGAAGTCGTAAAACTTGCTCAAGAAACTAAAGGAGAGAGTTTAAAACAGGGTTTCAAAAATCTTTTGGCGGATATAGATAAAGGGCGCATTACCCAAATAGATGAAACTGCTTTTGAAGTTGGAAAAAATCTTGCCATCACACCGGGTGCTGTTGTATATCAGAATGAACTTATCCAGCTGATTCAATATAAACCGAGAGGAAAAAAAGTTTATGAAAATCCTCTTCTGATTATTCCTCCGTGGATAAACAAATATTATATCCTTGACCTTCAGCCCGAAAATTCATTTGCGCATTTCATGGTAGAAAAAGGGGTTTCCGTTTTCATGATCTCATGGAGAAATCCTTCGTCAGATATGCGTAATACTTCCTTTGATGACTATGTGGAAAAAGGAATATTAAAATCGGCTGAAGTGATACAATCGATTACAAAAGAAAAAAAAATAAATATGCTTGGTTATTGCTTAGGCGGAACTTTGCTAGGCACTGCATTGGCAGTTATGCATGCGAGAAAAAATGTTTCGGCTCAATCAGCAACATTTCTTGCTTCTATGCTTGATTTTTCAGATGTGGGGCCGATGGGTGATGTTATAGACCAAGCTCTTGTTCGTAAACTTGAACGGGATGAATTGCAAAAACAAGGCGTAATGCATGGGCATGACATGGAAAGAGCTTTTAATCTCATTCGTGCAAATGACCTTATTTGGAATTACGTTATTAATAATTATCTGAAAGGAAAAAGCCCTTCGGCATTTGATGTGCTTTACTGGACAAATGACAATACTAATCTTCCCGCAAAAATGTATAGTTATTACTTGCGCCAGATGGTATTGGAAAATAAACTGAGCAGAAAAAATGCACTACGGATATGCGATGCACCCATTGATTTAGGAAAGATAGAAGTCCCATCATTTGTTATTGCTACAAACGAAGACCATATTTCCCCACCTAAAACTGCTTTTGCGACTACTGAACTGGTAAGCGGACCCGTTGAATTTATACTTGGTGGTTCCGGGCACGTGATGGGAATTGCAAATCCTCCTGCGAGAAAGAAATACGGATACAGCCGATTTGGAAAATTAGGATATGGTTTTGAAGTGTGGAAAGAAAGCGCACAACATTTTGACGGAAGCTGGTGGACACCCTGGAGCGAATGGCTTACTTCTCATTCAGGAAAAAAAATAAATGCTCCATCTAAACCTGGTAACAGCGATTATAAAATTATTGAACCGGCTCCGGGTACATACGTCAAAGAAAGATGCAAAATCTGTGCTGAAAAAATTTTCTAAATCATTTTAATAGTTAATGAGAACTCCTAATAATAAGGTAGCACTAGTAACAGGAGGAACCGGAGGTATTGGCACTGCAATTTGTGAATGTCTTTACAAAAATGGGTTCACGGTTGTTGCAAATTACCGTGATTTCACAAAAGCTATGAAATGGAGAGAGGAAGCAAAAAAATGGAGAGACGACCAGCTGAAAATGGGAATAGATGTGAAAGTAGTGGAAGGGAATGTTTCAGATTTTAAATCAACGGAAAAAATGATGAAAGAAATTTCTGAAAAATCAGGACCCGTGGATGTGTTGGTAAATAATGCTGGAATAACCCGTGATGCTCCGCTGCATAAAATGACACCCGAACAATGGTATGAAGTGATTGACACAAACCTGAACAGCGTTTTTAATTGTTCACGCCTCGTAGTTGAAAGTATGATTTCAAAAGGATGGGGAAGAATAATAAATATTTCTTCCGTAAATGGTCAGAAGGGGCAATTCGGACAAACAAATTATTCCACGGCAAAATCGGGAATGTATGGTTTCAGCAAATCACTCGCACTTGAAACCGCAAAAAAGGGAATAACAGTAAATACCATTTCTCCCGGCTACATTTCTACTTCAATGGTGATGGCAATAAAAGAAGAAATCAGAGAGAAAATTGTTGCCCAAATTCCGGCAGGAAGATTAGGAACGCCTGAAGAACTTGCAAAACTCGTTTTTTATCTTGCTTCGGATGATGCAAGATATATCACAGGAGCGAATCTTGCCATTAACGGGGGGCTTCACATGTATTAAAAGAAAATGAAAACAAAAAATATAAAACTGATTGAATATTATATTTATGATTTTTCGTGATACTTATAAAATAAATAATGGAATATTCGATGAACTGCTATTGTACATAAAAGAATTGAGACTCGATAACATTAAAAAAATAACTATCGAACCGATTCTTAAAGCGTAATCGTCACCGAATAGAAAATTATGGAATGTAAATGCAAATCATATAAAGCGCATCCATGGCATGGAATCGATCCGGGGAAGAGTCCACCGGAAGAAATAAATGTTTTTGTTGAAATTGTTCCAACTGATACAGTCAAATATGAAATTGACAAAACCAGCGGCTATCTTACTATTGACAGGCCGCAAAAATTTTCAAACGTTGTTCCAACACTTTACGGATTTATTCCCCGCACTTATTGCGGACCATTGATAGCTGAATACGATACGCTTAAATCAGGAAAAACCACAATAAAAGGAGATGGAGACCCGCTTGATGTTTGCGTGCTATGCGAGCGAACAATCGCGCACGGAGATATTTTGCTTCATGCAGTTCCGATAGGAGGACTCCGGATGACAGATAAAGGAGAATCAGACGATAAAATCATTGCAGTATTGAAAGGCGATGAGGTGTATGCTTCATGGGTTGATATTGAACATGTGCCCGAAGCAATGATTAACCGTTTGAAACATTATTTTCTTACTTATAAAAATATTCCCGGAAAAGAAATTCGCCCTTCAGTAGAACTTGTCAGTGTATTTGGTAAAAAAGAAGCTCTTAATGTCATAAATAAATGCATTAAAGATTATCAGGTAAAATTTGTAGATGCTATAAGCATACCAATAAAATAAATAATAAAATTTGAAATAAATTCATGCGAAGATTACCAACAATAATATGAAAAAAGTGTTTCTGATCCTCAAGATTTTTTTTTAAGAGACAGCAAATATTTTTTTGAAATTACTAGATGATGAAGACCATTTTTATTACAAAAAGATCCGAAGAACAAGTGAAATTCTCTTCCGACAAGCTCATGACTTCCCTAAATTGATCTGAAGCAGATGAAGAAACGATAAATAGTATGGTAAAAGATGTAAAAATCGTTTTTACAAGAGGATTTTCACAAAAGAAATTTATCAAATAGCATTTGAATCACTGGAAGAGAATTTCAATCAAACTGCAGCTATATAAAAATTAAAACAAGTAATCATGGAATTGGGTCCGTCCGGTTACCAATTTAATAAAATCATTGGTGAAATTCTTCAGAATATGAAATACTCTATCTAAGCAAGAAGAATTTTTAAGAGGCATTTCGTAAATTGAAGAAGTAAAGCAATTATGAAAAAAATCTCATCGAAAATGCTCACCTCAGAAGTATTAAATAAACCTCTATCTGATTCCTCAGAAAAATCAGCAGTTCTTCAGGGATTAACATCTGCCGAAGCTAAAAAGATGTTATCGCAGTTTGGAAAAAATATTATCGAACAGGAATCTAAAAAGAACGCATTCCTAATTTTTCTTGCGCAGTTTAACAGTCCTATTGTTTATCTTCTTCTTTTTGCAGCCGGCATGTCATTCTTTTTCAAAGAATTGCTGGATGGAATAGCTGTTTTAGTTGTGCTTCTCATCAATTCGTTCATAGGATTTTACATGGAGTTTCAGGCAGACCGTTCGATGGATGCGCTGAAAAAACTTTCAGCTGTTTTGACAAAAGTTTTCCGGGATGGAAAACGTATTGAAATTAATTGTGAGGAATTAGTTCCGGGAGATGTTATTTATCTCGAAGCAGGAGATATGATAACAGCCGATGCGCGAATCATAAAGTCATCACAACTTCTTGTTGACGAATCTTCTCTGACTGGAGAATCCGTTCCTGTTGAGAAACAGGCAGGGAAAACAGATGAAAATATCCCGATAGCCGAACGAATAGATATTCTATACAAAGGCACTTGCCTTACCAAAGGAAACGCCCACGCCTTGGTGACCGCTACAGGTATGAGAACTGAGTTGGGAAAAATTGCTTTACTTCTTCAATCAGCAGATCAGTCTATAACTCCTCTTGAAAAAAAACTGGAAGAGTTCAGTAAAATGCTTATCAAAATTACTGTTGCTATTGTTATAATAATTTTTATTGTAGGATTACTAAACGGGCAAGAAGTCATAGAAATGCTAGAAACTTCCATTGCGCTTGCCGTTGCTGCAATTCCCGAAGGATTGCCGATTGTCGCCACACTTGCCCTTGCGCAGGGAATGTTAAAAATGGCAAGACAAAATGTGATTGTGAAAAAACTTTCAGCAGTTGAAACACTTGGAGGAACAAATGTGATTTGTACCGATAAAACCGGAACACTAACTCAAAATAAAATTGAGGTAAGTGCTATTCAGTCGAGTGATTTTGAAATGATGATAAAGATTGCTGTTTTATGCAATACAGCAACTATTAATAAAGACGGAAAAGAAACAGGCGACCCTCTTGAAACTGCTTTATTGAAATTTGCGATGAGGAAAGGTGCTGATGTTGATGAATTGAGAAAAAAATATTCAACAGAAAGAGAAGAGCCGTTTTCATCAGAAACAAAAATCATGTCAACCCTATGTAAAACAGAAAATGACTTTACAGTTTATTCTAAAGGTGCAGTTGAAGAATTGCTGAGGCGGTGCGAGCGCACTTTTGAGGGAAATAAAGAAGTACTGTTAAACGAGAAAAATAAAAAAGAATTGTTGAATAAAGCGGAAGAAATGGCGTCATCAGGATTGAGAGTGATAGGTGGTGCCTATAAGAACGCAAATGAAAACGATAACACTATTTCCAGCGGACTGACTTTCGTTGGATTTTTTGGAATGATTGACCCGCCAAGAGAAGACGTATTTCAAGCAGTGAAAGAATGTAAATCTGCTGGTGTGAATGTGGTAATGATAACTGGGGATCATCCTTCCACAGCAAAAAATATTGCAGTGCAACTTGGAATTGTTTGGCACAAAAATCCCATAGCGATTCTTGGTAAAGAAATGAATGATTACCCGCTCTTAAATGAAATAGAAAAAGAAAAATGGATTCATGCAAATATTTTTGCCCGCGTCAGTCCGAAACAAAAATTAGATTTAGTGAACGTGTTTCAGGATAAAAGATTTATTGTTGCAATGACTGGTGACGGAGTGAATGACGCACCAGCTCTGAAAAAGGCAGATATAGGCATTGCAATGGGTATGAACGGAACTCAGGTTGCACAGGAAGTGGCAGACATGATTCTAAAAGACAATTCTTTTACATCAATTGTTCGTGCGATTAAACAAGGACGAATTATTTTTGAAAACATACGCAAGTTTGTCATCTTCCTTTTATCCTGCAACATTAGTGAGCTACTGGTGATTGCAACTGCTTCAGCGCTAAATCTTCATTTTCAATTATTTACCTTTCAGATTTTATTTATTAATATCATCACTGATGTGTTACCTGCACTGGCTTTGGGAATCACGGATGGGAGTGATAGCATTATGAAACTTCCTCCGAGAAATATAGAAGAGCCAATCATTGATAGAAAAAGATGGTGGTCAATTGTTTATTATTCGATCATTATAGCTGTTTCATCATTGGGAGCGGTATTCATCAGTCATCTCACTGTTCATAATTCACAATTATGGAACCATGAGCTGTGCAACAATGTTTTGTTCTTCTCCTTGATATTTTCTCAATTATTTCATGTCTTCAATATGGGAAATGATGGGACATCATTTTTTAAAACCGAAGTATTCAGGAATAAATATGTTTGGTATGCTACCGTTGCGTGCATTGCTACTCTTATTATATGTTATCTTACTCCTACAATAAACAACGCACTCAATATTTACCACATGACATTTACAGATTTGACGATTACAATTGGTATGGGGTTGTTCTCACTGGTAGTTATTCAGCTGGCAAGACAACTTAAAATTGTTCGACAATGAATAAAGAACACAGGGATGAACATGAAAGCCAAGACTTTATTGTGCAACCAATCGGTTGTTATACTATTCCGCATAACAGAAATAAACTTGATATATCAGAGGCGTTAGTTTCTGAACTATTCACAAGAAAAATATGACTTCTCCTAAGCATGAAGAAGAAAGAGCATTTCTTGAAGGACCTCATTCAAGAACAGAAGAATTTATTTTCACTATGAAAGTAGTAGTTGAATTCATTAGGGGATTCAGGAAATTCCATTTTCTCGGACCCTGTGCTACTGTTTTTGGTTCAGCAAGATTTCCTCCGGAGCACCCTTATTATCAGCTGGCGCAAAAAATAGGAGGGGAACTTGCAAAACTGGGATTTACTGTGATGACAGGAGGAGGTCCAGGAGTAATGGAAGCAGCAAACCGAGGAGCCAAAGAAGCAGGAGGTAAGTCGGTGGGTTGCAATATTATTCTTCAGGAAGAACAAAAACCAAATCCCTACCTCGATCGATGGGTGAAAATAGATTATTTCTTTTTGAGAAAAGTATTGCTTAATAAATATTCTTACGCATTTATTGTAATGCCGGGCGGTTATGGAACTCTTGATGAGTTTTTCGAGTCCCTCACCCTGATTCAAACGGATAAGATCAGACATTTCCCCGTTATTTTATTTGGAAAAGAACATCATGCAAAACTTTACGAACATCTTCAATTGATGGTGAAAATAAGAACGATTACAGACGATGACCTGAAATTATTTTTATTTACCGATAGTGTTCCTGAAGCCATTTCTTTTTTGAATGAAAAAGCAGTTAAGTATTTTGGTCTTGCTAAATTCAAAAGAAATAAGCCTTTGAGAATTTTAGGAGAAGAATGATAGTGGGAGTCTCAAGATATTTATTTTGACTTTTATCTGTCATAATGACAAGCATCACTTTCTTTACTGACCTCACTCATTTTACTAGCGTATTTGCTATTCTATTTTCGTTCCTGAGATAGGAGAATATTTAAATAAACCAAAATAAGATGTCTGATCAGGAACAAACAGTTTTTATAAAAGGATTTGATGAGATTCGTTCTTCTGATCTGAGAATTGTAGGCGGAAAAAATGCATCGTTGGGTGAAATGTATAACACACTTACCCAGAAGGGAATTAAGATTCCTTACGGCTTTGCAACCACATCTTCCGCTTACTGGGAATTTATTTACTCCAATAAATTAAAAGAACCTATTTCAGAGGCACTCAGTGAACTGGATAGAAAAAACTTTTTCAATTTAAAAGAAATAGGAGAGAAGATAAGAAGTATGATACTCTCTGCAAAGTTTCCGGATGCTGTTGCAAAAGAAATTATTGTAGCATATAAAAAACTTTGTGATAAACATAATTCGGAAATGGATGTTGCGGTAAGAAGCAGCGCTACCGCAGAAGATCTGCCTTCTGCAAGTTTTGCTGGTCAGCACGAATCTTTTCTTAATATAATAGGAGAAGAGCTGCTCATCATTGCTACTCACCGCTGTTTTGCTTCTCTGTTTACTGACCGTGCGATAAAATATCGTGAAGACAATAAATTCGATCACATGAGTGTAGCTCTTTCTGTTGGAGTGCAAAAAATGGTTCGTTCAGATTTGGCTTGTTCTGGCGTAATTTTTACGATTGAACCCGAATCAGGATTCAAAGACATCGTTCATATTGCAGGTAGTTGGGGGCTTGGAGAAAATATCGTGCAGGGAAATATCACTCCCGATGAGTTTTATGTTTTTAAACCGAAGTTCATTGAAGGGAAAAAGGCGATTGTATCAAAAAAACTTGGAACGAAATTAAAAACAATGATATACGCTGTGGCTACAGATCATGAACCGGGTAAAACCATAGTGAATACAGATACATCGCTTGAAAAACAGGATCAGTTTGTTTTGAACGATAATGAAATAAACGGATTGGCACAATGGGCATTGATAGTGGAACATCACTATGGAAAAGCAATGGACCTGGAATGGGCAAAGGATGGAGTTACAGGAGAAATGTTTATTGTACAGGCACGTCCGGAGACAGTTCACCACGATAAGGATTTAAAAAAAAT
The DNA here is from genome assembly GCA_016213435.1 of Bacteroidota bacterium. Classification (GTDB taxonomy): domain Bacteria; phylum Bacteroidota; class Bacteroidia; order Palsa-948; family Palsa-948; genus Palsa-948. The sequence goes on from JACRAL010000145.1 coordinate 23,377, forward strand.
CATAGAATATACTTTGAAGGAAAAAGGAAAAATAATTGCAAAAGGAAATGCGGTTGGAAATAAAATTGCCACAGGAATTGCGCGAATATTGTCATCGGCAAAAGATGCGAATAAGCTTAAAGAAGGAGAAGTTTTGGTTGCCGATATGACTAATCCGGATTGGGATCCTATTTTGAAAAAAGCTTCGGCAATTATCACCAACAAAGGAGGAAGGACAAGTCATGCATCTATTGTTGCCAGAGAACTGGATGTGGTTGCCGTTGTTGGAACAGGCAATGCATCTGAAGAAATTTCTGACGGACAGCTAATTACTGTGAGTTGCATAGAAGGAAAAACCGGATATGTATATGATGGTAAATTATTGTGGCAGGAAAAGAAAATAAATCTTAGTAAGATAAAAATGCCGAAAACGCATCCCATGTTTATTCTTGGCGACCCGGATAAAGCATTTAAGTTATCGTTCTATCCAAATAAAGGAGTTGGTTTGATGCGTTTGGAGTTCATTATCAGCAGTAGCATTAAGATACATCCGATGGCATTGGTAAAGTTCAAGGAGATGAAAGATGAGGAAGTAAAACAGCAGATAGAACAACTTACCCATCACTATCCCGATAAGGAAAAATATTTTGTAGACAAACTTTCGCAAGCGGTGGCAACCATTGCCTGTGCTTTTTACCCCAAAGATGTAATCGTAAGGATGAGCGATTTTAAATCAAACGAATATGCAAATTTGGCAGGGGGAAAAGAATTTGAAGTGAAAGAAGAAAATCCTATGATTGGGTTTCGCGGAGCATCACGGTATTATAATGAGCGGTATAGAGAAGGATTTCGTTTAGAGTGCGAGGCAATGAAAGTGGTAAGAGATGAAATGGGGCTGACAAATATAAAACTTATGATTCCTTTTTGCAGAACGGTGGAGGAAGGTAAAAAAGTGGTGAATCTTATGTCTCAGTATGGTTTGAAGAGAGGAGTAAATAATCTTGAAATTTACATGATGATTGAAATCCCCAGCAATGTGCTCCTTGCCGATGAATTTTCAAAAGTGTTTGATGGTTTTTCCATCGGATCAAATGATCTTACTCAACTAACGCTTGGCCTTGACCGTGACTCATCTATCATTAGCGATATCTTCAGTGAACAGAATCCTGCTGTTGAAAAACTTATAGTAAGTGCGATTACATCCTCAAAGAAGAATAAAAAAAAGATTGGTTTATGCGGGCAGGCATCAAGCGATTTTCAGGAATTCGCACGCTTTCTTGTTGAATGCGGGATAGACAGTATTTCATTTAATCCCGATGCGTTGCTGAAAGGAATTAACAATATCTGCAAAGCTGAAGAATCTAACAGAAGTGACAATGTAAAGCTCTAAGTACCACCTTGTCTCGTCCTGATTAGTAGACAGTTTGAATTTTATAAAATACTTTTTGAGAAACCAATTAGCGAGCGGAAAGTTTTCTCCGTAGACTTATCCGACTTCTCAAAAATAAAAGACAGTGCAGAACAAGTTCAGTACTTACACAAATCTTCTGTCGTAGACAAAGGACTTGACCTTCTTTGGGCTAAGTGTGTTGCACTTGACCCCAAGACAGTTGCGGGACTGCTCAAAAACAAACCTGTTCTCAACTTTCTAAAAAAGGCATTGAAAAAAAGATTCAAGCACAAATTCTCAGACGAAGAAGTTTCTCACTCGTTGGACAGAATTATCTATGAAGCAATCCAACTGGACGACATCAAAGAAGTAACATTCAGGAAAAAGAGAAAGGACAACGGCTCCGGTGATAACGTAGACAATTTAGAACCAAATGACACCTTTGTATCATCTGACAGCAAGTCGTCAAGCGAGTAGAGCGGGGGAATTTCACCCCCACCCTCTCACAGAACCGTACGTGAAACTCTCGCTTCATACGGCTCTTCCAGAATAAATTTCTTCCGACCGTTTGGTTGCTACGGATGAAAGCCATGTTCCCAGTGTACAA
>JACRAL010000148.1 GCA_016213435.1 Bacteroidota bacterium
ACTGCCTACTGCCGCCTCCGCCGCATCTGTTCACATTACCGTTTCTTCCAGCGCTAAATTCGTCTTATCAAGCAGCAGTGTATTATCAGTTCCCGGTAATTTAACTGTTAACGGAACATTCACAGCTTCCGGCACATCTACGGTTCAATTTAACGGTACAGCCCTTCAACAAATCGGCGGCGCTCCTGCCTCCTTTATTTTTTATGATCTGAAGGTAAATAATTCATCAGGTTTATATTTAAGCGCTGATATAAATATAAACAATCAATTAATAATGTTGTCAGGCGATTTTGACCTGAGAAATAATAATGTGAATCTGGGCTCAACAGGCAGCGTAAGCTCCGAAACATCAGCAAAAAGAATTAAAGCAACCGATGGAACTACCGACGGCAGGGGATCGGGAACAATTTACACTACCAAGACGCTGGGTATAGGAAGTTATACGAACATTGCCGGGCTGGGTCTTAACATTACTACTGCAACAAATTTTGGCGCTACCACTATAAAAAGAGGTCATTTGCGCCAGCAGGGATCAGGCGATTACAGCTCAAATTATAGTATTTACAGGTATTATGAAATTATTCCAACAGGAAAGACCGTGAATTATGGCACAGTCACAATCAATTACTTTCCTGCTTTTGAACTTAACGGGCACACAGACGGGCAGCTTGTGATATTCCAAAGTGTGAACATGGGCGGCCCTACCTACTGGACACCGCTGTCAACAACCAATACATCTCCCCAGGTAGTTGCAACTACCGTTACCAATAATTTAGCAAACATAAAACTTGCTGTCGGCAGTAATTCTATTCCCCTGCCCATCGAGTTGCTTTCCTTCACTGCTACCTGCACCCAGAACCCAGCACCCAGCACCCAGCACCCAGAACCCAGCACCCAGCAATCCTTCTCCAATGGTCAACCGCCACAGAAACCAACAACAGCTATTTTACAATTGAACGCAGCGCCGATGCCCAACATTGGGAAGTAATTGCTACAGTTAATGGAGCAGGCAACAGCAATACTGTATTAAATTACAGCTACACTGACCAATTTTCAACAGTCACCCTGAGCGAGCCTGCACTGAGCGGCAGTCGAAGTGAAGGGTACTACCGCCTCAAACAAACCGACTTCAACGGCGCATTTACCTATTCCGATATTATTTCCGCTAATTGCAATAACGAACCGTTTAGTATTATTTCCATTTATCCGAATCCCGTGATTAACGATAAATTACACTATATGGTCTGTTCTTCTGAAAACACTGAAATTACCGCATCTGTAACCGATGTGCTTGGGCGGGTGCTGGTTTTAAAAAAGTTTTCTGTTGAGAAAGGAGTAAATCATATGGAAATTGACGTCTCGACTCTGAGCAGCGCTATTTACTTTTTTAAAGTTGCAACATCAAATGGGCTTTATAAAGATTGCAAACAATTGATAATTGACAAGTAAATGAAAAAAAAAGAACTTATACTGCTGCTGATTTTTTTTACTGTCGCTATTCTGGCTATTGGATTCAAACGCAGTATGGAACCAAAACATAAATCCCAAATTCAAGTCCCAAGTCTCAAATCTCAAATAAAAAAAATGAGCATTACAGCAATAAAACTAAAAACCGATGTCGGCAGCAATACAGCATGTCTGACCTTTCTGAGCAAAGATGAAATTACGCTATTAGTTCAAATTTGCAGCCCTGTAGGTCATACCTTGACAAAAAAAACAGTTAGAACGACTGTCGGAGAGAATAATATCATTTTACCTACAGAAGATTTAGTTCCTAACGATTATCTTCTGAAAATACTTGAAAACGAAGTGGTATATCAGATGGCATTTAAAAAATTGATAACCAAAACAAATAAACCATTCCTTGAAGGAATGCAAAAGAAACATGAAGAAGTGAATCAATCCCTCGAAGGAATGAAACCATAACATGAAGAAATGAATCAATTCCTTAAAGGAATGCAAAGGAAACGTGAAGGAGTGAATCAATTCCTTAAGGAAATGCAAAGGAAACGTAAAGGAGTGAATCAATTTGTTAAGGGAATACAAAGGAAACGTGAAGGAATGAATCAATTCCTTAAAGGAATGCAAAGGAAACGTGAAGGAATGAATCAATTCCTTAAAGGAATGCAAAGGAAACGTGAAGGAATGAATCAATTCCCCGAAGGAATGGTGTAAAATGAATTTAATGTGTTGAAATATAAGTGTTAATAACCAGTCCGCCAAAAGCGGACATAAAACAAAAATGTATGAGTAAAAAAGTTGTAAGCTTAAAATTAGGAAAAATGCCAATCCCAGGAAAAATTGAGAAGGCAAGGTTTATTGTAACGTCAATGACAGGAAATATCAATTTCACGACACCTGTCCCTGCATTAGCTATTATTACAACCAATGCAAATAACCTGGAATCAGCTTATATCGCGGCCCAGGGCGGCGGCGTTGACGACACGGCAAACATGCACGCCAAAGAACAGATTCTTGATTTATCGCTCAAATCTTTAGCTGCTTATGTTGAGGGAATTGCTAACGCAAATCCTGCCAATGCCGAAGCCATTATACTGGGCGCAGGCATGGAAGTAAAAACCCAGGCCATTCACACAGCAAGAGATTTCCATGTAGAAACAACCGAAAATCCGGGTGAAGTAAAACTAATAACAAAATTTGTCGGTAGAGCCACCTTTATCTGGCAGATGGCAACAGACCCAAACAATGAAAGCAGTTGGCAAACCATCGGACAAGCTACTCAGGCCAAACTTGTAAAAACAGGGCTAACCAGCGGAACCCGCTATTATTTCCGGGTAGCGGTGATTGATAAAGACGGGCAACATCCATGGAGCCATGTACTAAATACAATAGTTCTTTAATAAAAGGCCTGCCCTGAGCCGTTGCCTTGAGCTTAGTCGAAAGGAAAGCCGAAGGGTAAAAAGGCATAAGTAGCAAAATTACAAATTATTTCACTTAATTGACAAAATTATTATGAAAAAGTTTAAAATGTGTATTCTTAGGGATTGTAACGAAATAAATTAGTCATTTAGTGGATACCTTTTTATCTATAATGTAATTCCACTCACCGTGAAATTCATTCCTTTTTAAGTTGACACTTTCTAATTCTTTGTCGGTAATTTTAATGCCTCTATTAT
>JACRAL010000012.1 GCA_016213435.1 Bacteroidota bacterium
ATTACATGAGAACCCGGAAAAACTCCAGTCTATGACCGGCTTCCCTTACATCTTAAATATTACTTGATAGATTGCAACTTGGTATAAGCGCCTCAATATTAGAGTCCCTGCACAATAAAATGAATTTATGATATTATAGGGACAGTGTTGGTAATCAATAAAAAACACATAGCCAACGGAGTCCCAAAAATGAGCAAATGTTTCCAGTTAAAGCAGAGTCCCGATGTTTTCAGGAGATTAACCGGAGTTACAGTAGAAAAGTTTTACGAGATTTATCATCAGTTAACGCCCTTATATGAGGCATACGAAAAAAAGCGCCTAAGCCGTAGTGACCGCCAACGAGCCGTAGGCGGTGGTAATAAATTCAAACTGGAGTTGGAAGATCGTTTGCTCATGTTGCTGATGTATTACCGGTTGTATGTTACCCATGTTTTATTAGGTTTCATTTTTGACATAAACGACAGTAATGTGGGGCGGAATATAAACCCGCTCCAACCTTTACTGGCTAAGATATTCCGGATTCCAGAGCGAAAGGTAAACTTGAGCCCGGAAGAGATCCTAACCTTGTTTATTGACGCTACCGAACAAACAATTAACCGTCCCAGCCGGGGACAGAAAAATTGGTATTCCGGCAAGAAGAAGAAACATACGATCAAACACCAAGTTATCGTTTCCAAAACAGGTCGCATCAAAGCCGTGGGCAACGCCGCTCCTGGCCGTCACCATGATAAAAAGGATTACCAACAAAAGAAATTTGTAATTCACCCATCAATTACGAAAAAGGGAGATTCAGGCTATCAGGGCACTGACCTGGAAGTTCCCTTTAAAAAAGCGAAAAAGCAAAAACTTACCCGTGAACAAAAGGCGTTTAATCGACAACATAGCCGGGAGCGGATTGTTGTCGAACATGTTATCGGTAAGCTGAAAATTTTCAAGATCCTGGCGGAGCGTTTCCGTAATCCGCGAAATAGCCATAACCTGATCTTTAAAAATATCGCCGGTATTCATAATGTGATGTTTGCCTAAATTAAAATAGAACAGGATAACTCTCTCTTTGCCACTATATCATTATTATGCAGTGACTCTATTAGACCTGCTGCATAATAG
>JACRAL010000149.1 GCA_016213435.1 Bacteroidota bacterium
CACTCACAAATAAAATTGCAATCAATCTGTTAAACCAAGAAATAGAATCCAAACTCTCAATGACCCATAAAAAACTAAGAGCCAACTACGATACTGCATACTTGAAAACACTATTAAATTATAATGCGTAAAACCTGACTCCCGAGGGAACAAACACGCCTCACACAATAAGTCCTCACTATAGACGATACGCATCTCATCATGTAATCCCATCCCCTGCTGAGCTACGCTCGCAACCTTCGCTTAAAGCTCGGTTGTCCGAAGGAAAAGGAGAAATAAAAATCGAAAAATACTTTAAGAATAAAAAGTCCTTCCCTTTGGGAAGGTCCCGATAGTTATCGGGATAGGATGGGGTTCTATTACTGCTTAAACCCAATCAAAATAGAAACACATCCGCTTGGAACAAGTCCTGATGGAGCGCTGGCATCCGGAACCATTACTTCGATAGTTAACTGTTGCGTGGATTCGACAGTAAAATCCCAATAATCTGTTTTCCCCTGATCTTTACTGCTAAAAAGTTGTTTTTTAGCTGCATCTTTCATCACAAAGGAAATATCTCCCAGATTTTCTTGTGCAGAAACCAGAATACGGTAATTCTGCCCCGAGTAGAATGTGAGTGTAAGTTCCGCATGGTCTCCCGAAAGAAGAACAGAACTATTGATCTGCCCGTTGTGAATGAATGGCGAAAGTCTTGGCATTTGTTTTTTCACAAATCCTTTGCATTGCGAAAATCCTTCGACCTCGCTCAGGATGACAAAAAACAGAGCAAGAGTTCCAATCAAAATGGTTTTTGCTCCCAAGGAACGGATAGCTGCAGAACTTGAAAAGTTTTTCATGACGATTATTGGTTTTGACCGCTGATGATTTTGTTTCTGATTTTTGCCGATGTTTCCGTGAGTTTCGTTACCAACTCAGCAGTAATGGAATAGGTGATCTTTCCTCCGATCGTAGTTACTTTCGTTGCAGCATTTGTTTTTATATCTGATTCTGATACAGAATTTACCTGCACCTGATCATAAATCTCTTTCAATAATTTTACATCAGCAAGCACAGCCGACATACTGGCATCTTTTTCGTAGGTAATGAGCAACCCAATCACATTATCAAGTGTTCCTTTTTGTTCTGCAAGTCGGCTGATGATATCCGCATTATTCTTGGTGGTCTGGGCCAATTGCGTTCCAAGATAGAGCGCTTCAATAAAACCGCCTGTGATTACAAGAGCAGAAGCGCCTTCGCGCTGACTTTCTTTCAGCATTTCATCCGTTGACATATATGAGTCGGAAATAATTGTCAAAAGAGAATCTTTTTTACCAGTATTATTTTGAATACGGTCAACTGTTTTCTCATCAAAGGCATCGCCCACTCCAAGTGCCTCAGCAAGGGTGCGTGTACATCCAAGATAGAGGATAGACTCCTGAGTCTTATCATCAAATACGCTGGTGTAGCTAAGATCAGCCCCATACACTCCCAAATTCAGCGCCCTACTGGTGTTGGTCATGTACTTTGACTTGTTTTCAATCGGGTTAAGGAAATCTTTATTATACTTTGCACCAGCCCTCTGAATAAGCTGCGCCAGTTCAATAGGCGAAGGAATGGAATAAAAAATATTCTGAGCTTTAATTGTACTTTTAGTTCCACCTACAGAAATAGTATCTGTTCCTTCAGTTTCTCCGTTGCCTTTATTTGATCCGCAACCATAAAAAAAAGATGAAAGAAGCAAAAGCGCAATGCCTCTGCGACAAAAAGTAAGGACTCTTTTTTGCAGTGGAGAAACGAATGATTTTCTCGAAAAGTTCATGATGATTTAATTAGATTGTAGAGGTTTTGTGTGTTTAGGATTAATCTATGTCTATTATAAAGATAGCCAAAGGTAGAAAAATAATTAATGACAAGTCAATTCTCCGAATGTTGAATGGACATTCGGTGTTCTCCATAAGCTGTGTGTCCTGCGTTGTTACAGGGTACGAAGGATAAAAGTTCTTTGAAGTAACAACAAAACTGTAGTCAAGATGGTAGGCAGTAATTGTCTGTCGGAAACGAGCTTCGATTAGAAACCGAAGAGGTCTCACGCAAGAAA
>JACRAL010000150.1 GCA_016213435.1 Bacteroidota bacterium
GCAATAGCTCCTGCCTTTCCGTATCAGGTAGAATCTTGAAAAGTGCAAATATATGTTCTTTCGTAGTCATCGTATATTTAATATTTGTGCCAAAGGTAAGCAAAAATTATTAATCAACCATCAATTAGATAAGAGCCACAATAAATAATTCCAGTTTAATGTAGAAGATGGGTTGGTAAAGGGTATTGAGTATTGCATCCATTCATCTGTAGATATAAGCGTGCCTGTATTGCCTGGAAAAATAGCAGAAACATGCGATGCCCATGCTGTCGATTCTATTACACTGACTGATACAGGTTGATTATCAGTAAACCTTGCCTTTATATACAATGGTTCATGACACAGCATTGACCCTCTTCTTGCCCAAAATCTGATTACTCCGGATTCACCTGGTAGAAGAGAATAAGTTAAAGGCATAGCTACACCTTCTGAGACCGTCGCACCCGCACCGTAATTTTTCATTTGTAATAAAAGATATTGAAACCCGGAATAAGCAATATGCAAATTACTTATCTGCTGATGGCAATTCCATGTTGATGGTATATATAAGTAAGAAGTTGGCAGAACTTCTGGGTCATTGTGTGCTCCAAGTTCAAATTTAAAACCATCGCTATAATCAGGAGGTGTTATTGCGCCTGTTAATTCTTGTCTCATTTGAATAATAGAATTATATTCTTCAAAAGTACCGCGACATAAAATATTTTCTCCACAACTCGGAGCGGTTACTATCGGACAGTCTGCTAATGGTGGAGAAAGTACATTAATAAATACATAGGTAGGATTACCCAACATACCGAAACTATTTTGCGGTCTATATCTTATAATAGCCACTCCCATAAAATGAATATCGGGAAAAAAAGTAATTTGGTCCCCTTCTCCTAAATTATTAAAACTACCAGTTGAAGAAGTAATATATCCTTGTCCGACCGGATAATACAGTTCAACACAGGACGCCTTATCCGCATTGATGTCGTTTAATAAAAATCCGGTTGTCCCTTTTGCGGGAATTGGGAGTGTTTGGTTGCTTAAAATTTGATAATCTGTTCCTGTGTTTGCTTGGTTATACGCCCTGAAGTCATTTACCCCTGCAACAACGAACAAATTATTATTTGCATATGAATATTCACTGTACCCTGATTCAGGATGAGAATTTGTTGCATTGTTTTGAACTGACCAACCTGATAGCACTCCAAAGTGATTAGATGTCTGATAACCTATGCTATTTAATACTTTTACTTCATCTTCATGCAATGATCTTTGATAATCCCCGTTTCCAGATGATGCATCCATTACATATCCAGGAGTGTTTTGTGTACAGGTTAAATGTGATAAACTAGAACCCTGTTCAAATGGTAAAGGTGAATAGACTGGTACATTAAAACCTTGATTATTGTTAAAATAAACATTACAATCCTGATAAAAATTATTTATGGCGGTAGTAGAATAACAGCTATTTGTAATAATATTTGTTGAACCAGTTTTTAAAAATAAATCATACTTTGAAAAGAAACCGACTGTTACGGCTGATCCGTCATTTGAAATATCCTGTATCATGGAGGCGAATCCTAATGTATGAAGGCTTTCATGTAATAACACACTATATAAATCTAGTTCAGTATTTTGTGGGAAAAAATCCGCATTCAAATCCTGTGGCGCATGCCAGGATGGGAATGAAGAAAAATTAACTTTAATATATGCATGATAATATTGAAAAGAATTTGAAAATGGAGTATTCGTTAGATTATAAAAGGGGTCAATTCCTGTTGTAATATATTGCCATGCGGTGCCATATTCAATTCCCGGAACAGATAAATACCATTGAGAAGCTACAGCAAGTGCATCTGTCGGAACGCCTGGGTCATAACTTGAATTTCTGATTTCAATTTGAACCTTATTATGATTAAATAAAGTATTTGTCCAACCCGGATATTGATTATTTGTAACCCATATATTTTTTATTAATTCAGTTAAATCTTGAAAAACTTTTATGACAATATTTCGTCTGTTTGCCCCTGTAGTCGGGTCATTAAAACCAATATTTGTAGGTGATGGGCCTTCTTCATCAATAAAATGCAGTTTAAATATTCCTGCATCATATGATTGTGAAGGTACTATGATTTCTTCAAGATTTTTTTTATTACCAAATCTATCTATAACATACATGGGAGGTGTGATATATTCTCCTGTTTCAGAATCTAAAACAGGAACTGATAGAGTATATTTAGATATTTCAGGTAATGGTGCAGATATTCTTTGTCCGCAAATTCCAAACCACTCAGTACCCGTCACTGTTCGTTGTACATTTATATAATATGTATTCCCAACTATCATATCATTCTTTATTATTTCAAGTTGTTCTCCATTATCTTTATTTTTCTGTGTCACAAGCTGGAGGTTATCACATGTACCGCTATATAAATATAATTGCCTTATGTCAGCCATCGGTGTATTCGTTGGGTTTTGTATTGCAATCCTCATACTCGAAGTATCAGCCGTAAACCTCATCCAGTATTCTGTGCCTGTGATCTGTAGGTCTGTGCCAGTACAGGTGTAGGTGGCTGGGGGTAATTGGGTGGCGGCGGAACAAGAAGATCCGGGTAATGGAGTACCGTAACTCATAATCCACACAGCACCCCTGTCTGTTCCCCCATCATCATCTGCAAATGCTGTAATGGCAATTTCAAGGTTGCCGTCATTGTTCATATCGCCGAGAGAAGCGACACCAAGACCCATTTGGTCGGAATTGTCAAGAGCGCCTGTAAAGCCGCCTTGTGTGCCGCTAATTTTTTGAAAACTTTTAACTGTTCCATTAATGTTTAGGCATAAAATCCATACAGCCCCCCTGTCTGCTCCGCCGTCATCATCGCCTGTGGCGCCGGCTATAATATCAGGCATGCCGTCGCCGTCTATATCGCCAAGGCTTTTTACCGAAACCCCAAAATATTCTGAACTATATAAACTTGCTGTGAAATTTCCCTGAGTAGCGCTTATTTTCTGATATGATTTTACTGTGCCATCGGCATTCATGAAAAGAATATAAACGGAACCTTTATTTGTTCCGCCATCATCGTCCTGATAGGAACCGACTGCAAGTTCGGGTACGCCATCATCATCCATATCTCCAACACATGTAACTGCCGCCCCGAAAAAGTCTTCGTAATGTAAAATGGTTGGGAAACCTCCATGACCCGCGCTGATTTTACTGTATGCTTTTACAGTGCCATTGTGATTTAAATATAAAATCCATACTGCGCCTGTGCGTACGTCCCAGTCGGTATTTCGCCTGGCTCCAACGGCAATATCCTGTACGCCGTCGCCGTCCAAATCGCCTAACAAAGCAATGTCGGAACCAAAGGCGCATGTACCTGTAAGCAGTTGGCCGCCGCCCCCTGAAGGGAATGATTTGGCGCCGCCTGTTGTGTCGGGCGCCAGTGTATCGGCATGTGCAGGGTAATCGGGGCTGTATAAGGTATCGCCTGATGACTTTGTTTGTGTTCCTGAAAAATTTCCCTGGGTTGCGCTGATTTTTTGATGGGCTTTAACAGTACCGTTTGTATTTAAAAAAAGAATCCACACTGCGCCGTTCCAACTGCCGCCGTCGCTATCATATTCCGAACCAACGGCAATATCTAAAACTCCGTCGCCATCGAGGTCGCCAAGAGGCGAAACCGCAGTGCCGAATAAAACGCCATTAGCAAGAATACCTGTGAAACCGCCTTGTGTGCTGCTGATTTTCTGACAGGATTTTACGGTTCTGTCCGCATTCATAAACAGGATATAAACAGCGCCCCGATCCGTACCGCCGTCGTCATCGCGGCAAGCCCCTGCAACCATATCAACAACGCCGTCATTATCCATGTCGCCAATATTATCAACGGAAAACCCGAACATATCGCTGTTGTTTAACGGACAGGTAAAATTACCTGCAAGAGAACTTATCTTTTGATAAGATACAACTGTGCTAACCTGTGCATTGACAACAAAGCATAATAACAGCCCTGCTGCTATTACAAAAGTAGTAATGATGGTTTTCATATTTTTTATTGTTTTAATGGTTAATAATTAAATTCACCTGCTTTTTTTTGGGGAACATCGCCTCTGTAAGAGGGAATTTTCCCTCTTTTTGATCCGCAGTCCGGTCTTTTAGCTGTAAAATTTATTCTAAAAGAATAAAGACCGGGTTACTTTGAGGGAACATTCCCTTTCTGCAACCCGGGCTTTCGTTAAAAAGAACCGTCCGGCGCTCTTTCTGAGGCATTGCCGGGTGTCAGGGCTGCACGGGCGGGGTGTTTTTCTTTGTTTTCCTGCCCGGAAATCTTGTTTTCAGGTCGTCAACAATGGCCTGTGCGCCCGAAACATTGTGTTTTGCCGCGTCTTTGGCCGAATTGTAGAACGACAGGGATGCGGTGAAAGCCTCGCTGCCTGCCAGCAGCATGCTGTCGTCGAGTTTGGTATAAACCTCGCCGAGGGCTTTATACAGGGTTCCCAATGCCTGCACGGCCTCCACGTCTTTTTTCATTTCTGCCACATCAATATAAGGCGGCACAAGAGCGGGGTTCAGTTGCGCATAATCTAATGATTTCTGCACAAAAGCCACGGTTTTGTCGCCCATCTTGGCATAAAAATGCCGCTCGTCGGGGGTGAGGTTCACTAATTCCTGCGGAAGCAGGGTTTTCAACTGGTTTATCGCCTGCAGGGCATCCTGCGCCTGCTGCGGGGTGATCGCGATAGAAATCAAATTGTCGTTTGCCATAATTAGAGATATTTGGTTAAACATAAAAGCATAGCAGGCAAACCGTTTCCAAAAGGCAATGGGCCGGGAAACGGTTTCCGGAAAAAATATACAGTGAAAAAATAAGTTGATAGATTTACTCTCTCTCTCTCTCTCTCTGTAAATGCAGGGTTTGCGGAGGTCTGTTAGGGTCGGGGCGTATATATTATAATGTACGGTAAGCATTATTTTTTGGTTTTGAATAGTGCAATTTACTACATTCCTCACCGTAATCCAAGAAATAAAGCATATAGATATTAACAAAAGATGTAGATAAAAAGATGATATACTTTAAATGGTTAAATTGTTAACATTGTTAAATGGTTATTTTAATTATCATATAGATTATTAATGATTGATTTATAACAATTTAGCAATATAACAATTTGACAATGCCTCTTGAATAAAAGTTAAATTTGTAACCGTTTGCAGTATAACTATTTTGCAACACATATTTTTTTTGTAACCCCTCCGGAAGCAGAATATATCCTTACCAAATAAATCCCGTTCCTGAGCGTCTTCAGATTCAGCAGCGCTCTAAATAATGATGTATTTGATATAAATACTGTATTTCCAATTACATCAAAAATTTCAATCCTGTTTATTTTTTCTGATCCGGAAACGATTGTTAACTCATCATTGCAGGGATTTGGAAATACTGTAAATTCCCCGTCATATCGGGTTGTTTCAATAAATGCGCCGTAATCAATGTTCACATTATCCAGATACAGATTATTGCCGCCTCCGCTTATAACTACAAATTTCAACTGGATGCTTTGGTTATTATATGCTGTAAGCGACACAGAATCTTTTCTCCAGTCCATAGCGCTAAACGGAGTAAATACATTGAATGGTACAGAATCCCCGGTAGCAAGTGCTGATCCCTGTTTATTGTAAATGGGTATCGTATCAAATGTTGCTCCGCAATCCGTTGAAATAAATATTTTCAAAGTATCCGTACTTCCTGTATCTATTTGCCTGTATGCCACATTGAACGAAAGTTGGGCGTGTGAGCCGGAGAGATCAATAACCGGAGTAGTTAATGCATCGGCCTGGTTCAGAGTCGGCAGCATAAATAAGTAAATAAATGCGGAAAAACTGCCATTGCCGCCGCCCGTTGGTTTTCTCTGCCATGTAATATTTGCATCGGGATTATATATTGACCATCCGGAAGGGGGAAAAGAAGGGGGTTCGAAACTTTCCCTGAACGGTAATTCACGGCCTTTTACATTAAAATTTACAGCGGCAGTATCATTATAGGTATTCAGATCGGCAACACTGTTTGGATTTGATGTAAAACTTTTAAAAATATGTGTTCCGGCAGGTAAAGTAACCTGTGATAATTGAATGGTATCCGTTTGACCCGTGATTAAATTCCCCGACCAGTTGAGTGAAACAGGGGAACCATTATCAATGGAATATTTTACAATTACGGAGATCAATGTATTTGTACCTTTATTTTTTAATACTACAACCGGAGAAACCGGTTGTTCGGTACAGTAAAATACATCGGGAACAATTATTCTACAAATCTGTGCATCGTTAGGGATAATGTTTGGATCAAATCCATTCATTAAAGGATATCCCGTATTTCCCGGATCGAGCCAATCTTTCAAGCGATTGGTTGAAGAAGAACCGATATCCCACGAAACAGAAAACTTACCATAAAAATCATGCAGGTCTGCGGCCGCCGCTCCGCAATAAGAGGGGCCTCCATAAAGCTGGCCGATAATTCTATGATTAATATCAAACAAGGGCGAACCTGAAGAGCCGGGCTCTGTGGCGCCGGCTGTCCATTCAGCGCGCCAGCAGTTGATGTTGCTATAATCTTCTCCTGTGGTAGGATTGTCTGCAAACGAAATTTTTTTAATGTCGCCCGCCGGATGATGGATACATACTGCGGATGGCGTTGTTTGCCCGGACCTGTCCCATCCTGCATAAAACACATCGTATGATACCGGCGGCACGCTGCTCATCTGCACGAGGCAAAAATCAGAAGAGTCGTCGCGCGCTTTCAGGTCGCATCCAGAAATGGAATTATATGAAGGAGACACCGAAGGATTCGTACAGGTTTCGCTTTGCCAGCCAAACCAGAACACCCAGCTCGAAAAATTATTATTGTTAGAGCAGTGTTTCGCTGTAAGGACGTAGGGCGTACCGTCTTCTGAAGTATTATTTATGAGAGCGCCCGAACAAAAACCATTGCCGTTAACAACAAGCATACATACGGAGCGGGCTTCGTTTTCCCACGGAAGCGCCTGGGGGCAGGCAGCATTGATCTCGCACGACCCGGAACCGCCGAACGATTTTGCATATTCAAAACCATTGCGGTATCCGTGGGTAACACGGTCTATTTCCAGTTCTCCGGGAAATGTTGCCGCAACCGGTTCGAAATACTCAAGAACAACAGATTCCCCGCGTATCAGGGTGGTTGCAAAAATACGATTGTTCCGGTTGTTAAAATCTGTAAAAGCTCCTATAATATCCGTCTGGTCTTCATTATAAATAAACAGTGTTGCTCCCTTCGGCAACCGGTAATTACTGAAATTCAAATTCAGCGTCAATGCGCCTTTTGAGTAAATCCTGAGCCTGCAAATTTTATCTCCGGAGGGAAGAATCTCTTTTATTCCGGATTGAATCACATTAATATGAACCAGTATGTTTTCGCCAAAGCGCCAGGGAATATCTTTCCTCTGGTCATTACCGGCATCTTCGGATATTAATTTTTCAGTATCAACTAGCGGCAGAGAAACTGCCGGAATGTTATTGTTCAGCAGATTTTTATTGGCTTTAATAAAGCTAACAGGGATGCCGCCACGGGAAATCTGTGCAGTAAGAAAATCCGGCATGGCAGAAAAAATAATCAGTAACAGGACAAAAAACAATTGCCTCATCTTTTTTTACATTCTGTAAAATATAAGAAACAAACCTAAATTAATTTTATGAAAAAGCCAATATACGAAGTAAAATTGTTGGGAAAATTTCTCATCTTTGCTTTTACATAATTCCATTGAATGGAAAACACAGAATATACCTGGCCGTCGTTTGATGGCATGAACCTGTTTGGCCAACGCTGGGCGCCGGATCATAAACCAAAAGCCGTTATAGCATTAGTGCATGGCATGGGAGAGCATTGCGGGAGGTATCATGAATGGGCATGCCGGTTTACTGAAAATGGGTATGCCGTTATTGCCATGGACAACCGCGGTCATGGTAAATCGGGCGGGACAAGAGGGGATGCAAAAAAATATGAATTCCTGTTAAACGATATTGATGTTCTTTTAGAAAAGACAAAAGAACTTTTTCCGGATACGCCCGTTATTCTTTATGGCCACAGCTTAGGCGGAAATCTTGTGATTAATTATACCCTCAGGAGACAGCCTTCCATCAAGGCTCTTATCGCTACTTCTCTCTGGTTGAAACTTGCATTTGATGTGCCGGCAGTTAAAGAAAAAATGGGAAAACTGCTGCATAATTTCCTGCCCTCGTTGCGTCAATCCAGCGGGCTTATCATCGATCATCTCTCGCATGATAAAACCGTTGCAGAGAAATATAAAAACGATCCATTAGTGCACGACCGCATATCCCTGCGAATGTTTTTCGGTGTAAGCGTAGCCGGTATCTGGGCGCTGGAAAATGCTTCAAAACTGAATTTGCCTCTGCTGCTCATGCATGGTAGCGGAGACCTGATTACTTCGCATAAAACGAGCATACAATTCGGAGAAAACACTAAAAACATCACCACGCTGAAAATCTGGGAAGGATTGTACCATGAATTGCATAATGAGATAGAAAAAGACCAGGTATTTGAATTTATATTAAACTGGATCGAAGCCCGAAAATAAATGGAACCATTCAGAACATCCATACAAATTACCCCTTCAGAGCATAAGCTTACTTATGAGAACTCTGCAATGTTCATGGGTTCCTGCTTCACTGAAAATATCGGGAACCTGCTTGCTGAATTTAAAATGCCTGTTGATGTGAATCCGTTTGGCATTATTTATAATCCCGTTTCTGTGAAAAACAGTATTGATATTCTTTTGCGGAAAAAATTTTTTACAACCAGCGACCTGCATTTTCTGAATGAGCAGTGGTTCAGTTTTTATCACCACAGCCGTTTTTCAAATGAGGACTCAGATATTTGCCTGAAAGCGATCAATGAACGGATTCAGCGATCATCCGGTTTTATTAAAGAAGCGGAATTTCTTTTTATCACTTTTGGAACAGCGCGGGTTTACAGGTATAATAAAACAGGCGAGATTGTTTCTAATTGCCACAAGATACCGGCCGGCGAATTCACAGAGATTTTACTATCCGCAGAAGACATAGTGAATGAATTTACCCCGCTTATTCAGCAGCTTCAGAAGATAAATAAAAAAATCAATATCATTTTTACCGTAAGTCCCATACGGCACTGGAAAGACGGGGCAGAAGACAATATGCTGAGCAAGGCAATACTGATCGTATCTGTTCATAAGCTCATGTCGGCGCTGAAACAAATATATTATTTCCCGTCGTTCGAAATCATGATGGACGATCTGAGGGATTACCGTTTTTATGAAGAAGACATGCTGCATCCCAACCCGGTTGCACTTAAATATATCCGAAAAAAATTTTCTGAAACATTCTTTGACGAGCCCACCCTGTTGCTGCAAAAAGAAATTGAAAAAATCATAAAAGCCAGGCTGCATAAGCCCTTTAACAGCGGGTCGGAAAATCATGCAGGTTTTATTAAAAAAAATATTGCGCTGATAGAATCTCTTGAATCAAAATACCCGTTTCTAAATTTTAAAGAAGAAAAGGAATATTTTGTAATCGGTAATCGGTAACCTGCATGTATGCCAAAGGTATGTAAATCGGCAGGCGCTTTGTTATAGCTGTTGCTTAGCTTTTGCTTTGCAGCGCTGGGGTATTATTTCTGTTCCAGAAAAAGAAGACCTGTTTATGAGCCATTATACGAAAGAATTTGTTGAATTTATAGAAAAATAATGTTATATTTGATAAAAAAAAATTACTGAAATACTACTCAAAAATATGAAACGTACAGTATGAAAGAAGATAATAAATTATTAGATGTTATAATTGACCTTGCACAGGAAATGAAAGGGATGCGCAAGGATATGAATACTCAATTGGGGGATATAAACACTCAATTGGGCGAACTTAACGGACGTGTTGATAAACTTGAAAAACAGTTTGAAAAAATGGAAAAACAGCAGGCAAAAACTAATCTGGAATTGGGCGAAATGCGGCTGAGTTATATGAAGATTGACAAACGATTGGAAGAAACAAATATAGAATTGCATGGCTTACACTCCGATTTTAATAAATATGCCCATGCCAACAATTTAATAATAAGCAAACACGAAACTCGAATAATACGGCTCGAAGATGCAACTTTTGATAACAAAGATAAAAGAATTTCAATGGTTAAAGAGCCAAAAGCAGAATATAAAAAGAAAAAAAAGTAATCAGTAATCGGTTATCAGTAATCGGAAAAACCTGTCAGGTCTTCGGTAGCTTTGAGGGTTGAGTCCTGACAGTGTTTGAGCGAGGTAAGCAGTAATAGGTAGAACGAAGTGAATAAACGAACACAAGTTGAACCCTGTTTATACTGAAACAAACTGATAAGAATAGAGGGTTTTTGACAAAACTCCGATTTTTATTGATATAAGGCCGAAACACTGGGGTATAAATATGCCCATATTTAAAACATATTATAAAACATAATCGTAGAAGTTAATTAGAAATATAGCACAGGAAATAAAAAAACAGAAGCATGAACCCGGCAATACCTTGCCTACCCTGCCTACCGGACAGGCAGGCGGCAGGCAGGGAACATATTGAAGAAGCAAAAAGATATCTATCCAATGCCCGCGAAATTCTGAAAAGCAAAGGAGGCAATGGAGCGCCGGGCTATTATTCTGATGCAAAATATGTAAAGATGGCTTGCCATACTGCTTGGTGCGGAGTATTGGTTGCTATGGATACCAAGATTCCTCAATTACCAAAAGGAAAGCGTAAAACAGTAGATACTTACAAACAGTACCTTGCCACAAGAAACCGCAAAGCATTGAATGATTTTGTGGAAGCATACAATCACTTACATCTTTTCGGAGGGTATGACGGCACATTGATTAGAAAAACCATACACACAGGTATTCAATTGGCTCAAAACATTATCAACTGGTGTGAAAAAAATTGAAACAATATCTCTTTTACAGGATTTATGAAACTATTTACTGCAAATATCAAAAACGCCTTACTGTCATTCGACCGCCGACAAACGACTGACGACTGACGACAGACGACGGACTAAGGGACGACAGTCATCCGTCATCCGCGATGCATTGAGCCTGTCGAAATGTCATCCGTCATACATTACTGCTTTTACTGCTATCGCTCTGCTCTTGCTTTGCAGCGCTGGGAAGGGGTTTGCTGCGGCTATTTCAAGCACTGCTGCCGGTGGAAACCGGAATGCCGGCGGTTCTTGGGTAGGTGGAATAGCGCCTGCTTGTTATAAAATACTATTCATCAATAATATTCGGCTGTTCACAGTAAGAAAAATTGAATTTATAAAAAAGGCAGAAAAATTTTTAATATTTTTGAAACAAAATTACAGGTTGGTTTCGTAATAAGATTATAAGAATAACTGCATTTTAAAAATGAGTAAACAAAAACATACAGACGCCTGCCCTGAGCTTGGTCGAAGGGACGAATACAGCATCAGCGAAGCATACCGATATCTTGCCAATGCAAAAGAAACAATTGCAAAAAGCGAGATTCAATATGGTATTTATACCGATTCAAAATATGTACGCGAAGCCGCAGGTATTGCTTATCTTGCCGCTTTTAAAGCGATGGATGTGTACTTTATTTCAAGGGGATTTAACAAAGCGAAGTTGCCAAAGTCAATTGATGAATACCAGGAATTTACACGAAAATATATTCCACTGAACGGTAAACTGAATGCTTCCTTAAAAATTGTTTACGAAAACCTTCATATTTTTGCTTATTACAGAGGTGGCACGGCAACTCAAATGGTGAAAGAAGGCTTTGAAAACGCCCGCAAAGTAATTGAAATGATAAACAAGTTGATGAGTAAAAAATCTGAACAACAAAATATAATTTGCGAACCAAAAGCCCGGTACAAAAAAAGAAAGAAAATATAAAAATCAACATAAGAAAATTTAATTTTCCTCAATGTTTTTCGGCCATTGAGCATAAAATATTTTATATAAGTCAAAATAAGTATTTTATTTGATGGGAATTAGTAACAATCAGGTTTTAAATACGCAGAAATATAACACAGGAAATAAAAAAACAGAAGCATGAACCCGGCAATAAAACATATTGAAGAAGCAAAAAAATACTACCAAATAGCTTTAGAAGAAATTGAAAAATCTAAAGGAAACGGCAAAATTGAATATGCAGTTGATGGATGCGATAAAGGTTGGCTTGCTTTGAATATTGCCCTATCTGCAATGTTTCTGCAAAAAGGTATAAAAGAAGAAGAATTACCAAAGACATATAGAGGAACAAGATTTTTTGTTACAAAATACGGGGATAAAAATGTAAAAAACCTGTTTAACTATACCCGTGATGTTTTACATGTAAATGGTTTCTGGGACAGAGATCCTGAAATTGATAGAGCACTGGAAGTTCTGGACGATGTAAAAATTTTTATCGAAACACTTGAAAAACAAAACAAATGAAACTATTTACCCAAAATATTAAAAACTCCTTACTGTCATTCGACCGCCGACAAACGACTGACGACAAACGACTGACGACTGACGACAGACGACGGACTAAGGGACGACAGTCATCCGTCATCCGCGATGCATTGAGCCTGTCGAAATGTCATCCGTCATACATTACTGCTTTTATTACTGTCGCTCTGCTCTTGCTTTGCAGCGCTGGGAAGGAGTTTGCGGCAACGCTAATCATTAATTGGAGATAATCATTTTAAATAGAAAATAAAAATAAATGAAATTATCAGAGCATGCAAAAAGTAAACTTGAAAAATACAATGTACCCTGGCATGAAATTATTGAAGCATGCGATAAACCCCTTTATGAATTGTACGATGAAAATGATGAAGCGCATATTAAAATAATCAAAATTAAAGAGGTGATTTTTGCAGTTGTATTCAACAGGAAAACACAAACAATAATCACAGTTTACAGAACAGATATCAAAACAATAAATAACAGATTAAAAAATAAAAGATGGATTTGACACTTGATTATAGAACATTTAAAAAGAGAGTTGACAGCAAAACCGGCAATATCCTGTTTTATAGAAACGACATCAAAGGACTGCCCGATAAAGTCTATCAGGGCGATGGATTTACAGTGGAAATCAAAAACAACCAGGTTTATCTGATTGACATTTTTAATGCTGAAAAAATGCTGAATAACCTGCTGAAAAGCGTGAAAACAGAAGTAGCTTAAAATATTTTTATGTGAATTGTTGGGAAAAAGCGGGTTAATTTTACTTTAGAAAATTGCTTTTCCTCAATGTTTTTCGGCCATTGAGCATAAAATATTTTATATAAGTCAAAATAAGTATTTTATTTGATGGGAATTAGTAACAATCAGGTTTTAAATACGTAGAAATATAACACAGGAAATAAAAAAACAGAAGCATGAACCCGACAATACCTTGCCTACCCTGCCTACCGGACAGGCAGGCGGCAGGCAGGAAACATATTGAAGAAGCAAAAAGATATCTAAGCAATGCCCGCGATATACTGAAAAGCAAAGCAGGCAATGGAACGCCCGGATTTTATTCCGATAAAAAATATGTGAAAATGGCCTGCCATACTGCATGGTGCGGAGTGTTGGAAGCCCTTGACGGCATAGCGCCACCTTTGCCTAAAAGAAAAAGAAAATCTGTGGAATACTACCATGATTTTTTGGCAAAAAGAAACAGAAAAATACTGCACTATTTTGTTGCGGCTTATCAGCATCTGCATCTTTGGGGAGGATACGATGGCAATTTATACAAAAAAACAACGAAAGCAGGATTTGAACTTGCTGAAAATGTTATCAACTGGTGCGAAAAAAATTGAAACAATATCTCTTTTACAGGATTTATGAAACTATTTACTGCAAATATCAAAAACGCCTTACTGTCATTCGACCGCCGACAAACGACTGACGACAAACGACTGACGACTGACGACAGACGACGGACTAAGGGACGACAGTCATCCGTCATCCGTCATACATTACTGCTTTTATTACTGTCGCTCTGCTCTTGCTTTGCAGCGCTGGGAACGGGTTTGGGCAAACAGCTATATATTTTTTTACATAATAAAAATGAACAAATGACTTTTAAACATTAAACATAATGGGAAGAATCAGACGAAATATCGAAGTAAACGGAAAAAATTACTGGACATTATTCGACAGCGGAGCACGGAATACATATGTTACTAACGGGGTTACCAAGCAACTTCCTGTTTTTGATATGCCTGAACCAACAGACGTATCCCTTGGGGGCAAAGAACATTTCATTGCAAAATTTTGCAATTTGGTTGGTAAAATTGTGAAAGACGACAATGTAATTGGCGTTTTAGAAAATTATTCTTTTTTTACCCATGCCAGAGTACTTGATAATATTGGAAAAGATGAAGAGGGTAAGTTTATTGAAATACTGTTCGGAGTTCTTGCCATGCAGGAATGGGGAATTAAGTTAGACGTACCTGGTGAAAAACTTGATATGACGCATTACTCAAAAGAATTTGTTGAATTTTAAATAAAAGATGAACCCATTTACCAAATATATCAAAAACTCCTTACTGTCATTCGACCGCCGACAAACGACTGACGACAAACGACTGACGACTGACGACAGACGACGGACTAAGGGACGACAGTCATCCGTCATACATTACTGCTTTTATTGCTGTCGCTTCGCTCTTGCTTTGCTGCGCTGGGAAGGGGTTTGTGCAAACGACTACTCTATTAAAAAACGTACAGTATGAAAGAAGATAATAAATTATTAGATGCTATAATTGACCTTGGCGTTGGAATGAAAGAACTGCGTGAGGAAATGAAAGGTATGCGTACCGATATAAACACCCAACTGGGAGAATTGAATCATCGGGTTGATAAACTTGAAAAGCAACAGGCAAGAACCAACATGGAACTTGGAGAAATACGCTTAACTTTTATCCAGTACGCCGATGCAATTGAAAAAGTAATTGACCACGAAACACGAATCGTACGGCTCGAAGAGGCAACCTTTGATAATGATAACAAAAAATCGGCTATGGCAAAAGAGCCGGAAGCAGAATACCTGCCTGCCGGTAGGCAAGGTAAAAAGAAAAAGCCAAGGCAAAAGAGCAAAAAGAAATCGTATAAGGGGATTTAAAATACAAAAAAAATATGCTTTCGTCAATGTTTTTTGGCCATTGAGCATAAAATATTTTATATAAGTCAAATTTAGTATTTTATTTGCCGGGAATTGATAACTAAAGGGTTTTAAATAACGTAGAAATATGGTGTAGTTAATATGCAAAATGATTTTCAAATAAACATGAAATTTCACATACTACATATTTACAGGCGTTCCTCAAAGTTCGCGCTGGCAATGTTTCTGGGCTTGCTTTTGATATGCAGTGCAGGAAATGGGTTTGCTGTAGTTACAGAAACATAAAACAAAAAAAATATACAGAAAATGAATAATTTAAAAACATCTCGCTCCGAAGTTATTGAAGAAGCAAAAAGATATCTATCCAATGCCCGCGAAATTCTTAAAAACAAAGGAGGCAATGGAACGCCTGGTTATTACTCCGATGTAAAATATGTGAAAATGGCTTGTCATACTGCATGGAGCGGAGTGTTAGTTGCTATGGATGCTAAAGTTCCTGAACCTCCGAAAGGCACAAGGAAATCAGTTGAAACATATAAAAAATACCTTGCTGTAAGAAACCGGAAGATATTAAATGATTTTGTTTCTGCTTATCATTATCTTCACTTGTTTGGAGGTTATGATGGCGATTTAAACAAAAAAACAGCGAGAACAGGACTTGAACTCGCTGAAAATATTATAAAATGGTGCGAAAAAAATTAAGGGAATTACATGTAATGAAACCATTTACC
>JACRAL010000151.1 GCA_016213435.1 Bacteroidota bacterium
AGGTTGTTAGTGGATTCATAGCATTTTAATTTTTATGCTAAGAACCTACTTGTTACAATTATTTATTTTGCCGCCCTTCTCTTTTTTTCATCACTCCTATGTTAATAGAAATCAATGCCGTTTAACCCGATTGCCTTGGGGTCATCGGCAAGACAGGCCATGAGGTCTGGATTAAAAACAAACTCACTTTTATCTTCTGCCATCTGCACGCGAAGCATGGCTCCATGGCGTTTGCCGATTGCTTTTCTTATGGCTGCGTTAAGAGGCAGGATAAAACTTCCTTTTCCCATGGGGAGTAAGGATGTTTTCTCGAAAGAGTAACTGTCCAATTTTCCCTTTACGCGGAAAGATCTTTTGTTGCCGGGTTTTAATTTGCGCGCAACATCGGCAGGGATCTCAATATAGGTCCAGCCGGTTTTCTCTCCCTGCTTATCAAACCTTAATATGGAGGTGGTATACTTTACCATGCAGTATTTATTACTTTTCTCCGTAAGGCAGGACAAAGAAACTTCGTGCGTCTTTCGGGTGTTGTTCCAGCTTAATGATCTTGTCCTTCTCCGCTCGTTTCAAAAAATCATTCCACATCTTAAAGCCATATTTTGTCTGGCTGAAGGAGGAATCGAGTTGCACCAGATGGCTTTTTATTCCTGCGGCATTTATTTTCTTTCCTCGTTCATTAAAATAGTTAGCGGCTTCTTTCAGCAGTCTGTAAGCGTAGCGAATATCATTTTCGTCTGTTACTTCTTCCTCTTCTTCTTCGATCAAAATGTCCGAAAAGGTTTTCAGCTCATCGCAATATCCTTTGAGCAAGGCGCTTAAGTTTTCTTTTCTTCCTATCACGATCACGTATTTATTGTGTTCACGCAGCATGGATATCAGGGGAGCATAATCGCTGTCGCCTGAAATAACCACGATGGTATCGATGTAGTTTTTCGACAATGCAATCTCCAGCGCGTCCACCGCCAGTTTAATATCTGCAGAGTTCTTCCCGCTGAATTGCGAAGGCACTTCGGTGAGTTCAATCGAATCCTCCAGCATTTGCTGGCGGTAAGTGGCAAACTGTCCTGCCCAGTCGGCATATGCTTTTTTCACGATCAGCCTGCCGCGGCTTTTCAGGTAGTTGATGGTGCTGCGTATTTCGGCTTTCACCTGCTTGGTATGTGCATCCAGCGACTTAGCGTCTTTCTTATTGGTGTAGGCAATGTTCTGAAAATCGATGAACACAGCGAGATTACTTGTTACAAATTCTTCCATTGTATATTTATTAGAGTTGTAAAGATAGAGGATATGTTCCTCCATGGAATGATGGATATCACTTTGCTTAATTAACAATTGCCTGTTAACACTCTTGTGTTTTAACCCGGTGAGTGTGTTGCATTTAGTTGTCCTTTTGTATAATCTACATTGGGTTATTTGTCTTTACACATGAATTATTAAAACATAAGCTCATGAAAATTTTTTCTTTCCTTGCTCTTTTAATAGTTATCCCTGCTTGTTTATTTGCCCAAGCCCCTCGTATTAATAAAGAGTATGTATTGGCAAATGAAATAATGATAGAAGCAAACGGGATACATGCTGTATCGAGAAATGCCACGGATACAATAACATCGGATATCAAAAACAACACGGTGTTTTATTGCTATGCCGATAATACGGAGTCGTTTTGGTATAAGATATATGCAAACGATAACTGCGATATTGCTTTTGATATTTTCCCTGAGAAAAAAGGAAACACCTTCAATTATTTTTTATACAAGATACCTGCAGACATCAGCATCAGTGATATAGAGATGAAGGACATTGCACCGGTAAGAGCAAACCTGTATAAGGAGGATATGTTCACCACGGGCACCGGATTATCGCTCACATCGGAGGTGAACTATGGCAATTCAGATTCAAAAAATGTGGTGAAAGATTTTTACTACACGCCTTACCATTCTGCCATGCCGGCAAAGACCGGAGAGGTTTTTATGCTGAATATTTATCATGTGGATGGAGACGATGGCGGGTACCGTTTCATTCTGAAGAATAAAAAATACTCGCAAAAGGTACAAGCTGTGTTTCAGCGTTTTTATGCCAGGCAATTGGCAAAGACAAAAGTGGAACGATCCGTAATCGTACATCCTAAAACAAAACCGAATGAACCTGCAAAGCCCGCAATTGCAAAAGCAGATGTTTTGCCGAGCGGTTCTTTGTCTTCCGCTAACACCTTGGCGGATCAAGCCAAAGCCGCTGTTTTTGTTGTGAAGGATAGTTTGAAACATATCGCTGTTGTTGCCGATGTTACCTGTGTGAAAAAACTAAAGGGACCCGCTTCCAATAGTCATTCGGATGAAAAGGGGAAATACCAAACGCCTCTTGAAAAGTACACGCAGTACACAATTACTTTCTCTGCTGTTGGATATAAGAATAAGATCATTTCGTTTGCTACCAAAGATGATCCCGCTTCATTCACGCAGGAGGTATTGCTGGCTCCGGTTGGCGAAGGAGATAACTTTGTGATGGATAAAATATATTTCTATCCAAATACCTACGCGTTGAAACCGGGAGCTCTGTTGGAAGTAGATAAGTTACTTACTTACCTGAATGCGAATCCTGCAATTAAAGTAGAGGTGCAGGGACATACCAGCGGGAACAAACGCATAAAGGCAAAGAAATCGGAGAAAGACGAAGATGGCAGTTTTTCGGGCAGCGCAAAGAAGTTATCGCAATTAAGAGCCGAAAAAATAAAGAAGTATTTGATGGATAAAGGAATTTCAGGCGAGCGGCTTATTGCCAATGGTTATGGTGGCAGCGAAATGATTTATCCTAATCCCAAAAATCAGGCAGAAGCAAACAAGAACATACGCGTTGCAATTCTTATCCTTCCGCAGAAGGAAACTATACTTTCGAGCAGGGCATCTAAGTGATGCGGCAATAGCAGACTTTGTTTATCTGTAATTCATTTAAGTCGAAACAAGGACGTTAATTCCGGTGTAAACCTGTGCTTGTTATTTATACTTGTATTATTTCTGTACTTTTTTATCTTTGTAATGTATAAATGATGGCGTCTTTGTAATTAAAATATTTGAACATAGTCTAAAAGATACATTGTTGGCATTCTCTATAAGTTATGTAAAAACTTTAAATAGATTAAATATGATACCAGCAAAAGAATATCTCAGTCTAAAAGGAAGAAAGGTACTCATAAGATTCTCTTATGATTTAAAGGATGATGTGTTGCACGCATTTTTGCCAGTATTAAAAATTAAGGATGAAGATTTTAGTAAATATTTACCTTCTACCCAAGCCCTTCTCCCGTATAGAGGCAAATATGTTCTTCATGGAAATAAAATAGAAGCTACATTTTTTTATCCGTATTATATGAATATTCCATCTGAAGAACGCATTTGGTAATATTTGGAAATGTTTGTCTTTTTTAATTTTTACTCAAATAATATAGCTTGTATAAAAAACTTTTTCTCTTTTTACTTTTACCTTTGTTGTTTCTAATTGTGCCTAAATGAGAAGGTTAGTTTTTTTTACCACATTATTTCTTGTTTTGTTTTCGTTTTCTGCACAGGGGCAAAATTGGGTGTGGGCAAAAAGTGGGAAAGGATATGGAGAAGGATATTCCGTAAGTACGGATGCAATGGGTAATGTGTTTGTAATACAATTTAGAATTATAAATTAGTCCTATAAGCCGACAAATATAATTTGTAAGAGGTTAATGATTTTATTCTCTTTATAGTGATCTGCTCCTGTATGGTTTTGTCGAGATGATCCTGTAAGTGCTGTATGGTGAGATGCACCTTTCTGTTCATGTGCCTTTTGATAAGCCACCACACTTTTTCAGC
>JACRAL010000153.1 GCA_016213435.1 Bacteroidota bacterium
GGAGAAAAGATCCCCGTAATCAATAACAACCATCAAACAGCCGGACAGCACGTAGTTCAATGGAATGTGAAAGAAAATGTTGCACCCGGCATATACAGCTATCGCCTTCAGGCAGGAGAATTACAAAAAACAGGATTGTTGGTGGTGCAATAAGAGGATTATAAAAAAGGCGATAAGCCAATAAAGAGAGAGCTGATAAAAAAAGTAGACAAATCACGCATGGGGAAAAAATATCTGAAAACAACGCGGGCAGAAGTCGTATGGGCAGATAGATAGTACACAATGCAAGTACCTCTACTCTGTTGCTGAACACAGAAGTAGTGAGCAAATAACTCCTGCTAGAAATTTTAAACCTTTCTTACTTCCCGATCAGTTTCTTATAGTCATCTGCTGACATCAGTTCTTGTGCTTCAGCCGCATTGGTCATAGAAACTTTGATGAGCCATCCTTCACCGTAAGGATCTTTGTTAATGAGTTCGGGGTTGGTATCAATTTTAGAATTTATTTCCATCACTTTTCCGCTCACCGGCAGGAACAGGTCAGAAACTGTTTTCACAGCTTCAATGGTGCCAAACACGGTTTCTTTGTCCAAGGTATCTCCTAAGGTGCCGATATCCACAAAAACAATGTCGCCCAATTCGCCCTGTGCAAATTCAGTGATGCCGATGTAAGCGTCATTGCCTTCTGCACGAAGCCATTCGTGATCTTTGGTGTACTTGAGGTTGGATGGAAAATTCATAAATAAAATTTTAGGCTGCGAATATACTATTTTCGGATTACGAGAAACCTGACAACAATAATCATTTCCTGAGCTCTTTCAACACTTTAGCTGTTCCTACAAATGCGGATACTTCTTTATTATCTGTATGGAGAATGTCCTTGCTATTTCCTTCCCACCATTTTTGTCCTTTGTATATAAAGATCACTTTATCTCCAATTCCCATTACTGAATTCATATCGTGTGTATTTACGATCGTGGTGATATTAAGTTCCTGCGTGATCTCTTTGATGAGGTCATCGATCACCAGCGAGGTGATGGGATCAAGCCCCGAGTTTGGTTCATCACAAAAAAGATATTTAGGACTTAAGGCAATGGCGCGTGCAATCCCCACGCGTTTTTTCATTCCCCCGCTGAGCTCGGAAGGGAATAGCTTATTGGCATTTTCCAAATTCACTTTTTTGAGACAAAAATTTACACGTTCTGCTTTTTCTTCCTCACTCATATCCGTAAACATGGAAAGTGGAAATGCAACATTTTCTTCTGCAGAAAGAGAATCAAAAAGCGCGGCTCCCTGAAATAACATCCCCATCTCTTTGCGGATTCCCTTACGCTGTTTCGTGTTCATCTCCGAGAAATTCCGGGTGTCATAAAAAATAGCTCCTTGATCTACCTCTTCCAATCCCACAATACATTTCATCAAAACAGTTTTTCCGTGACCGCTTTCTCCTATCACAAGTGTTGTTTTTCCTTGCTCGGCAGCAAACGAAATATTTTTCAGAACCTGTTTCTGTCCGAATGATTTTGAAATATTGCGTATTTCTATCATGCAAGAAGAAGTTGTGTAAGAATAAAATTGAATACCAGAATTAAGATACTGCTGTAGACTACAGATTTTGTACTTGACCGGCCTACTTCCAGCGATCCGCCCTTGGTGAAATAACCGTGATAGGCAGGAACAGAGGAAATAATAAAAGCAAACACAACTGTTTTGATAAGCGCGTAAATCACGTTGAAGGTTCTGAAATCATATTGGATTCCATACAAATATTCATAAGGCGTCACCACATGGGTAAGTACTCCAAAACCCCATCCGCCAATGATCCCGGCAAACATACTGATGACGATAAGGAAAGGATTGATGAGAACTGCGGCTGTGATTTTTGGAAGAATAAGATGAGTAGGAGAATTTACGCCCATGATTTCCAATGCGTCAATTTGTTCTGATACACGCATGGTGCCGATCTCAGAAGCAATGCTGGAACCTACTTTGCCGGCCAAAATTAAGCTCACAAGTGTTGGAGAAAATTCAAGTATCACAGAATCACGGGTGGTCATTCCAACAGCGTAAAGCGGAATCCACGGGCTGTCAAAACCAAATGCCGCCTGAATGGTGATCACTGCCCCCATAAACATGGAAATGATAAGCACCAGAGGAAGTGAACCGATTCCAAGGGTATCAATTTCCTCAAAGACCCGTTTGCGGAAAATATAATTTTTTTCTGGCTTGCTGAAAGTCCTTATAATCAGCATGTAATACCTGCCGATGTTAAAAAATATATCTGAAATATAAAAGATCATTTGCTTATCTGTCCGACAAAGATACGGACTCAGTATTACATTGAAGCGAAAATAGAGAATATCCTTTTTGGTGAAGGTACTTTTGTTCTCTAATTTCGATGTAACTTTGCGAAAATGTTTAAACGGTTCCTCTTATCGCTTGCTGTCTGTTTCCTGTTTTCGGGCTGCTATCTCTTTCGTCAGAAAAACAAATGTAATGATTGTCCTACCTGGAATAAAGGCAAAACCCATTCTTCTGTGAAAGTTAAAAGTCTTGACGCTTTCGGTCAGGATGCTGACATTTATCGTCAGCATTTAAAGTTTCAAGTTTAAAGTTTTTCTTTCGTATTTTTCGTACCTCCCGATAACTATCGGGATCGCTTTTCGAAGATTTCTAAAATACCTTCTTTTAGGTAGCGGATCATAAAAGCATTCAGGTAACTTTGGAGTACTATGAAAAACGGGAACACATTTCCTCATACAATAGCAGAACTGCGTTTGGGAGATACAGCCATTATAGATTCTTTCACCGATGTGGAAATTTCCCTCAAGCTGCTCGAAATGGGGTGCCTTCCCGGAGAACTTATTCAAGTGAAAAACATTGCTCCGTTTGGAGACCCAATTGCAATTTCTGTTGGAGGATATGTACTCGGACTGCGTAAAAAAGAGGCGGCTTCAGTAATTGTGAGAAGAGAATCGCCCCAGCTCTGAAGGGAGATGATAACTATGGAAAAAGAAACGAAAGAAAAAATTCGCCCTTTAAGGATGGGACAACATTCTTCGCTCAAAGTTGCCTTGATTGGAAATCCCAACTGTGGCAAGTCCACACTTTTTAATGTACTTACAGGATTAAATCAAAACACGGCTAACTTTCCGGGTGCAACAGTGGATAAAAAAACAGGCACGGGAAAAATACGGAATGGATCCGGAACAACTATTTCTGTTGAGTTCATCGATCTTCCCGGCACTTACAGCCTGAATCCGAAGTCACTGGATGAAAAAATTGCGGTTGATTTTCTCTGTGATCGTAATCACCCCGATCATCCTGATCTTACACTTTTTGTTGCGGATGCTTCCAACCTGAAAAGAAGTTTGTTTCTTGCTGCGCAGATCATTGATTTGAAAATTCCGGTCGTGATTGCACTCAATATGATGGATGTAGTGGAAAAAAGAGGTATGGAGATAGAGGCAGTACTTCTTTCGGAAAGACTTGGAGTAAAAATTATACCGATAAGCGCAAGAAAAGAAACAGGAATTGATCTGCTCAGGCAGGCAATTGTTTCTACTATAGAAATTCCGAAGAAAGAAATTTTTGCCAGAGAAATTCCTTCAGGGGAAACAGAAGCGCAACAAACCATTGAGCGCTACCGCATCATTACAGAGATCATCAGCGGCTGTTTGAAAATCAAAATGAAGAAAGATGAAGAAGTTTTTTCTTCGGGCACAGATAAGATACTCACACATAAAATCTGGGGGTATGCAATATTTCTTTTTGTTCTGCTTTTGATCTTTGAATCGGTATTTTTTATTGCCTCTTATCCGATGAAGTGGATCGAAACGCTATTTATTTTCTTTTCACAGTGGGGAGCGCAGCATTTGCCAAAGGGAGAATTTTCTGATCTGCTCGTGAACGGTGTGCTTGCCGGGCTTAGCGGGGTGGTAGTATTCATTCCTCAGATAGCTTTGCTCTTTTTCTTTGTTGCCATTCTTGAAGATTCGGGATACATGGCGCGTGTGAGTTTTATTATGGACAGGATCATGCGCAAATTTGGATTAAACGGACGTTCGATAATTCCTCTTTTGAGCGGTGTTGCCTGCGCGGTGCCTGCCATCATGAGTACGCGCACTATCAGTAACCGGAAGGAAAGAATAATAACAATTATGATAACTCCGTTGATGAGCTGCTCTGCACGTTTGCCTGTTTACGCGCTGCTCATTGCGCTTGTTGTTCCTGCAGAAACAAAATTCGGATTTTTGAATATGCAGGGACTGGTGTTGATGTTTCTTTATCTCATAGGGTTTTTTGCGGCAATTGGTGCTGCATTTGTGATGCAGTATCTGATCAGATCAAAAGAACGAAGTTTTTTCATCATGGAACTTCCACCGTATCGTTCTCCCAGATGGAAAAATGTTTGGCTTGCAATTGTTGATCGTGTAAAAGTTTTTTTGTTTGATGCAGGAAAAGTGATCATCGCTATTTCCATTATTCTTTGGTTTCTTGCTTCCCACGCTCCTGGAAATTCTTTTTCGGAGATAGAAAAAAAATACAACTCCGCTTCTCAGTTTCCCCGATTCTCCGATTCTGAAGCAGGGGAACGGGAAAACGGAGATAAACAACTTGAAAGACAAGGGCAGGTGGCTGCTGAGAAATTAGAAGCTTCCTATGCTGGCATCCTCGGAAAATTTATTGAACCGGCAATTAAACCTCTCGGTTTCGACTGGAAAGTTGGCATTGCAATAGTTACTTCTTTTGCTGCGCGCGAGGTTTTTGTCGGCACTATGGCAACGATCTACAGCGTGGGAGATAATACAAACTCGCTGTCCATTCGGGAGAAAATGCACGCTGAAATTAACCCTGAAACACAAAAACCAAGATACAGTTTTGCTGTGGGATTTGCGCTGATGTTATTCTATGCTTTTGCCATGCAGTGCATGAGTACCTTGTCGGTTGTTTACCGTGAAACAAAAAGTTTGAAATGGCCCCTGTTTCAATTTGTCTATATGGGCACATTGGCTTACCTTGCAAGTTTCATTGCGTATACTATCTTTAAATAAAAAATTCATCAGTATATTAGTAGTCATTTGTATCATTAGTATGCATTCGTATACTGGCATCACTTTATGAATCAACTTGAACGCAATAGATCCATATTAGCAAAATACATTCCCGAGCCGGCAATTGATATAATTGCGGAATGGATTTATAAATTTAATTTCAAGTTAAAAGTTAAAAAATCACGCAGCTCAAAAGAAGGCGATTATATGTCTCCGCATGATGGGAGAAATCATGTCATTACCATCAATCATGATCTGAATAAGTATGCTTTTCTTATTACGCTTATTCATGAAATAGCGCATCTTACCACATGGGAAAAATATAAAGGCAGAGTGAATCCGCATGGGAGCGAGTGGAAATCAGAATATAGCAGGTTATTGAACCATTTTTTGAAACTGCATTTTCCTCCCCCTGAAGGAGAGAGAGAGCCTCTTTTCCCGAAAGAAATTTTTCTAGCACTGCAAAAGCATATGCAAAGTCCTTCTGCCGCGAGTGGCTCAGATATTAACTTATCGCGTGTACTGAAAAAATACGATACGGATACTGAAACGCTTTTGCTTGAGCGGATTTCCATGGGTTCATCATTTCGAATTGTTAGTGCAATAAAAAAACATTCTACCGAAGTATTTATAAAAGGAGAAAAACGCAGAACCCGTTTCAAATGCATTCATGCCCGCACGAAGAGGGAATACCTGATCCATGCTTTGTGTAAGGTAGCGGTAGTTACTGAGTAAAAGGATTATTTTTTCTGACATCTTCTATCTCACATCTATTACCTATTTTCGCATTCTCGTTAAATAATTATTTATGAGCACAACCACTAGTTCGCCTGCTAAAGAACTTATTGTTTCCAACATTGCTGAAAATATTGTCAGCTCTGAAATCATTAAACTTGCTTGGGAAGTCAATGACAAGATAAAAAAGGGAGAAAAAATATATAATCTCACCATTGGAGATTTTAACTCAAAGATTTTCCCCATTCCTGCTGAACTGAAGAGAGAAATAATTTCTGCGTATGAAAATGACGAGACAAATTATCCTCCTGCTGAAGGAGTTCCTGAACTCAGAAACGCTGTATGTCATTTCCTGAAACGTTTGCACGGATTAGATTTCAAAACAGAAAATGTAATTATTGCCGGTGGAGCACGCCCGATTATTTACGCCATTTATAAAACCATTCTTGATCCGGGAGACACAGTGGTTTTTCCGGTGCCATCCTGGAATAACAATCACTACTCTCAGCTTTCATCGGCAAAATTGGTTCTGATTGAAACGAAAGCATCCAATAATTTTATGCCTTTGGCATCAGACATTAAGAAGCATATCAAAACGGCTACCTTGATCTCACTTTGCTCTCCGCTGAATCCAACCGGAACAACGCTGACAAAAGAAGCCCTTACTGAAATATGCGATCTAATCCTTGAAGAGAATGCCGGCAGAGAAGAGGGAAGGAAACCTGTTTACCTGATGTACGACCAGATTTACTGGACACTTACTTTCGGGAACACAAAACATTTTGATCCGGTTACGCTTCGTCCCGAAATGAAAAACTATACTCTTTTTGTTGATGGAATTTCAAAAGCATTTGCTGCAACCGGTGTGCGAGTCGGCTGGGGAATAGGTCCCAAAAAAGTAATTGACAGAATGAAATCCATGCTTGGGCACATGGGCGCATGGGCGCCACGACCTGAACAAATGGCAACCGCACGTTTCCTGATGAACGATTCTGCGGTGGATACTTATTTGGCGGATATCCGGAAAAAGATCAGCGAACGTCTTATCGCTTTTTACAAAGGCTTTCAGAGTTTGAAGCAAGAAGGTTTTAAAGTGGATGCAATTTCTCCGCAAGCGGCAATATATCTTACAGTCCAGCTTTCTTTGCATGGACAGAAGACTGCTGAGGGAACAATTCTTTCTACTACCAAGGATGTGACCAAATATATTCTGGATGAAGCCAAAGTGGCGCTTGTGCCTTTTGCTGCTTTTGGAGATTTGGATACTTCAAACTGGTATCGCTTGTCCGTTGGAACATGTAAAATTGAAGATGTTGACGGGATCATTACTAATCTCAGAAATGCATTTAAAAAGTTAGTCTAAAGTTTAAAATTAAATACAAGTTACCGTGGCTACGATAAAAAGATTCGAGACTCTGGAAGTTTGGAAGAAGGCAAGAGAGTTGGATAATATCGTTTATACATTATCAAAGAAGGAAGAGTTTGCAAAGGACTTTGATTTAAAAAGACAAGCAAGAAGATAGAGTGGCTCCATCATGGATAATATTGCCGAAGGATTTGAAAGAGGTGGGAAGGGAAAGTTTACTCAGTTTCTTTCCATTTCGAAAGGGTCAGCCGGTGAATTATGTTCTCAGAGTTACCGGGCTCGCGACAGGGAGTATTTATCCGCGGAAGAATTTACAGATGTGCATGAAAGATGTGTTGAGATTAGCAAAATGCTTCAGGGTTTTATGGATTATCTTCAGAATTCAAATATCATGGGAAGTAAATATATTAAGGAATGATACATTTTTCAACTTTAGATTTTAGACTTTAAACTTTAAATTATTGTGAAAAATAATTATTGCGTGATAATGGCGGGCGGAATCGGAAGTCGCTTTTGGCCCATGAGCCGCACGGCTCATCCCAAACAATTCATTGATATTCTTGGAACAGGACGGACACTGATCCAATCAACCTTCGACCGTTTTCTTCAGATTTGCCCTAAAGAAAATATTTTTGTCGTAACGAACGAAGCATACCGGATTCTTGTTCTGGAACAACTACCCGACCTCAAATCCGAGAATCTTCTTTGCGAGCCGGCAAGAAAAAACACAGCGCCTTGCATTGCGTTTGCATCCTATAAAATTTATTCGCAGAATAAGAATGCAAATATGGTGGTTGCACCTTCCGATCATCTCATTGCGAAAGAAGACACGTTTGTGAAGGCGGTGCGATCCTGTTTCAAAAAATCACAATCGGAAGATTGCCTGATCACGCTGGGCATCCGTCCTACGCGGCCTGATACCGGTTACGGATACATTCAGTTTATTGAATCGCCCGAAAAAGAAAAAGATACGCGCATTAAGAAAGTAAAGACATTTACGGAGAAGCCCGATGAAGAGATGGCAAAGTTTTTTCTGCAGAGCGGGGATTTTTTGTGGAATGCCGGCATTTTTATCTGGTCGGCAAAAAGTATTGTAAAGGCGTACCAAAAATTACTCCCTGAAATGGCGCAGGATTTTTCTTCGGTGAAATATAATTCTCCCGAGGAGGAAGAAGATATCAAACGCATATATGCCGAGTGTAAAAACATTTCTGTTGATTATGCGGTTCTTGAAAAAGCGGACAATGTGTATGTGCGTTCCTCGCTCATTGGCTGGAGCGATCTGGGAACCTACGGCTCTCTCTACAATCATCTGAAAAAAGATGCTTCGGATAATGCGATCGTAGGCAAGAATGTTTTAATGTACGACAGCAAAAACTGCATCGTAAATATTTCCAAAGATAAATTAGTGGTGGTGGAAGGATTGCAGGATTACATTGTTGTGGAATCCGACAACATCATTCTTATCTGTAAAAAGCAGGATGAACAGCGCATTCGCGATTTTGTAAACGATGTAAAGCTGAAGAAAGGCGAGAAGTTTGTGTAAACCTGAAAACTTAGAAATCAATCCACCGCAATAAATTTTCCTTCTGCAAGATTTTTTCCTTCTGCGGAGATTTTCAGGAAATAAACTCCTGATGCAAGATTGCCTCGCGGGATGGATAAGGAATTGCCGGTAATGGGTGATTGATACACTTCTTGTCCGAACACGTTAAAGAGGTTCATCCTTATTTCTCCTATGCTTTTATATCCTTCTATCTTCAGCACAGCAGATTCCCGGAATGGATTCGGACTCACCTGAAACTGGAAACCTGAAACCTGCAATTCATTTATACCTGTGCAATAACTAACATATATTTTACTATAAGAAGATGCCGAACAGGAGTTTATGTCGTTATAAGTATAATAAATGATATGGTTCCCTGAGCTAACACTATCAGGATAAAAAATTCCGTTGTGCACCGCAATGCCTGAATAAGTTCCTCCGGCAGGGCTTCCTCCCGAAAGCAGGAGTGTGTCATTTGCACAGATAGTATCCATAGGGATATTCAAGATTACAATGGGAAGCGAATCAACATAAATGGTTTTTAGTACGGCATCTATGCATCCGCTGGTGTTATTTACTACAAGCGCAACATTGTGTGTGCCAGGGGTTGGAAAAACATGAGTAGTATTTCCTTTTGTTGTATCATCTGAAATGCCATCGTTGTTAAAATCCCATGCGTAGGTGTAAAGAGCGCTGGTGTCTAAGTTTGTACTAAGGTCAGTAAAGGTAGTGGGGGAATTAATACATACTGTATCGGCAGAAAAATCTGCGATCGGAATGAAATTACAGATAATGAATGATTTCCCTTCGTACAAACTCCAAACCTTCATTGTATCCTGCACACGCACAAATAAATTGTGTGCTCCGGCTGTGAGGGGAGCGGTTGGCAGCGTGGCATTAAGAATAATGCTGTCTGCTAAAGAAAAATTTGCAAGGGAAATCCCGTTTCCTATTCCGGGATCTGTATCATAAAAGTATTCTGCTTTTGCGAGGGGCGGGGACGAAGGAGTTGTTTGTGCGATGGTATCAAAGAGATAAAATCTTGCGCCTTCGTACAAGCTCCACACATTGTTGCTGTCTTTTACACGATAAAAAATAGTATGAAAGCCGGAATTTAATCCTGCTGTTGAGGCAACCACTGTGTCAAGAATGGAATCATTTGGAGTGATGGTCAAAGAAAGTCCGTTGCCAACACCGGGATCTGTATCATAAAAATATTCTCCTGCAGATGAATCGAACAAAGCGGAAGCCGCAACGATGGTATCGTATATATATAACCGGTCTCCTTCGTACAAACTCCATGTTTTGTTGGTATCTCTTACCCGGAAAAATAAATTATGAAAGCCGGTGCTTAGTCCTTCAGTAGAAATGAGCATACTATCTGATGTGGAGTCTGTCAGAGTTAATGGGATAAGCGTTCCGTTTCCAATTCCCGGGTCAATATCAAAAAAGTATTCAGCAGAATCGATTGTTTGAGCCGAAACGCATCCCCAACCTTTTCCGAAGGGAAGAGAGCAAAATGCAAACGGCAGCAAGAAAAACACTACTATGGAAATTATTTTTTTCATTTTCATCACCTTCCCTTCGGGAAGGACGGGATAGGCTTTTAGTTCTGCTTTTTTGCTTTGATGATAACACGCAAACTGTCTCCAACCGGAATGACGGGATTAAGAATTCCTAACGATTTTATTTGAGGAATGGCGGGTGTTCCCGTCATATCCACAAAGGGCATTGCTCCTCCGTAAATTCCAACATCAGTGCCATCAGTTCCTGCATTTTTACCTGGCGAAACAGTATCCAAAGTAAAATTATAGCTGTAATCAAAAGCATTAGTCGGAACATTTATGAATTGAGGATTTATGCCCACAAAATTTCCGGAGCCTATGTTAGCGCCGAAGGGAATCGTGTCATAAGCTGTTTGATAGGTGATATTATTGCTGAATGTATTGTTGTCAACTCCCGTTTCTTTTGGAGAAGACCCCATAAAAATGTTATTTGCAATGAGTGCATTACTCATATACATTAAGGCAGTAGCAGGGCTTGCGCCAAAAAAAATATTATTAGCAATAACCACAGAGGGCTGATTGGATAACATGATATAACACCCGTTAAAAATATTATTTCTGATAATGATGTTCACATTGTTATTAAGGTTCACGGAAGACGAATTGAAAATGTTATTCTCAAGAACCCATCCTGTTCCTTTAACAGCTATTTTGGTTCCGCCTGAAATAAAATAGTTTCTTCGCAACTGAATATTTTTTGTTCCCCCAGAACCCCCATAACCTGAAACATAATTTAATTTGAATCCAATGATTTTTGTCCCCGAAGCCCCCGAAATAGCTGCAAGGGTATCTAATTGGATATTTCCGATTTCTGAAACAAGAGGATTTGCTTTATTGGGATTGTATCCTGTACCAATTAAAGATAATTGTTTTTTGATAGTGATATTCCCGTAACTGGTCGTTGCTCCATGCACATAAATACTGTCGCCAGTGACAGCAGCGTTGATGGCTGTTTGAAGGTTTGTGTACTGCCCTGGGCTATTTTGGTTGTTACTTACAGTAATTACTTTTGCTTCCGAAGGGAAAAAGGCAAAAGAACCAACAACAAGAGTGAGAATCTTTTTCATGAATAGGTGGATAATTATAGAAGAATACAAATGTAATTTTTTTTACATTTGAGCCAAACTATTTTGTTACAAAAAATCCCACAAACATGAAAACAACCATTTTATCCCTCTCAGCATTGACGATTGCATTTTTTTCCGTTCATGCAAATGCGTTCGCACAGAAGAAAGAAAAGGACAAAGTCCTTGCGAATAAGGTTTATACGATTGACCTTACCGAAACAGGAAGTAAGAAAACTCCAAAACCAGAAAGCGATGAAATAAGTTTCAAAGGGGACAAGTTGAATTCAAAGTTTATGAGTTCGGAATATAAATTTTCGGGAGCTACTTATACCGTTTCTGTAGATTCTTCTTCTGAAAGCAAAGAAATTACGTTTGAATGCCTCAGCAAAAATCCTGATGGTGAAGAATTAAAATGGGACGTCACCATTACAGATGACGCGATTGAAGGAACAGCTGTGATCTCCAAAAAAGGGAAAACGAAAAAAGAATATTCCTTTTCCGGAACACAGAAAGTAAAGCCGGGGAAAAAATAGTTCTACTTAAGGCTTCCTGTCATATCTTCAGGTCTTACCCACTGATCAAATTGTTCAGTGGTAACAAGTCCCAATTCAACTGCGGCTTGTTTTAGTGTTTTATTTTCTTTGTGAGCTTTCTTGGCAATTTTCGCAGCGTTCTCATAGCCGATATGCGTGTTCAGCGCAGTAACAAGCATTAGCGAATTCTCTAAATGTTTCTTAATAATTTCTTTATTCGGCTCAATTCCTACTGCACAATTTTTTTCAAACGAAACACAGGCATCTCCCATCAATCGTGCCGATTGCAATACATTGGATGCGATCACCGGTTTGAAAACATTCAATTCGAAATGTCCGCTCATGCCTCCGATAGAAACCGCCACATCATTTCCTATCACCTGTGCACAAACCATGGTAAGCGCTTCGGGCTGAGTGGGATTTATTTTTCCGGGCATGATGGACGAACCGGGCTCGTTGTCAGGAATAATTATTTCTCCTATGCCGCTTCTCGGACCGGATGAAAGCATGCGGATGTCATTTGCAATTTTCATCAGTGATACGGCCGAGCGTTTTAATGCGCCAGAAAGTTCCACCATGGCATCATGAGCCGCAAGCGCTTCAAATTTATTCGGAGCGGTAACAAATGGAAATCCGGTGAGTTCG
Organism: Bacteroidota bacterium; assembly: GCA_016213435.1. Classification (GTDB taxonomy): domain Bacteria; phylum Bacteroidota; class Bacteroidia; order Palsa-948; family Palsa-948; genus Palsa-948. The sequence goes on from JACRAL010000153.1 coordinate 12,511, forward strand.
GCAACTTTCTTTGCCACAAGAACATCATATCCTTTGGGAGCATTCAATCCTGTTCCTACGGCAGTTCCGCCAAGCGCAAGTTCACGAACCATTTCCAGCGCATTCTTAATTGCACGAATGCTGTTCTCAACTTGTTGAGCGTATCCAGAAAATTCCTGTCCGAGCGTAAGCGGTGTCGCATCCATGAAATGCGTTCTTCCGATTTTTACTATACTTTTGAACGTCTCCGATTTTTTCTTCAGTGTGTCATGAAGTTTTTTCATTCCGGGAATCGTAATATCCGCCACTTGCTTATACGCAGCGATGTGCATGGCAGCCGGAAACGTATCATTGGAGGATTGAGATTTATTCACGTCATCATTTGGATGCAGAATTTTTTTATCGTCTGTAAGTTTTCCTCCACCGAGAACATGTGCTCGGTAAGCGATCACTTCGTTGGCGTTCATGTTGCTCTGCGTACCGGAACCCGTTTGCCAGATGACAAGAGGAAACTGATCGTCTAATTTTCCTGCGAGAATTTCATCGCAGACTTTTGAAATTAGATCACATTTATCTTTCGTAAGAACTTTCAAATCACAATTTGCCTGAGCGGCAGCTTTTTTCAGGTAGGCAAAAGCATAGATGATTTCTTTCGGCATGCTTGCTTCAGGCCCAATCTTAAAATTATTTCGTGAACGTTCGGTTTGTGAACCCCAGTACTTGTCGGCAGGGACTTTTACCTCTCCCATAGTGTCGTGTTCGGTGCGAAATTCCATATTATTAAATTTTAAATTATGATATTTTTATGGGGGTGAGCAAACATACAAAAAATGAGATTATGTTTGAGCGTACTCAACTTTAAAACTCAATCGGAAGCTGTTTAAAAGATTGTGCAGTAAGGAACAATTTCAGTTAGAAATAGAATTAATCTTGTGGGTTTAAAACAATACTCTAGAAAATAAGACAACAGACAACCACTCTGGATCCAAAGAAAAAAGGAAAGATTTTACAAAGTACGGGCTCCTCAGGTTTTACGCATTAAAAATAAATAGTGTTTTCAGATACGGTGTATCGTAATTGGCTCTTAGTTTTTTATAGGTCATTGAAAGATTGGATTTTCTCTCTTGGTTTAACAGATTGATTGCCATTTTATTTGTTAGTGCAAAATTTAGAGAGGCATAACCTTTTCTTTTTCTACTCTTGTCCTCGTCAAAGTTTACATCCAATATCCAATCCCA
>JACRAL010000154.1 GCA_016213435.1 Bacteroidota bacterium
GATAGGAACAGATCAGACGATATGCAATGGCGCCACCCCGGCACTGCTGACATCAACAACAGACGGAACTGGAACCGGAACGATTACATATGAATGGTACACAAGCGCTGACGGATATGTGGCTATTCAGGTGACAGCATCAACTTATCAGCCGCCAGCCCTCACCGCTACCACGAGTTATAAAAGAAGAACTAAGGCAGTGAGCGGCGCTACCTGTTATTCGGGCTATACAGCAACAGTAACGATAACAGTAAACGCTGCAGTAACTGCGGGAGCGATAGGAACAGTTCAGACGATATGCAACGGCGCCACCCCGGCCCTGCTTACATCAACAACAGACGGAACGGGAACAGGAACGATTACTTATGAATGGTACACAAGCGCTGACGGATATGTGGCTATTCAGGGGACAGCATCAACTTATCAGCCGCCAGCCCTCACCGCTACCACGAGTTATAAGAGAAGAACTAAGGCAGTGAGCGGCGCTACCTGTTATTCGGGCTATACCGCAACGGTGACGATAACAGTAAATGCTGCAGTAACGGCAGGAGCAATAGGAACAGATCAGACAATATGCAACGGTTGCACCCCTGCCCTGCTTACATCAACCACAGACGGAACGGGAACTGGAACGATTACTTATGAATGGTACACAAGCGCTGACGGATATGTGGCTATTCAGGGGACAGCATCAACTTATCAACCGCCGGCGCTGACTGCAACAACAAGTTATAAGAGAAGAACCAAAGCCGTTAGCGGCGCAACTTGTTATTCGGGCTATACCGCAACGGTAACAATAACAATTTCTACTGACCAAGGTGTAACTAATAATGGCGCCACCATTTATATTAACAATGCTACAATGTATATAGATGGCGATGCAAGTGGTTCGTTTTTAAATTATCAATCAGGCTCTAATTACGGAGCTGTCACCATTGTTAATAATGGAATAATAAAATTCGAAGGGAGTTGGGGTAATTATGCGGGTAATGGAAATGGAGTTTTTGGCACTGCTCCCGCCAACGGATATGTTGTAATGGCCGGAACAACTGCACAAACCCTCAAGGGAGATTATTCTACTAATTTCTATAATCTTCAAATAACTAATTCAAATGGAGCTACCTTAAATCAGGCTGAAAATGTTTATGGAATACTAACTTTAACTTCCGGTAAAATAACCACTACATCTTCTAACCTGCTTACAATGCAAGCTGGTTCTTCGGTACCCGGAGGAGCCTCTAATACCAGTTTTGTGAATGGCCCTGTTAAAAAAATCGGAAACACAAATTTTACATTCCCTACAGGGAAAAATTCCGATTACCAGGCAATAGCAATTTCAGGCATCACAGGCGGTGCAACCGACGCCTTTACCGCCGAGTATTTCGGGGCTAATCCTCAAACAACTTATGGGACTGCAAAAGATGCAAGCATAAACCATTTAAGCCAGTGCGAATACTGGGTTTTAAATCAATCGTCAGGCACACCTACCGCTGTTGTTGAAATTACCTTTGACGCAAATAGCTGCAGTGTTACCAATTTGTCAGATTTAATTGTGGCGCGATGGAATGGTTCTCAATGGAAAGACCATACGGGGGCTTGTACAAATTGCAATACAGGCAACACAAGCGCGGGAACAGCTTATTCAAATGGAGCAATTACTTCTTTCAGCCCAATTACTTTTGGCTCTAAAACAAGCAGCAATCCTTTGCCTATTGAATTATTATCGTTCAATGCTATTTGTAAAAACAATATTGTAAACCTAAACTGGCAGACAGCAAGCGAAATCAATAACGACTACTTTACAATAGAACGTTGTACAGACGAGGCATGCCTCGTCTCAAAAAACTGGGAAACAGTAACAACTATAAAGGGCGCAGGTAACAGCAATACTCCTTTAACTTATGCGACGTATGATTTATCGCCTTATACAGGCACATCCTATTACAGGTTATTGCAAACAGATTATGACGGACAGCAAAAATACTTCGACCCGGTTGCCGTTTCCTGTATTGACGAAGGAACTGTTTCAGGCAATGATTTCGGATTGATAAATATATACCTGGATAAACCTGGTAAAGAAATAAAGATTATTTATAATTCTCCGAAAGAAGGCGAAGCAATTTATTTAAGTTTTTATAATACGATAGGCCAGGAAATTATAAGGGAAACAGTATATACAGGAACGGGAATCAACAGCATTAATATATCTGATCCGGGCCTTGTAACAGGTATATATATTATTTCAATAATAAATAATAACACAAAAATTACGAGAAAGATTGTTATTGAATAAAATAATGGGAAGAATAAAAAAATATATTGAAATAAATGGTAAAAAATTCTGGACATTGTTTGACACAGGTTCCAGGAATACCTATGTAACCGAAGAAGTAGCAATTAATTTACTGACTTTTGATTTACCAAAGGTAAACCCTGTATCCCTGGGGGGCAGTGTTCATAATATAAGCAAAGGTTGTATTTTAATATGCAAAATAGAGGGCTATGATGTAACTGACGATGCAAGGGTTATGAAAAAAATCGGGAAGGATGATGACGGCAAAGAAATAGAAATTTTATTGGGCGCTTTAACCATGCAGCAATGGGGAATAATCCCGGTGCCCGAAAAAGAAGATATTGATATGAGCCGGTATCCCAAAGAATTTGTCGAATTTTAAAATGATATATAAAGTTTCGCAGAAAATTATTGGTTTAAACATATAAAACTTACAGCTATGAAAACAACATATATAAAACCGGTTCACAGCAGATATCGCCTGAAGGCATTATTACTGCTGTTATTGATTATTGGATATGCAAGCACTTTTGTAAAAGCGCAGAATGTGTGCATTTCGGCTGACGGCTCGGCGCCAAACGGTTCTGCCATGCTTGATGTTAAATCAACCACAAAGGGATTCCTTGCACCAAGAATGACAAATGCCCAACGAACAGCTATAGTTACATTACCAGAAGCCGCGCCCGGGTTGCTTGTTTATCAGACTGACGGAACTACGGGTTATTATGTTAATACCAGCGCTACAACAACGCCAAGCTGGAGCCTTGTAGGAAGTTCATGTGAATGGACCGATGCAGGCGATTATTTAAGACCAAGTGATGATGCAAGCGCACTTTGCAAGATATACGAAACTGCCAATCCTACTTATCGTGTTTTTGCGGATGGCGGCACAGGTATAGGAGTTTATGGAACTTCTTCGGGAACAGCAAATGCAGGAGGCTATTTTAAAAATACAGGAGATTATTATGGGCTTGAAGCAACTGTTAGTAATGCAACCTATACTGCAATTTATGGATATAATACAAATGCCGGGGGAACTGGTATTATCGGCAGGGGGAGTAATGCAACAGCAGTTAGCCCTCCTGTTAGTTGCGGAGTATTTGGTTATGGGACTTATGGAGTATATGGGAGATATGATGCAAACCAATATGGCTATATCGGAAATTCAACTGAAGGCGGATATTTTCATGGCGGTGCTGCAGGGTCAACAGAATCATATGCAAGATTAGCCAAATCGAATTACGAAGGAGTTTATGCATATGCATATAATGATGACGGGGTATATGGTACAACTGCTTCAACTTCCTATTATGGAGTACTTGGCGTATGTCCTGCCGGTGGTGTTGGTGGTGTGAGAGGAACAAATGGCACTGCATATGGTATTCTTGGTGTTGGAGGAGGAACTTCATATGCTGGTATTTTTATGAATGGTAATGTTGGTATTGGAACTACCAGTCCATTCCAGGACCTTGATGTTAACGGAAGAGTGAATGTAACCAATGGCGTAATACAAAGAGGCGGAACAGCTATTACGGCAACTACTGATCTGGGCTTATATTCGAGACCAGCAGGCAGCTGGATGCGTTTTGTTACGAATGCTGCGCCGATTCGTTTTTTCAGCGACGATAACACAGGTACAAATTTTAATATGTCTATTGAATCAAACGGATATGTAGGTGTTGGGAGTAATTTAACGCCAACCGAAAGATTACATGTTGTTGAAACTGACGGTGCTAAATTTGCTGCTCGTCTTACTAACACCGCTGCTGCTGGTACAAGTGCTTCAGGAGATGCTATAAGAGCATATACAGCTCAAAGCGGGTCTGGCGCACTTTGGGGTACAAATTCTCATAGCAGTGGCACTGGTATTATGGCTGCAGGGAATAATCAAACTACAAGTTATTTAACAGCTGGTTCTGGAGGAGCATTCACTGGAAGTACAACAGGGGTTTATGCATATGGTGTTACAGGTGTGGGCGAAGCAATATATACTAATCAATGGGGTATCATTTGCCGAGTTAATTATTGGAGCGGGAGTACTCAATATAAGGTTTTAGGTACAGGATCTGTTTCATGTACAACTCCTGGTTTAAATGGGGATAACGTTGTTCTTCATTGCCCTGAAACTCCGGAATTTTATTTTATGGACTATGGGCAGGGGGAGCTTGTTAATGGCAAAGTCCATATTGATTTAGACCCAATTTTTGCAAAAAATGTTACAATTTCTGATAATCATCCTTTAAGAGTTTTTATTCAATTGGAAGGTGACTGCAATGGTGTTTATGTAACGAACAAAACCACGACAGGTTTTGATGTCATTGAATTAAAAAGCGGTACTTCAAATACTCCTTTTCAATGGAGTATAACCTGTAATGTTGCTGACCAGGATCTAGGAAATGGAAAAATTAGTAAAAATGCGGATTTAAGATTTGAATCTGCTCCTGCTCCACATACTGAAATAACGCGAAAAGGGAAATAATTTTAAAAATAACCTTGCGGCACGGATTTGTGATATACTGAGTTTATCGAAGTGCAATCCGTGCCATTACTACTCCTGCTCAGCGTAGTTTGTAACTCCGGGTATTGTGAGCGGTATGTATATTATTTCAATAATAAATAACAGCACAAAATTTACAAGAAAGATTGTTGTTGAATAGTTAAAAGATAAGAGTAATATTAAGCCGGAGATTAGTCGTTTTTTAGGAATAGTAATTTTCATGAATTTTAATGAGCATAATCCGCCTCACTTTCATGCAAAATACGATAATTTTCAAATTATGGTTGAAATAAAATCAGGAATAATTGAAGGAAAATTTCCACCACGTTCTTTAAAATTAGTTTTGGAATGGTACGAAATACATAAAGTTGAATTGTTGAATATTTGGACTAGTTTACAAACAACCGGCAAATTTGAAAAAATTGAACCATTGGAATAATAATGCTATGTTACTTAATGTTA
>JACRAL010000155.1 GCA_016213435.1 Bacteroidota bacterium
AGGTTGTTAGTGGATTCATAGCATTTTAATTTTTATGCTAAGAACCTACTTGTTACAATTATTTATTTTGCCGCCCTTCTCTTTTTTTCATCACTCCTATGTTAATAGAAATCAATGCCGTTTAACCCGATTGCCTTGGGGGCAACATGAAGTGTCGATGGATTTGTCTCCAATGGATGAGTGCAGGAGAAACTACAGAAGTCATCCCCTCTCTTTAAATAGCTTTCACCTTATAAAGTAAGGGCATTGTCACACCAATGTAAAATTCAACAATAATAAAAGCATTTAAATACTTTTATTCAATAAAGTTTATAACTTTACAGCACGAATGCAACAACACTAAACCATAAATCCATGGAAACTTTAGAAGAAAATATCCTGAACGTAACCTTGCTGGAACCAAAGAAAAAACATCCAACCATCTTTCTCCGCTACGATGAACTGAAAGAAGGAGAAAATTTAACCATTCATAACGATCACGATCCTAAGCCGCTTTACTATCAGTTGCTGGGCGAACGAGGCAATGTATTTGTCTGGGAATATCTGGAGAAAGGACCCGAGTGGTGGAAAGTACGCATCACCAAACGCATTGCGGGAGAAAACGATGAAACACTGGGACAGATTGCTGCCAAAGATCTGCGCAAAGCACAAATATTTAAAAAGCATGGCATTGATTTTTGCTGTGGCGGCAAGAAAACTGTAAAGGAAGCCTGTGCAGAAAAAGGATTGGATGTCACCTTGATAGAACAGGAATTGCAGCAGGCGGATAAAACCTCCCATACTCGCCCCATGCCTTATAACGAATGGAGTTTGGATTTCCTGGCAGATTATGTTGTGAACATACATCACAGCTATGTAAGAAAATATTTGCCCGAGCTAAGTGGCTATGCAGAGAAAGTTGCGAAGGTGCATGGAGAACATCATCCGGAGTTATTGCCCATTCACCAATTGGTGGAAACGATAAATGCAGAACTAACAGCTCACATGATGAAAGAAGAGCGCATTTTGTTTCCTTATATAAAAGAACTCGTGGCATCAAAAAATAATGCAGCGTCTTTGCCGCCCTCACATGGATCGGTGCTGGGACCCATTAACATGATGGAGATGGAGCATGAAATGGTCGGTAAAAACTTTGAAGAGATAAGAACCCTCAGCGCTGATTATTTCTTGCCACAAGATGCTTGCGCCAGTTACAGCTTGTTATATAAAATGCTGCAAGAATTTGAAGAGGATTTGCACATGCACATACATTTGGAAAATAATATTTTGTTCCCGAAAGCGCTTATACTGGAAAAAGAATTAAGCTAACTAAAGAATCCTCATTACGAGGAAGAAACGACTAAAGCAATCTTGTTCTATGAGATCGCTTCGCTATCGCTCGCAATGATGTAATAATATTACATGCTAAGCTACACTTGTAAAACCGCAGTAAAAGCGGTAATCTATCTTGCTTCAAAATATGAAACAAGTGAAAGATCCGGCATAAAAGAAATTTCAGAATACATTGACGCGAGTGAACATACCGTGGGAAAAATACTTCAAACGCTTGTAAAGCAAGAAGTAATCAACAGCGCTAAAGGTCCTTCCGGTGGTTTTTATATTTCCAAAGAACAGCGCAAACAAACCATTATGAATATTGTAATGGCGATTGATGGCAAACAGGTTTTTAAAGAATGCGGACTGGCATTAAACAAATGTTCTGATACTCATCCTTGCCCCATCCACAATGAATATAAAAAGGCAAAAGACGTAATTGAAAAACTATTCAACACGAAGAAGATTGTCGACTTGTGCGGATCGGTAAACAATGGATTGTCTCACCTGATAGGATAATTAATTCGTCTTTTCACTTTACTGCCCTGTGAAAATTACCGTTGACTATTTGTGTGTGCCCGGCAAAGCAAGTAAAGGCAATTTGCTGTGAAATGCCATGCGCGTTGTATGAGATTCGCTGAACAATCTTTCCAATAAATTATGTTTTTGTGAAATTATGGTGATCATTGCTGCTTTGTGCGTATGCGAAAACTCATCCATGCCCAAAATAAAATCTTTGTTTTGAGGAAAGTGATTAGAGCATTTTACATTTCCAAAATAATGACCGACCTTCAATGCTTCAACACCTTTTTCTGCAGATGAAATTGCCTCTTTATCGGGCACAATATTCACCAGATAGATTTCAGAATTGAGTTTTTCTGCAAGATATTTCAGAAATGATAAATCATTCAGATTAATCCCTACTTTATAATCGCAAGCCAATATAATTTTTTCCGGTTTTACAAATTCAGCTTTTTCAGGAATAAGAAGTACAGGAGTTTGTGCACCCCTGATAACAGCTGTTGCCGTTGATCCAATGATCACTTCTTTAATTTTTCCGGCTCCCCGTGTGCCCATAATAATCATGTCCGGTTTTTTATTTTTTTCCACGGCATGAATTTCTTCTACGGCAAACCCGGGCTCTGTGATGATTTCTATTTCCACATGGTAGTGACGCTGAATTCTGTTTGCTTCTTTACGGAGAAAACGTTCATTATTTTCCTGAAGATCATCTATGGAAATAGCAGTAGCCGGAATATCGGAGGGCGGAACAGGTACCTGAAAAGAATGAAGCAAGATCAATTTTGCGTTAACTTCTTTTGCAATCGCTGCAGCATATAGGGCGGCATTATTGGCAGAAGAAGAAAAGTCAGTAGGAACAAGAATAGATTTCATGTTTTTATTTTATTTATTCGTTTAAGGTATTCAAGCAAAAGCAAAAGTAGCATTTGTATGTACTGCTATAAAATCTGAGACATGTATTTTTAAAACAGTTATACACTCTTTTCGTTTTCTATTGAAGTCGGGATGGCGGGATTTGAACCCACGATCTCCACGTCCCGATGAAAACTGTATAAAGTAGCAATCTCAAAGATGTTTTGGTATACGATTTGGTTACAATAACTGGTTAATATTATTTTTTATTTACTGGAGATTTCTCCATTTCAAAATTACTTTATTATTCTTTTCATCATAAAAAAATCAGCGTTGAAGTTTGCAGCTTACTATTGGAGCAATTTACCCCCGATCTATCACAGCAAGTGTGTTGAGCACAATTCAGGGGCGTGGTGACCTTGCGAAGCTTGGGAACAGATATAATGAACATTATGGTGCAGAGCAAATAAAAGAAAAATACATTGGAGCGAAGCTTGCGGTTGTCACCATAGTGCTCATTATATTAAATTGCGGTTTATTTTTTTTGAGTGCCATGTGTCAGGAGTTGTTTTAGTGCAATGAATGAATGTTCTCCTTCTGCTTGATAACATCACTGCCATATTTATTTCTGATAGCATTAATATCAATAGGATCATGTTTGTGGCTCTTTAATCCATCAGGACGGAAATACCACATCAATTTTTTTGGAGCAAACCAAAATCCAGCTTCTTTCAGTTCCTTCTTGTAGGCAATGGTATTACCTGAAACCCATAGCCACGCTCCAATCAGTTCTATCACTATCCCTTTGAAGTTGATAATCTTTGCCAAGACATCAGGATAAATCAATAAATCTTCTTTGTCTCCTGAGTGCTTAAACTCAAATGTCGGATGCTCACAGAAATACTGATACTCTCTGTTGATCTCCTGCATGGTAGCTGTATCGCCACCTTTGTCAGGATGAAACTTGAACGCCAATTCTTTATAGCGTTTTTTCAGTTCTTCTAAGGAACTAATATTTGTGAAATATGTTTTTTTCATAAGATTTTTTTTAAGAGTTTTATCCATACATATACCAGTCACCAATCCATTCATTAATTACACCCCTATGTTGCCAATCTTGGAAGGTTTTTAGAAAAGTTTTATACCTGCCGTTTATTCAATAGCAATCAAAACAGGCTCAGACCTGTGATAGTACCTGAAAGTGGTTTGGAGGTCTCCTGCTCTGAAACGGCAGGGCTTTTTTTGGAGTTTACATCAGTCCTTCATCAGCAAAACTGAAATATCCTTCGTAAGTCAGGATTACATGATCCAGTACCGGAATATCCATTGTAATTCCGGCTTGCTTTATCTTCTTGGTCAACCCAATATCGGCTTCACTTGGTTTGAGGTTTCCAGAAGGGTGATTATGACACAAAATAATGGCTTGGGCATTAGCTTTTAAGCTTGCTTGGAACACTATCTTGGCATCAACCACAGTTCCGTTAGTCCCGCCCTCACTCAGCTTTAAATAACCTATAATGAGGTTTGAACGGTTCAGTAATAACACATAGAATTCCTCCACGTATTGCATCCGTTCTGACCAAATTTGTCTGAAAAAATCAGATGCATCACGGGAGGTAGTTACTTTGGTTAAATCGCTTGTTTTTTTCAAGGGTTTATAATTGATTTCTATCTCTGAAATTTCCATAGGAATTGGTTTTAATTGTTGTTTGGCGATAGTTAAATACGTGTCTGGCTACCTGTTTGGTATAATCATGAAATAACTATGGGAATAGAGTTGGTTCTCGATCACATACAGCAGTTGAATGTCACCCATTCGCACGGATGTTACTTTATGGACTTCTCCTGCCTGTTGTTTTACTTTTTACGACATCAATTCCACCTTGCAGAATCAATACGTTGAACTTTCTACCATCAGAAGAACTTCTTTTTTCTGTAGCAATAACTTTGACCATGATTTTTGGTTTTAAATTGTTTATTATAATTTGTGGCGGGAGTATTTGGATTCCCAAAACTGCAAGGGGAGTGTTTTACAGTGGTAGTTCAGGTGAATACTAACCTTCAACAAAAAATTCTACCAAAAAAAATTTTATGATCCAATTTTGGGTAACATAAGGAGTAGTAATGGGTGGGGATTAGAGAAGAGTTAATAGGAGGTTAGAATAGTTTCCTTTTTAACTTAATTATGGCTAATTCAGGTGGTAATAGCTTCAAAGCATGTGGATTTTTCACAAATCCATTTCTATGTCGAGTTCTTCTCTGAGATTAGATAGGGAAGGATTTTTTTCTGCCAAGAGTTTGTATCGTTCTTTTTTAGAATAACGTGGGTGCAACACCTTCCATGCAGGTAATTCTAAAATTGATGGAACTTCTTTAATAGATGTTGGGATATACGACTCATCTTTCAATGGCAAAAGGTTTAGTTGTGTCATTTTGTAACCCTGATGACATGAAATATCAGAACTTAAACTTGAGTTCCAATAGTTCTCCTCTTTATCTGCTCCACTATCTATATTTTCAATTTTATCAAGAAATTCCAAAACAATATCGGCTGTTATACTGTCAATTTCAAATACCTCCTCAATTTCATCATCATCCCATCCCCGAATTTCAGCATAACGCTTAGAAATAATATTATTAAGATTTGAATTATATTTTTCATAAAATTCTTTATAGTATAACAGGCTTTTAGCAAACTTTTCTACTGTGGAATTAATAAACTGTGCTCCTTTATTTCCAAATGGAGAATCAAATACTACAACTCTGCCGGTATTTTTTTCTATGCAAACAGGACAATCTTCGAGATTGCCAAATGAAGCAATAATTTTAAAATTGGAAAATCCTTTCTTTAATAAAATCTCTTCGGCTATTTTCTTGCGCTTCTTTGTTATGTTGAAGAAAAAATAGTATTCTGATTTAGGAAATAAAAAATCCGCTTTCTTTTTTTTGTATGGATAGTATTTTAAAGGCGAAGAATAACTTTTCTTGTTATCAAGATCATAATATCTCTTGGCATAATCCTCATAGTTGAATGTGTGATTTTTTTCAGGAGCTTGTCGCAGGCGACTTTCATCAGACCTTTTCAGATCATTAAATTTTTTCATCCATGCCTCATCATGTTTTTTCCTTTCTTCTGGAGATAATGATTCACGAAACATCTCAAGCTCCATAGTTCCACATCTTATCATGGTAATTTAATTTAGGTTATTATAAATCTTTCAGCAATGGTACTGCCATCATATTTTCCAAATTCAAGAAACATTTGATGAAGGAGGATGATTATGGCTTTCATTTATTAATTCCATGACAAATAATATCTCACATCCTAGCTAATACTTTGTCAATTATATTTTGAGGAAATTTCATTTTTAAAATCCCTAAAGCAGTTTCTCGATCATCTATTGCAAAAAACTTCCAATTTTTACCGCAATCATTTGAAATAGCTACAATATTTTGTCCACTTGAATATTTTTTCATTCCCCATTTAGCATTTACATAAATAGCAATAGTGTATATTTTATTTGATTTATAATTAACTTTATTAATAACACTATCAATTTCAAATTCGTATTGTAATTTTTTTTCTTTAGCAAATATTTTCATGTGAAAATATTTTAGATTAGTCATTCATATTTGGTTATTTTTTTGCATAAATAAACGGCTAAGGGTATAAAAATTTCATGTGCGTGCTCGTGGCAACAGTCCTTTGTTCTTAGCGTTTGAAGTCAGTTTC
>JACRAL010000152.1 GCA_016213435.1 Bacteroidota bacterium
ATCCTGAGAAGAATCGCTCTCAACCTTATTCGATTAGACAAAACACCAAAAATAAGCCAGCGTAATAAACGAAACAAATCAGCATGGAACGATCAATTCTTAGAAAAAATGCTTAGGATTTAAGCCCGATTGCCTTGTGTGTTAATACCGGCACAACCACTTACGAAAGCATTTAAAGGGGTATATCCATCTTCAGTTATATTGGAAATTACGTTGGCAAGAAGATTACCAAACAATCCGCCTGCTGCATTGATGGCAGCAAACAAACCACCAGCACCTGTCAAAGTAGGGTAATTTCCACCACTGCCAACCGTTACTGTACCGCTGCTTATGCCATTCATAATGGTGTAACTATTAATGGTGCCGCCAATAGGGAATACCCCCGTAAGTGACACATCAGATGGCGATGGTGCCGCGGAGAAAAGTCCGCTGTTGATACCTACATAAGGCGTTGCTGATAAATCCTGAGCAACAACAAAGTACTGGATAACATCAGTTGCACTTACTCCGGCACCTCCGAAAAATAAAGAATAATCAAGGGTAAAGGCAAAGGGGCTGGATGCATTGGTTGCTTCAGTATATTTCCATCCGTCTGTACCTGAAGTGTTATCATTGAAGGCATTTGCATTTCCTGATTTCTTGTAATAGATGCGGGGCTTTGTACCTGCAGTAGTGTTTACACCTACTGAACTAAAAACACTGGCTGATAATGAATAGGAAGTTAAACAATAGCTATTGCTCAAGGGGGTGTAGCTAATAACCAAAGGCCCAAACTCATCGGCTCCTATATCAGGTGCTGTTCCGGTTCCCAGATAACCGGCACTTCCCTGTCGTATCTCGCTATCAAAATCATTCGTATAGCCACCAATGCTTGCTGCACCGCTTTCAATTACTGTGGCAATTGACGGATCAATATGTAAATAACTTGGATTAGAACCTGCAGTTGAAATAAAGTTAGGGTTCTCTGTTTGGGATGCGGCATCTCTTGGGGCAACTCTTGCCTGATACGCTGCTAATGTTTGGTCGGAATTCGTACCATCATAAAATATCAAACGACTTGCACCTGGAGTACCTGCATAAAACAGGTTGTTATTGGAGGAAGCAACATAATTTGTTAGTGTTGTGCTTGATCTTCGATAAGCAACAGTAAGCCCTGTGCCATTGGGAGTAGAAGTGTTTACAATAATATTGTTTCGTAAATCTAGTGCAGAAAATGTTGCAGTAGCATTTGTAGTGGCATAAATGCCATAAGATGAAAAGTTGGCACCTGTTGAAGTCGCATTAAGGTATATTGTGTTATAGTAAACATTTAAATTAGATGTAACAGTAGGTGCAACAGTAATATTAATATTAATACCTCTTATAGGTCCGGTTGAACTATTGGCTGAAGGTGTTCTTAAATCACCGATAAAGTTGTTATAGCAATTAAGATCGCGGACATGCATAGTTCCACTTAAGGCAACATTGGTAATTTGAATTCCATTAACAGTACCTGTTGCGTTGTTTGATTGCAGGTCGTAAATTTTATTGTTGTAGATATTTTGCGTATTTCCGCCTTGTATGTAAATTCCAACTACAAGCGAAGCGCCAGTGGTGGAAAGAGTGTGGATGTTATTGTTAAAGAAGTTCTGATTACCTGCCTGAGTAGCTACACCACTAATGGAAGCAATCCCTGTTACAGCTCCTGTACCTGTAATGTTACTGATGGTATTCCCTGAGACATTGTTTGATGCATAAGTAGCATCTGAGAATGCGACACTAAGAATTGTAATAGCGCTTGTTCCTCCGGTAATATTATTAAATGTATTGTTTGTAATTGTTTTTCTTGGTCCAGCTCCATCATTATGACGCCATCCTGAAATAAGAGTAGCACCTGTAAAAGTCATGTTGGAAAAGTTATTACCTAAATTCGTTTCTGTGACTGTTGAACCAGATGAACCATTTGCATTATAAAAGTAAACTGTTCCTCCTGCAGCAGCTTTATTATATGCAGTTACAATGGTATTGTTATTTACATTATGAATGGTATTTGCAGCATGAGTTACATTGTTGCTTATAAATGTAATAGCACCGGTGGTATTTACATTTAAATTGGTAAATGTGTTGGAATTAATGTTTGTATTTGGATTTGCAGCCGAGTTAATAATATAGGTATGAGCACTTGATCCTGCAACAGAATGGGTAATGCCTCTGATGTCATTACCTTGAATGGTAAGAGTAGCGGTAGCGGCTCCATTAGAATTAGTAATACCTATAACCGCAGTATTTGTTGCTGCGCTAAATGTAATTGTCCCACCACCCGCATTTCCAATCTGGTTATTGTTAATGTTAATTGCAGTTACAACAGCACCAGAATTGGAGATGCCCGTAAAACCTCCTGTTGTAGATGTAGAAGTGTTTCCCTTTATACTATTATTACTGATACTTAAAGTGCCGGGAGCAGACGAGTTTATAATACCAACAATAGTGGTTGATGAAGCTGCACCGCTCATCACACAATTCAGAATAGTATTGCTATTGATATTAATAGTTGCGGTGCTTAGTGCGGTCATGTCCTGACTGTTGATACATTCAAAAGTTCCACTGGTAAAACCACTCGACAGCGTTATCGTGTTATTGGTTATGCTTGATGTAAAGTTACCGACAGGAGGAGTGAAAGTATATGCTTTTAAAATCCCCCTGAAGGTTACAGCAGCACCGCTTACAACAGCACTTATTATTGTATTGTAAGATACATTCTCAGCTGTTTGATGATTCACTAAAATGCAATAGGAAGTAGTGGAATTAGAAACAAAAAGAGTTGTGGCAGCAGCACCTCCCCAGTTGGTGATTGTGTTTCCGGTTGCAAGAGACCCTCCTCCGATATCATTACCTGCATCTTGGTATGCAGCAGTACCCGACCCAATAAAAGCAATACCCATGTTTACATTGCTGATGGTGTTGGCATAAACTTTATTGTTGCTGTTAGAACCTGAAGTGGCAGTAATATCTGCGGCAGCAGTAACAGAGGTGGCTGTATGTCTTGTATTGCTATAAACACCAAAAGTGTTGGCATATGTTCTGTTTAATGAAATAGCATTTCCTTGTATGGTATTGTTTTGCGCGCCATCTGTAGCAGAAGCATACAGGAGTGCCACTCCCCATTCGGTCATATTATTTGAGCCAACAGGCGTGGTGGTTGTATTAGCAGAATTTTCCTGCATCGTAAATCCTGTAAGTGTGATGTAATCCCCCCCTATGATTTTAAAAATAGCATCATTGTCAGCACCTGCTGTTAATGATCCGGAAGCGGTAATTGTATTTCCGTTACCCTGAATGGTAATTGGATCTGTTGAAATTCCTGTCGCAGTAACAGAATAACCTCCGGACGGTGCAGTTTCAGGATTTCCTGCAAGCAGGTTTAAGGTTACACCGCCTGCACCCACACCTTGTATGTTGAGATCTGTAATTGCTAAAGCCAATGTCGCATAATCTCCGGGAATATTTTTAGTTCCCGTAAGTTGGGCATTTACAGATAACTCTAGTATAAAAATAAAACACACTACAAAAAAAGCGGTTCTTATTAAAATAAAAGATGTCTGTAAATAATACCAAAGGACAATTAATTCAGAAAAAAACCAGGAAGATTTTTTCATGGCATATAGTGATTCGGTTTGATTGTAAGTAATGTATCTTGCCAATTCAACTTCTTAATACCAAAAGTAAATAAACCTTGTGTCTTTTTCTATGGTTTTTATGTAGTGAAATTAACAATAGATAGTTGATTACTTAATCCAAGGATAAAAGGTGAAGATATGGATAAAATGCTGTTGTTGATAAAAATCAACAACAATCTTTTTAATGAGTTTTACAGGTGTGAAATGGTATATGAGCCTTCTTTGGAGCAAAAAAAGAAAAATCTCAATAGTATCTAATTAGTTTGTTGCCAATGCCTTTCAAAATAATATTTACATCATTCCAAATCTGGTAATCCTTTGCATAAATTTTATTCAGTCGCTGAACAACTTCAGGCGAAATATGATTTGCTTTTAAAGAATCCGCGGGCGAGAAAATTCCAGCTACCCCTTGCACTAAAGGGTATGGTTGTATTTCTCCCTTCAGGGTTGAGGATTGTGCTTCACCCACCCAAGTTTTGAATCCCAACAGTACCTGAAAGATGTTTTCTATGAAGGCAATTGGATTTTTTATTATAAAAATAAGAACTGGCAATAAAGAGATGAATAGCATTGCAAATAAAACATCTATGATTCTTTTTTTTCTTCGGTTTGATGGCTTGTTTACAGAGTTGATATCAATGGCATAAAGGTCGCCCGCTGTGTCAATAGAATTGCTGCCTATAATGGATAAGCTTTCAGGAGGAGCAATTTTAAATTCAATATTCATGTTCACGAAAGCTGACATTGCATCAATGATTTTTACTGCAGACAAGTTTTTTGAACAGAAAATCACCTCATCTATTTTGTAAATGGTTATGATGTCCTGAAGTTGAGAGAAACGTCCGAGAAAAAATTCCGGTTGCTTTTCAGTTGTCCGTTGCCAGTTGCCATCATCGGCATGTTCAATGCTGACAAATCCAACCAATCCCGTTTTAATACTTGATTCTTTTAACAGAGCAAATACTCTTTTGTATTCCTCTTCGCTTCCAGCAATCGCCAATCGTTTGGATGTACTTCCCTCAAGCATAAAACTTTCTATTCCAAAAAGATGAAAGAGCATTCTTGTAGCCAACATCGCAATGGTTGCCCATCCCGTTCCTATGAGAATAAGCGCGCGGGAAAAACGATATTCTTCAGGAAGTAAAGCATAGGTGATTAGAATGATCCCTGTTCCCCAAAAAATTCCTCTTGCAATTTTCTGCAGACGAATGGGTTTTTCATATCCTCCGCTGAGGAAAACAGAAAAGAGCCAGACAAAGACATATAATCCAAACGCAAGCAGAACAAGTTTTTCGGGATAGGCAACATATTTAACATTGTGCTCATAATAATTTTTGATGAAATATAATCCGGCAAAGAGAATAGTGGCGTCCAGCATAGGAACAAATAGCTGCTTAAGAAATCTCTTTCCGATTGCCATTGTTGCACGAAGAGCAATTGCAAAATAGATCAGCAAGGAAAACATCTTTGCTTGATTTTTTGCAAAATGTTTTTTAGCAAAGATTGCCATCGCGTTGTAGAATACCAGTACGTAATTTACAGAACTCTTCTTCGTGCTTTCGCCTTTGTAATGAATGATCCGTGTTTCGGGGAAGTAATAGTTTTTGAAACCTGCAAGTATAATTCTGTAGGATAGATCAATGTCTTCCCCATACATAAAGAAAGTTTCATCCAATAAACCAATTTTATCAAGTACGGATTTTCGAATGAGCATAAATGCGCCAGCAAGCACATCCACTTCGTGGATTTTATTTTTATCGAGATGGCCAAGATGATACTTTCCGAATATTTTTGATTTAGGAAACAGTGCGGAGAGTCCGAATACTTTATAAAATGCAACCGATGGAGTAGGGAGTCCGCGTTTTGATTCAGGGAGGAAATTTCCTTTTCCGTCTAACATCATCACGCCCAAAGCACCAGCGTCTTGGTGTTCATCCATGAATTTTATCGTCTTCTCAAACGTGTCTTCCTGAACCACGGTATCCGGATTCAACAAGAGAATGTATTCTCCTTTAGACTCTTTTATTCCCTGATTATTCGCGCGGGAGAATCCAACATTCTTTTCATTTGCAAGTAATTTTACTTCCGGAAATTTATTCTTTACCATCGCAACAGAGCCATCTACAGAACTATTGTCGACTATAATTACTTCGGAGGAAATATTTTTAGATGCTTTTAAAACTGAATGCAGGCACTGCTCGAGGAAATGCTCAACATTGTAGTTGACGATTATGATGGATAGTTTCATCTAATTGGCAACACGTTTTCGTAAGGAATACGATTTGTAATTGAACGTCCGAGCGTAACTTCATCAGCGTACTCAAGTTCATCGCCAATAGATATTCCTCGCGCAATGGTGGAAACTGTAATGCTAAACTCTTTCAATCGTTTGTATAAATAGAAATTGGTGGTATCGCCTTCCATGGTGGTGCTTAACGCCATAATCACTTCTTTTATTTCACCGCCAGTCATTCTTTGCACAAGAGATTCAATGTTTAGGTCGGCAGGACCGATTCCATCAAGAGGAGAAATAATGCCGCCCAGCACATGATAAACTCCTCTGTACTGCTGAGTGCTTTCAATCGCCATCACATCGCGGATGTCTTCCACCACACAAAGAGAAGTTTTGTCGCGGTTGTGGTTGGAACAAATATTGCAAATCTCTTTATCTGAAATATTATGGCAAATAGAACAATGCTTCAGTTCTTTTTTCATATTGACGAGAGCAGAGGCGAATGTTTCTGTTTCCTTGTCGTCTTGTTTCAAAACATGAAGCACATATCGTATAGCTGTTTTTCTGCCAACCCCCGGGAGTTTTGCAAACTCGTTGATGACATCTTCTATGTGTTTGGATGAAAAATTCATAAATCTTCGAAAAGCGAATTTATACGAAATATACGAACTATAAAATATTGATACATAAAAGTATTAAACATGCAATGGTTTGTTTTTTAATCATGGCTTCAAACAAGCAGATCCAATCATATCTGCACATCGTTCCCCATCCATTGCGGCTGAGACAATTCCTCCTGCATAACCGGCACCTTCACCGCAGGGGTAAAGTCCTTTTACTTGCGGATGCTGCAATGTTTCTTTGTCGCGTGGTATGCGCACGGGCGATGAAGTGCGAGATTCTGTGGCGACCATAATGCCTTCTTCCGTAACGTATCCTTTCATCTTTTTTCCGAATGCAATTAATCCTTCCCTTAAACTTCTGCTTATATCAGGCGGAAGCACATCTCTTAAATTCACGGAGGTGGTTCCTATAAAATAAGAATTGCCGGGTAGGGTAGAGGAGGTTTTTCCTGCTATGAAATCTGTAACACGCTGAGCAGGGGCTTGTAAATTACCTCCTCCGACAACGAATGCTCTTTGTTCTACGGCTTGTTGAAAATGCAATAAAGACAAAGCTTCATCCAAGCCCCTCTTAAATCCTCCCCATTGGGGAGGACTTGTATTACTGTCTCCCTCCCTAATGGGTAGGGTTGGGGTGGGGCTTTTCTCCCCTCCCAATGGGAGGGGAAGGGGGTGGGCTTCCACACTCACCACCATCCCGCTGTTTGCATACGGATTATTTCTTCTTGATGGAGACCATCCGTTCACCACAATTTCTCCGGGATTTGTCATTGCCGGTGCGATGATTCCTCCCGGACACATGCAAAAAGAAAAAACTCCTTTTCCTTGCGACTGATGCACTAAACTGTAGGATGCAGGAGGTAGATATTCGCCACGAAGAGTGCATTTATACTGAATGCTGTCAATTAACTGCTGGGGATGTTCTATGCGTACGCCTAAGGCAAATGGTTTTGCTTCAATTAAAATATTTTGACGATGAAGCATGAAAAAAATATCCCGTGCTGAATGTCCTGTTGCAAGCAGAACGGCTTTTGCATTTACCGTTTCACCGCTTGACAGTTTAACTCCTTTGCAAATATTATTTTCCACGATCAATTCCGAAACTTTGCTGTTGAAATGAAACTCACCGCCATGCTCCGTAATGGTTTTACGCATTGCAGTAGTTATCTTGGGCAGTTTGTTTGTGCCGATATGCGGATGCGCTTCGTAGAGAATACGTTCCTCAGCGCCATGAGCGACAAACAAATGCAGAATGCGCTCTATATCTCCGCGCTTGGTAGAACGCGTATAGAGCTTTCCATCAGAGAAAGTTCCGGCACCGCCTTCGCCAAAACAATAATTGCTTTCAGGGTTTACGATTCTCTGTTTGGTTAATGCAGCAATATCTCGTCTGCGTTCGGAAACTTCTTTTCCTCTTTCTAAAATGATGGGCTTTAATCCAAATTCTATTAATTTGAATGCTGCAAAGATTCCTGCAGGTCCGCTGCCGACAATAATTACGGGATTGGCAGCAGAAACATTTTTGAATTTTGAATTTTGAATTTTGAATTGCTGGAACGGCTCGTTGATGAATACTTCAACCTGCACCTGTATCATCACTTCTCTGCTACGTGCATCAATGGATTGTCGAATACGTCTGATGCCTGTGATCTCGCTTTTGGGAATGCCCATTTCCTCAGCAATATATTCAGCCAACGATTCATCGCTGTGTGCTGTGATGGGAGGAACGCGAAGGAGTAGGGGTTTTATCATGTTATTCGGTCAGGTTTTTATCCTGAAAAGAATTATAAATCAGCGTATTATTCAAAAACAAAGTTATTGCAATAGTTTTTTTGGTCTTCGGTGTTTTGATGCTTCTCGAAGTGGAAGGAGGATAAAGGAATACGTTTCGTATCGCAAATGAAATATCCCTGATACGACAGTGCTTCAAGAAACTTAAAAGTTTCAAATACTTTTTCTTTTCCTACATGTCTTGCTTCTATTTCGACAAGGATCTTTGGCTTGTGCTTTTTCAACGTTTCTATTCCTCCTTGAAATATTCTAAGTTCGTTTCCTTCAACGTCAATCTTTAAAAAGTCGGGGTGAATGTTATGTTGGTTGCAGTAGGAGTCTAACGTTTCGGTTCTTACTTCTTCTGTGGCGCCAATGTCGGTTCGATTGAAGTTTTGAACAATGGTTGCGCCTGGCGAAGTGGCTTTACTTTTTTTATTCGAAGGAATATACAATGTTGTTTTTCCTGCTGTATCCGAAAGAGCAAGATGTTCTATGCTTACATTTTCCAATCGAAAAGCATTTTAAGCTTAGACACATAATTATAAAGAGAAGATTGAGGCTCAAACGCAAACACTTTTCCCGCAGCGCCAACTTGTTTCAGAAAGAAATACAAGTATCCGGCTTTGTGCGCTCCTATGTCGAGTACAGTTTGCCCTGCTTTAACAGAGGAAAGAATATACGCTATTCCTCCTTTGTCGTTTTTATTTTTGTATTTACTTGCCCGGTAGCTGAGCTTAAGCTGTTCTATTAGTTTCATTCCGTTCTTTTTTGGACTTACGCAACCCCACCTAATCCTCCCCAAAGGGGAGGACTTTCACGCACAACTCTCCCCCTTTGGGACAACCGAAGGTTGGGAGCAAAGCTCGGGAGGGAGGTTGCGTAAGTCCTGCTTTTATTTCTTTTTCCTTTCAATAAACTTCATCTCTCGTGTGTCGTAAGCAATGGAAATTGATTTTTGATATTGATCCACGCTGGTGTCCTGCTTGCCTATCTTAAAATAAGTTCCGTAAAACAAATTGCTTGCTGAACTGTCCACATCAATATTCACGTTCATGGAATCGGCAAATAAGTGATAAAAGAAAGTATCATTTGCAGCGTAGCCGTTCTCGTTTGAAACAATAACTACCTGCACCTGAGGCACCACCTTTCCCGTTGTGTCGCTGCAGGTGCAGCAGGCAGGGTGAAATGTTACCAGCGCATCAAGCTGCTTGTCATTATTGATGTCGGCAAACAGGTAATGGAATTTATTGGTGTCGGGCAAACCTAATCCCTCCGCGAGTTTCTCGTTTTTTGGGTGATGCGTAAAATAGAATGCATTGCAGGAATCTGCAGGGGAGTAGCGCCCTGCTTTTATGGCAGCGACAGACCAGTCCATGAGAACCTGTTTGATCTTAGCTTTTTCAGCGGGCTGATCATTGTTTTTGTTGTTTGAGCAGCCGGTAAAGATTGAAAAGATGCCAAAGAGAGATAGCGTGATTGCTGTTTGTTTCATGATTGATTTTTTTAGATGCCAAAGTTATGGTTTTATTTCCTTGCTAAGCGGGGTTGGTCAGGATTTGAAATCCTGACCGTATAGTTGCGGGATTTTAAATCCCGCTTGCTCTTTGGTCGGGATAACATATCCCGACCACCCTTTTCACCGCCCAGCCGCTGCCATCGGCAATTGCTCCATATTCATATTTTACATCCGAAAATCGCTTCATAATAGTTCGGCATATTCTGCCCGGTGGGCGCGTAAGTGTGTATTCTTTTTTAGTGATGAGTAATGCCTCGCCAACTTGCAAACTGATAATTGCTTTATAAAACTCGGATGAATGTCCTGCGCCTCTTATCGGCAGTTGTTCAGATTCTTCAGGCAAAAAAATTTTCATAATTAGGTAAATTGGGTACTATCGAGTATGTTGGAAGTACTTTCGAGCATGTTCAGTGTACTTTCGAGCATGTTGGATGTACTATCGAGTAATGTTTTTAAACAAAAAAAGAACATTTACGATCTTTTAATGTTTTTTTTTACGTTAACTATTACATTAGTTCTTTAGTAGATATATCAGCTAAAGAATTTAATGCATTAATACGCGGACACTGGGGAATAGAAAACTCCTTGCATTGGATATTGGATGTAAACTTTGACGAGGACAAGAGTAGAAAAAGAAAAGGTTATACCTCTCTAAATTTTGCAATAACAAATAAAATGGCAATCAATCTGTTAAACTAAGAGAGAAAATCCAATCTTTCAATGACTCATAAAAAACTAAGAGCCAATTACGATACACCGTATCTGAAAACACTATTTATTTTTAATGCGTAAAACCTGCGATAGGGACACCCCGCATTAAATACTATTCTAATTTTGTCTTTATTTTCGGCACATGCGAATCATTACACTGTCTCTTTTTTTTCCGCTTGCGATTGTTTCGTTTGCTCAGCATGATACTACCTATTACAAAGAGTACAACGACAAGCTGATCATCTCACTCTATAATTCTTTTGCAAGGCAAAATGATATTGCGTTCAGTCAGAATATTGTGAAAGACACTGCGGGAAAATCGCCCTTTCATTATTATGCCGATGCGGATATTGTTTCGGGAATTGAATTTGATTACGATATTTTCGGCATTGCATTTGCCTACAAAGCGGTTCCTCCTAAAAATGCTTTCAAAAAAGGGAAAACGTATTATACCGATCTCGGATTGAACGCAGGCGGAAATAAATGGAGATTGGAAACAAGTTATAAAAGATACGAAGGGTTTTACGATACTAACACTCCTAACTATACTCCGTTTTATTCTGATTCTGCTCCGTATTATCAAAACCCACACATGACTACTCAGAGCATGAAAGCAAAACTTATTTACATAAAAAAGCATAACAAATTTTCATATTGCTCTGCGTATGCTTGTTCTCAACAGCAGACAAAAAGTTCCTTTTCCTGGATATTTGTAAGCAACTTGTATTATAACCGCATGAGCACGGATACTTCATTTGTTCCATTTCCTATAAGAAATTTTTATGCTGGTTATTCCGATTTCAACGGACTTAATGTAATTGGATTGTCAGTAGGAGGGGGATTTTCAGTAAATGTAGTTTTGTTTCACAAGTTTTTTGGAAACCTCACATGGGCCGTGGAACCAGAATCTCAATGGAGAAAATATTCTTATGGATCCGGATCGGTGTCGTATAGGGCTTACCTGAAAACATCCGGAGATGCGCGCTTTTCGTTCGGATATAACGGAAAGAAGTTTTTCTTTTTCCTTTCTGCCATTGCTGATCATTCCAATTACAACAGCGGGCAGATCATGGTTACCAATAATTTCATGTCAGGCTCTACCACCATTGGATACCGCTTTCGTGCAAAGAAGCCCAGCTTCTATAAAAAATTTGAGAATACAAAAGTGTATCAATGGCTCTAATTACAATCCTATGACGAATTATCATCAACTATTTTTTTCTTTTGCTATATGAACTTGAAAAACGATCTGATTCTTCGTGCCGCGCGCGGTGAGAAAACCGAACGCACTCCTGTTTGGCTCATGCGCCAGGCGGGACGCATTTTGCCGGAATACAGAAAAGTGCGCGAACAGCTAAAAGATTTTGTAACGTTTGTAAAAACGCCTGAACTCGCTGCCGAAGTAACTGTTCAGCCCGTTGATATTCTTGGAGTGGATGCCGCAATTATTTTCTCGGATATTCTTGTGATTCCCGAAGCAATGGGCTTACCTTATAAAATGCTTGAAGCGAAGGGACCTTGGTTTGAGAAAACGGTGAAGACTGAAAAAGATGTGGAGCAGCTGCGCATTGCAAATGGCGATGATCTGAGTTATGTAACCGATGCAATCAAACTTGCAAAAAAGGAATTGAATGGAAGAGTTCCGCTCATCGGATTTTCGGGCGCGCCATGGACGCTTTTTGCTTATATGATAGAAGGAAGCGGAAGCAAAACCTTTTCGCAGGCAAAGAAAATGCTTTACACCAATCCCAAACTTTCTCACGCGCTTCTTCAAAAGATAACTGACAGTACTATCAATTATCTCAAGGCACAGATTGCAGCGGGCGCTGACCTTATCCAGATATTTGATTCATGGGCGGGAATTTTATCTCCCGAGCAATACAATGAGTTTTCTCTGAGATATATTTCTCAGATATGCGATGCGATTACTCTTGTTCCAAAAATAGTTTTTGCAAAAGATGCTTACTTCGCCAGAAAAGCAATGAGCAAAATAAAATGCGATGTGATTGGTCTTGACTGGACGATGGATATTGCAGAATCACGCACTCTTATCGGATTAAATAAAACCCTGCAGGGAAATGCAGATCCCTGTTTGCTCTATGCAGATTATGATGTTATTAAAAGAGAGACAGAAAAAATGCTTCGTGCATTCGGACCTTCGCGTTACATTGCCAACCTCGGACACGGGCTTTATCCCGATACAGAGAAAGACAAAGTGAAGTTTTTTGTGGATACGGTGAAAGAATTTTCCACAGAAGTTCGTTAATACCTCGCCCAAAAGCCCCACCTACTTGCCCGTCCGCAAGCGGGCTACCGGCACAACACAAAATTACGAACTTCGCGCTTACAGAGAGAAAGAAAAAACAGTATGTTTGTAATTGTAAACGTAATAAAATCAGAAGTAGTATTATGAAAACGAAGCAGCATCTTTTTACAGTTTTGATATTTTTAATATCAGTACCATTATTTGCCCAGGATGGAAATGCAAAACCCGATTCAACAAAGCAAGCTCCTCATGGGCATGGAAATGCTGACCCAAAACATTCTGTTTATGGTCCTCCAATGCCGGCAAAATGGAAATTTCAATTAGCGTATGACTATAGGCAGGAAGAAGGAACTCCTGCATTTAATTTTTACAAGAAAAATCAACGTGATAGAACATTATTTTTTACTATAAGGGATAATAGTTACGATAATATTAACCAATATAGAGTGCAAAGAATAGCTGCCGGAGCAGCTCTTTTTCCTATAAAGAATGATGACCGCTTTCAATTTGATCTTGGAGGAGTATTAGATAAAATTATTGATTCAACGCTATATAATAAAACGCTGTATTCAAGACTTACATGGAGGGCAACTAAAAAACTATGGCTGAGAGCAGGTTTTGAATATTCGGATGAGTATAAATATTATGAAAACCATTTGGGTGTTGGTGTTTATACTAAATCATTACTGAGCTCCTATTATTTTTCAGCAAAATATAAAATAGGATTTTTTACACCCATTGCTGTAGTTGGGAACGGAACAAAGGATACTACAACAAATACACGATATGGTGCTGGTGCAATGCTAAATGGACCTAAAGGGACATTCCTGTTTGGAGGGTATATAAAAAGCACTGACGAAACAGAAGATACCCGTACGCTTGCTATTGGTAGATCTGCCAATTTTGGACCCGATGCTTTTCCGAGTTCAATATATGTTTGGAAACACAAAAATGATTATGATTTTCATTTAGGCGCTCTTTTCTTTGGTAAAACAAGAAATCGTTTAGTAAAACCGGCAACAGACGGAATGACGAATGGCATGTTTATTAGCACTATAACTTTAAGAGAAAACAGCTTGCTAAGACAAAGGCAGTTTTTGACAATAACAGATGATTTTGAAAATGGAGAGTATTCAATATTCTTTATTCATATGAATGTTAAAATCCCAATGGGACCAAGCACTGTTGTAAATGCAGGATTTTCATCCTTGCAGTTTTTTAAACTATTTACTAATACAAAATTCTGGATATTTAGTGAGCCTGTAATTGGTCTGTTTTATAATGAAGAAACAACTCCTGAATTTAATTTGACAACTATGAAAATGGGAGATAAAACTGAAAGGTTTTTCTCTTTCCAAGTTGGTTCTAAAATAAAAAACAAATTCATGTTCCATATTATATCCGAACCAACACGCTCTGGTATTATTGGCGCTGTTTCTTATTTGATTAATTAGTTGTCCAACTCGTAGCAAATAGCTGAGCTTACAGGAATACAAAGGTTTTGATAACTATTCATTAAGTTGCGAAAGCTAATAAGGGATTTTTGTTTCCTTTGCCTTTGAATGACCGGAATTAAAAAGGGCGACAAAAAAATAATCACTGCCTGGAGCTTTTACGACTGGGCGAATTCGGTTTATCCGCTGGTAATTACCTCTGCAATCTTCCCGATTTTTTATGAGAATGTTACCAAAGAAGATTTAGGCGGAGTGGTTGCAATGTTCGGAAGAACATTCGGAAGTTCAGAAATATATTCTTACGCCATTTCTCTCTCTTTCCTGCTCATTGCCTTTGTTTCGCCAGCGCTTTCAGGAATTGCAGATTATGCCGGCAAGAAAAAGCGGTTCATGCAGTTCTTCTGTTATTTAGGTGCACTGTCCTGCGCTTCACTTTATTTTTTTGATACAGCTAACATTGCACTCGGATTATTGTCGGTGGTGTTTGCGAGCATTGGTTTTAACGGGAGTCTGGTTTTTTACAATGCATTCCTTCCTGAAATTGCCGAACCCAAAGATCAGGATAAAGTAAGCGCAAAAGGATTTGCCATGGGGTATATCGGAAGTGCAATTCTTCTTATTCTCAATTTAGTGATGCTGAAAGTTTTTGATATTAACGTGCGCTGGTGTTTTGTAACTGTAGCCCTATGGTGGATTGCTTTCGCGCAGATTCCTTTTTTTATTTTGCCTAATAATGTATTCGGACACAAACCTTCCGGCAATTTAATTTTCAAAGGGTTTAAAGAATTATTTCAGGTGTTTAAAGAGATCCGAACATTTCCTCGCTTGAAAAGATTTCTTTCTTCTTTTTTTGTGTACAGTATGGGCGTGCAAACCATTATGCTCATGGCTGTGCTTTTCGCAAAAAAAGAAATTATTGGATTGAAGGATTCGGATCTAATTGTCAGCATTCTCCTGATTCAGTTTGTGGGTGTTGCCGGTGCTTATGCATTCTCTAAATTATCTTCCATGATTGGAAATATAAAAGCTATCGGTACTGCGCTGTTTATATGGATTGCAATATGTGTCGGAACCTATTTGTTTGTCTATACTCCCTTGCACTTTTATATTGTTGCAGGATCAGTTGGTTTAGTGATGGGAGGAATTCAATCATTATCACGTTCCACCTATTCTAAATTGTTGCCCGATGAAACGGAAGATCACGCATCTTACTTTTCTTTTTTGGATGTGAGCGAAAAGATCGGTATTGTGATCGGAACATTTTTTTTCGGCTATATTGAAGGATTTACAGGAAGCATGCGTAGTTCAATACTTGCACTTATTGCGTACTTCATAGTCGGATTTATTTTACTTTTGACCATTCCAAAAAGTACTCACGTAAAATGATAGTAGACATATTCATCCCATGTTTCGTTGACCAGCTTCACCCGCATGTTGCAGTGAATATGGTGAAGGTGCTGGAGAAACTTGGTTGCGGCATCAATTATAATCCTGAACAAACCTGCTGCGGACAGCCTGCTTTCAATTCCGGCTACTGGAATGAGGCGCGCGAAGTGGGAGAAAAGTTTATCAAAGAATTTCAGAACGACAGGTATATCGTTTCTCCTTCTGCATCCTGCTCGGGTTATGTAAAAAATTATTTTCCCGAAATGTTCCATAACTCTGTTTTGCACAATGAGTTCAAGGAGTTGAAGAAGAACATGTTTGAGTTCTCTGATTTTCTGGTGAATGTGCTGAAGATCACCAATCTTGGCGCAACGCTCAATGGAGTTGCTACCTATCACGACTCCTGTGCTGCATTGCGCGAATATGGAATCAAACAAGAGCCGAGAACACTGTTGTCAAAAGTTCGCGGACTGGAACTTCGTGAAATGAAAGACACAGATACCTGCTGTGGTTTTGGTGGAACCTTTGCTGCTAAATTTGAACCCATCGCAGTTGGCATGACCGAGCAGAAAGTAAAGAACGCACTGGAAGTAAAAGCAGATTATATTATCTCTACCGATATGTCCTGTCTCTTGCACATGGACAGCTACATCAAAAAGCAAAAGCTCAACATCAAAGTGATGCACATTGCCGATGTGCTGGTGAGCGGGTGGGAGTAATTTTTCCCCGACCCTGAAGGGAGAAGAGAAGAAGTATTTGCTGAACTTAGTGAATCATTTTCTTTCAGAATATTATTTTTGTGTAAATAAGATCATCATGGCAACAAGAAAAGAATTCCTTATTAAATCCTCGCTCGCAGTAGGTGCAGGTGTGTTGGGTTTAAGTTCCAGCGCTCAGGGCGGAAATCAAGCAAGTACAACAGCACCCTTTAGGGCGGGGGGCGGCAGATTACCTCTCGCCATCGCCACCTGGAATAATTTGGGTGCAACCAATGGCGCCTGGCAAGTCTTTCTGAAAGGCGGAACCGCTCTTGACGCAGTGGAAGCGGGAGTGCGTGTTCCCGAAGCGGATCCTGAAAATCAGAGTGTAGGTTTTGGCGGTTTGCCCGATCGTGACGGACATGTTACGCTCGATGCATGTATCATGGACAAAGATGGCAGAGCCGGCTCGGTTTGTTTTCTTGAAAACATCATGCATCCGATTTCTGTAGCGCGAAGAGTGATGGAAAAAACGCCTCACGTGATGATGAGCGGTGAAGGCGCTTTTAAGTTTGCCATTGATAATGGATTTAAAAAAGAAAATCTTCTAACGGAGAAATCCAAAAAGGCATGGGAAGAATGGAAGAAAGAATCAAGGTATGCACCCATTGTGAATTTTGAAAACCACGATACTATCGGCATGCTTGCGCTGGATAAAGACAATAATATTGCGGGTGCCTGCACCACCAGCGGACTTGCCTACAAAATGCACGGCAGAGTGGGGGATTCCCCCATCATTGGTGCCGGAATGTTTTGCGATAATGAAGTGGGAGGTGCCTGCGCTACCGGTGTGGGAGAGTTGGTGATGAAAACGCTCGGTTCATTTTTAATAGTTGAACTCATGCGACAAGGAAGAACACCCCAGATGGCATGCGAAGAAGCCATTCATCGCATCGTGAAAAAACAGGATTACCAAAAATCCCAGGTGGGCTTTCTTGCGGTTAATAAAAACGGGGATATCGGTTCATATTCACTTCAGAAAGGATTTACCTATACGCTGTATGCAAATAATGAGAACAAAGTTTTTGATTCGGATTATTTTTCGAAGAGATAGTTTTGTGTTAGGTATGTAATAGGTTGGAGGAGAAGTATCCTCGCAACCTATTAAAATTTCCTTTCGTTGAAGGGTTTTATGATGGGCTGAGAGTATGTTTTTATCTTATCACCTTATGAATGTACCATCGTTACAAGACGTAAAGCAAGAACTGCAAGAGATATCGCCAAAACAATTGTTTGGATTATGCCTCAGTTTAGCAAAATATAAAAAAGACAACAAAGAGTATTTAGGGTATTTGTTGTTTCAGGCGCATGACCGCGAGAGATTCATCACAGAGATAAAAAATGAAATAGACAAGCATTTTTCTGAAATTCATTCTACACTGAGCATTATTAATAAGTATTGCAAATACATGGGGGATAAAGCGGTTACAGCAGAACTGCTTATTTACTTCTGCCGAAAAGTAAAGCAGACAAATAATATCCCCATTTATAAAAGCGCGCGGCTGGAAAATCTATACAACACGCAAATTAAAAGGATACGTTCGGCAATTACATTCCTGCATGAAGATATTCAGGCAGACCTCTTAAGCGAGTTGAATCAAGGCAATCGGGCTTAAATCCTAAGCATTTTTTCTAAGAATTGATCGTTCCATGCTGATTTGTTTCGTTTATTACGCTGGCTTATTTTTGGTGTTTTGTCTAATCGAATAAGGTTGAGAGCGATTCTTCTCAGGATA
>JACRAL010000156.1 GCA_016213435.1 Bacteroidota bacterium
AGGTTGTTAGTGGATTCATAGCATTTTAATTTTTATGCTAAGAACCTACTTGTTACAATTATTTATTTTGCCGCCCTTCTCTTTTTTTCATCACTCCTATGTTAATAGAAATCAATGCCGTTTAACCCGATTGCCTTGGCTTGTTAATAATATATGTATCAACATATAATGTATTTGCATATCTTTGTTTCATGAAACTAGAACTCGAAATAAAACAAAGCAAGTTTAAGGATGAATATCATAAACTTGGTGTAAATATTATTTACACTTCCAACTGGATGGGAGCACAGCACAGCAGACATTTAAAGGAGTTTGATCTCTCGCTTGAGCAGTTTAACATTTTGCGGATACTTCGAGGACAATATCCTAATCCGTCCACCGTGAATCTACTGATTGATCGGATGCTGAACAAGATGTC
The DNA here is from genome assembly GCA_016213435.1 of Bacteroidota bacterium. Taxonomy (GTDB): domain Bacteria; phylum Bacteroidota; class Bacteroidia; order Palsa-948; family Palsa-948; genus Palsa-948. The sequence goes on from JACRAL010000156.1 coordinate 419, forward strand.
GAATGCATCCCGTTTAGTAGAAAAACTTCGCAGGAAAGGATTGCTGGAAAGAAAAACCAATAAGGAAGATCGCAGGGCTTGTGATATACTCATCACTAAAAAAGGACTGGCGCTGCTGAAAACACTTGACCAAACAGAGAAGAAATGGATAAAGATGTTTTCCCATCTCTCGGAACCCAATGTAAAAAAGGTGAATGATGTGTTGGATAAACTCAGAAAATAAATTCTGAATTAATACACAAATCCGAACATCGAAAACATTACAATACAACGATTTGATTAAGATCATTTTAAAAAGAAAATAACAACCATAATTTCACAACCTAAAAACAAACACAATGAAAAAAACAATTCTCGGATCTGTCCTAATTGGAATGATTGCATTTTCCGCATTTACATTCAAAGGAGACATTTATAAAGTGGACACCAAAACAAGTTCGATGGAATGGATCGGCAAAAAATTAACAGGCGAGCACAATGGCACCATTATGCTTTCTTCAGGAGAAGTGGAAGTTACAAACGGTACTATTGCAGGAGGTAAGTTTGATATAGACATGGCCACGATTAACGATAGAGACCTGCAAGATCCTACCTATAAAGCAAAACTGGAGAATCATTTAAAATCAGAAGATTGGTTTGATGTGAAAAAATTCCCGAAAGCAACATTTGTAATTACATCCGTAACACCGATTAAAGAAGCAAAAGATGGCGGATACACACATACGGTGAAAGGGAATCTTACTCTTAAAGAAAAAACAAACGCAATTTCTTTTGATGCAGTGATAAAAATGACAGATGGAAAAGTTGCCTGTGTTGGACAGACTGTTATTGATCGTTCAAAATTTGATGTCAAGTACAATTCAAAAACTTTTTTTCCGGAAATTGGAGATAAACTGATTTATGATGAATTTACAGTTAAGTTTAGTGTAGTTGCGGTAAAATAATAATCTCAAATAATAAAAAACTATGGAAAATACAAATGTAAAAGTTACTGTTCTTGCTAACGGACCACTGATGGTGGAAGGAACCATCGCTGTTGTTAAAGTTGATGGGACAACAGAAGTTAAAGAACCAAAGGCTTTCTTATGCCGTTGCGGACACTCTGCAAATAAACCTTATTGCGATGGCGCACACAAGAAAAATAATTTTATTGGATAGATTGCTGATCATATCCCCTCTCCGTTAGAGAGGGGATTTATATGTTCGCAGAAGAAATTTTTTTGACTCTCTCCTTGGTATAGGCATCACGGTTACACTCAATCGATTTTATGACTCGCAAAGAAATTACTCTTCTCATTTTACTTGCGAGTATCAATTTCACCAACATCATGGACTTCATGATCATGATGCCTCTTCAGGAATTTTTAGAAAAATCATTTTTCGTTTCTCCGAGAGGATTCGGTTTTCTTGTTTCTGCTTATGCATTCAGTGCTTTTGCGGCAAGCATGACAGCCTCTTTTATTGTTGACCGCTTTGACAGGAAAAAAGTTTTACTTCTTGCATTTTTCGGGCTGATAGTCGGAACGATTGCTTGCGGACTTGCCAACTCCTATGCTATGTTAATGATAGCAAGAATCATCGCTGGATTATTTGGGGGACTCATCAGCGCACAGGCATTGGCTATCGTAGCGGATGCTTTTCCTTATCAGAAACGCGGACGAGCCATGGGATTGCTCATGTCGGGATTTTCTGCGGCTACAATTGCGGGAGTTCCTATTGCGCTTTTTGTCGCTACCAAAACAAATTGGCAAATTCCTTTCATCGGTATCGGTATTCTCGGAATTCTTCTTCTTCCCATCGCTTTCTTTGTACTGCCAAAAATGCAGGGACACATTAAAAGCATAGGAGAACGAAACCCCTTTCTCGTTTATCAAAGTGTATGGAATGACCGGAATCAGCAGTTTGCTTTACTGATGATGCTGACACTCATTTGCGCACACTTTTCTACCATTCCTTTTATTGCACCCTATCTCACAAAAAATACCGGCTTCCTCCAAACACAGCTTCCGCTCATGTATTTTTTCGGAGGCATGATGTCGCTTTTTACTTCACCCCTCATAGGAAAAATGGCTGACAGATTTGGAAAGCATAAAATATTTACCATTTTCCTTTTACTCGCAATCATTCCTGTTTTTCTGATAACAAATCTCCCGCATGTTCCGTTTTACTATGTACTTATCGTCACCACTCTTTTTTTTATTCTGGCAAGCGGACGAATGGTTCCTGCTCAGGCACTTCTTACTTCGGTGGTGCCGCCAAATATGCGGGGTGGATTTATGAATCTGAATGCTTCGCTTCAGCAGATAGGACTCGGACTCACATCCTTCATTGGAGGATTGATCATTACGATAAGTCCTTCGGGAGAATTGCAGCATTATAATATCCTTGGTTATATGAGTATTACGGTAAGTTTGATTTGCCTTGCTGTGGCATGGCAGGTGAAGGCGGTTCAGATAACTCAAACCGATAAAATATAAAACATGAAAAAGATTTTTCATCCTGCAAACGAACGTGGCCATGCCGATCACGGCTGGCTGAATGCATGGCATTCATTTTCATTTGCCAACTGGCATGAAGCAAGTAAAATGCATTTTGGTTTACTTCGTGTGCTAAACGATGATACGATTGCTCCCGCCATGGGGTTCGGCACACATCCGCACGATAATATGGAGATAGTGACGATTCCTTTAAAGGGAGTGCTTGAACATAAAGATTCAATAGGAAATATTGGACAGATAAAACCCGGAGAGATCCAATCCATGAGCGCAGGTACAGGCGTTTTGCACTCAGAGTATAATGGATCCAAAACCGAGGAGACAAAACTTTTTCAGATATGGATTTTTCCAAAAGTGAAAAATATCGTACCTCGCTACGAGCAAAAAACTTTTTCGCTGGAAGGCAGAAAAAATAAATTCCAAACTCTGGTCTCTCCTGAAAAATCTTCTGAAACGATGTGGATTAACCAGGACGCATTCTTCTCTCTTGGAAATTTTGAAAAAGGAAAGACTGTTGACTATATAATGAATCTCAAAGGAAACGGAGTTTATATTATGCTCGTAGAAGGAGAAATTTAAATTGACAGACAGAAATTATCCCGAAGGGATGCTATCGGAGTCTGGGATACGGATAAGGTCAGCATTAAAGCAAATTCTGATTCAGAGATCCTGACGATTGAGGTGCCGATGAATTGAGTTAACTTTTAAGAGGGCGACTATCGGGGAGCTTACAAAGTTGTCTCGCCATTACCAGTCATATTTCTCATTAATACGATCAGATATTTCATCTCTAACAGGAACTGAAAGTTTAAGCTTTTCCACTTCCTTTAAAAAATCATCCCCAAATGTATACGTACCAACGCCATCTTTCCAAACCAGCTTATCGGGATAGCTGCATGGAACTATTTCCTTTCGAGCAATCATATCATAAATACCCCAATGTTCCACGTACTCATCAGTTTGTTTCTGATTCGAGGCTCTTGCTACGAAATAATAACGCTCAGAGCTTGATTTATGAATGCCGGAATATTCATGTGGGATAATAATATTAAAATTATAGTCGACAGCACCGAAATTCCTGTCGTTTTTTTTCATAGCGTATATCACGATAATACTATCAAAGAAAGCAGCACTTCGCTCTCCTCTAATATGTTTTACGGTGAATTTTACTTCGCATTTGGAATTAATAATTGATAATTTGTTTTTGTTACAAGCCCATGTATAACCATACCGAAATTTGCCCATATCTTCAAAGGGGCAATCAGATTCGCATTTTCCGGTAGAGTCTATATACGCATATCGTGTTTTATTATAAACCCTGGCATACCCATGCTCGAAAGGGCCGATATATTCCCATTGGTTACTGGGAGGCATGTATGTCCTTTCACAATGAATTACCTTTCCATTCAAATTGCATATATCCTGAAAATCCTTAACCCATTCATCTTTATTAGGAGTCGTATAATAGATTTGGTTATTTTCTATTTTAGTTACTTCACACCAAATTGTATCTTCTCTATATCCATTTAAAATAATATAGTCCAATGCCTTCTTCTTGTCGTCTTGTTTGTGTAAAGAACTATCAGACTGGACATGCGCGACCGCCATGTCTGTCTGCCCAAAAGAAAAATTTACTATCCAGAAAAGGAGGAATGTGTAAAGTAATTGTTTCATTTTAGAATTGCTGGTAACTTACTTATACCTCTGTATCCTTTATCATTTTAAGCTGTTATGCAGCCTAAAGATAATTCATTATTATATTTCAAGGTCAGCAAAGGGATGATTTATTAATACCCCAGATTCGGCCCCAGCCAGCGCTCCATTTCCTGCAACGTAACGCCTTTTCGTTTCGCATAATCTTCCACCTGGTCTTTACGGATCTTTCCTACTCCGAAGTAGTGGGATTCAGGATGTGCAAAGTATAAGCCGCTAACAGCAGCGGTTGGGAACATCGCCATGCTGTCGGTAAGAGTGATGCCCGTGTTTTTTTCTACTTCAAGCAAAGCAAATAAAGTTTTCTTTTCCGTGTGATCCGGCTGAGCAGGATAGCCCGGTGCAGGACGAATGCCCTGATACTTTTCTTGGATGATTCCTTCCGGAGAAATATTCTCATCCTTTGCATACCCCCAGAATTCTTTCCTCACTCTGGCATGAAGATGTTCTGCAAATGCTTCTGCTAATCTGTCAGCAAGGGCTTTGAGCATGATAGAGGAGTAATCATCGTGGTCTTTTTCGAATTCTGCTAATTTTTTTTCCATGCCGATGCCAGTGGAGACTGCAAAGGCACCGATATAGTCCGTCATTCCGAGCGCAGCGAAGGAATCTTCTGACTGGGGAGATTGCTTCGGTCGTTCCTCCCTCGCAATGACGGTCTTAGGTAAGATAAAATCTGATAAAGCAATGTTTGGTTGGCCATCCGGCTTTTTGGTTTGTTGTCTTAACGTTTGCAAAACAACTTCTCCTTCTTCTCTGGAGGAGAGGACAGAGGAGAGGTGAATATCATCATCTTGCGAATATGCAGGATAAAACCCTATCACCGCATTTGCCTGCAGCCATTTTTCAGCAATGATCTTCTTCAGCATTTTCTGTGCGTCATCGAAAAGCTTTTTTGCTTCTGCTCCGTGTTCTGTGTCGTTAAGAATCTTTGGATAGGTTCCTTTCAATTCCCAGCTATGGAAAAATGGTGTCCAATCTATGTTCTTGGCGATCTCAGCCAGAGAATAATTTTCAAATACTTTATTGCCAATGAACGATGGTTTGGTAATTTTTGTTTTCTCCCAGTCTATCTTGAACTTGTTGGAACGAGCCTCAGCAATAGGAATGAATTTACTTGCCGATTGCAAGTTTTTATTTTGCTCACGCACACGTTCGTATTCTTTATTAATATCCGCCATGAATGCACTGCGCAATTCCTCCGAGATCAGGCTGCTTGCAACAGGAACAGATTTGCTCGCATCGTTCACATGCACCACAGGGCCTGAATAATTTTGCGAGATCTTTACGGCTGTATGAACTTTAGAAGTAGTGGCTCCGCCAATCAGCAAGGGAGTTTTAAATCCGAGACGCTCCATTTCTTTTGCAACATGAACCATTTCGTCCAAGGACGGAGTGATGAGCCCGCTTAAGCCGATGATATCTACGTTATGCTTCTTTGCTTCTTCTAAAATTTTATCCGCGGAAACCATTACGCCCAGATCCACGATCTCATAGTTATTACACGCCAATACAACTCCTACAATATTTTTTCCTATATCGTGAACATCTCCTTTTACAGTCGCCATTAAAATCTTTCCTGCATTTTTTCTTCCATCACCAACAATACCGGCTAATTTATTTGCGTCTTTCTCTGCTTGTAAATAGGGTTCAAGATACGCAACCGCTTTTTTCATTACGCGCGCGCTCTTGACCACCTGAGGCAAGAACATTTTCCCACTCCCAAATAAATCGCCTACTATGTTCATTCCTGCCATTAAGGGACCTTCGATTACATGTAATGGTCTGCCAAGTTTTACTCTTGCTTCTTCCGTGTCTACATCGATATATTCAACCAAGCCTTTTACCAGCGCATGGCTTAAACGTTCTTCCACAGTTCCTTTGCGCCACTCTTCATCTTTTTCTGTTTTTTGTCCGGCAACACCTTTTAAAGTTTCGGCATGATTGACCAAACGTTCCGTTGCGTCATCTCTTCTGTTCAAGAGAACATCTTCCACGAGCTCCAAAAGATCTTTCGGGATGTCATCATAGACTTGGAGCTGAGATGGATTCACAATTCCCATGTCCATTCCGTTTTTGACGGCATGATATAGGAATGCTCCGTGAATTGCTTCACGCACATGGTCGTTTCCGCGGAAAGAGAATGAAACATTGCTCACACCTCCGCTCACTTTTGCATAAGGCAGGTTTTCCTTTATCCATTTTGTCGCGTTAAAAAAGTCCAGCGCGTTCAGGCGGTGTTCCTCCATGCCCGTTGCCACCGGGAAAATATTCGGATCGAAAATGATATCCTGAGGTGGGAAATGTACTTTGTTCACCAGTATGTCATACGCGCGTTTGCAAATGTCAATTCTGCGTTGGTAGGTATCTGCTTGTCCAAGCTCATCAAATGCCATTACGATCACAGCGGCACCATATTGCTTTATTTTGTGAGCCGCCTCAATGAATTTTGCTTCTCCTTCCTTCATGGAGATCGAATTGACAATGGCTTTTCCCTGCACGCATTTCAATCCTGCTTCAATCACACTCCACTTCGAAGAATCGATCATAATAGGCACACGTGCAATATCAGGTTCTGAAGCAATGAGATTTAAGAATTTTGTCATTGCTGCTTCAGAATCCAGCATGCCTTCATCCATGTTTACATCAATCACCTGCGCACCGCCATCCACCTGATTTTTGGCGATAGAAAGAGCTTCTTCGTAATTACCTTCTTTAATTAGCCGCAGGAATTTCTTTGAACCGGTGACATTTGTCCGTTCGCCTACGTTCATGAAGTTTGATTCAGGGCGAAGAGTAACGGGTTCCAATCCGCTCAGGTGCATGAGTGTATCAGGCACGGGTCTTTTACGCGGTTTAGACTTATGCGCCAGCGCAGCAATTTCTTTAATGTGTGCAGGCGTTGTTCCGCAGCAACCGCCAACGATATTTAAAAATCCTGCTTTTAAAAAGTCTTCGATTTGATGCCCCATTTCGTGAGCGTCTTGATCGTATTCTCCGAATTGATTAGGAAGACCTGCATTTGGATAGGCACTCACGAAAAAAGGAGATTTGTCCGAAATTTCTTCCAGATACGGTCTCATTTCCTTCGCTCCGAGCGCGCAGTTCAATCCTACACTCAAGAGGTCAACATGAGAAATGGAATTTAAAAATGCTTCGGCAGTCTGTCCGGATAAAATACGTCCGCTGGCATCCGTAATAGTTCCGGAAACCATGACAGGCATTTTCTTATTTATTTTTTCGCAATAGTTCTGGATCGCGAACAAGGCAGCTTTTGCATTCAAAGTATCGAAGATCGTTTCGATCAGCAACAAGTCAACTCCACCGTCAATTAATCCGCGAACCTGTTCGGTATATGCTTCAACCACCTGATCCCAAGTAACAGCACGAAAGCCGGGATCGTTCACGTTGGGAGATAATGACAATGTTCTGTTCGTAGGACCAACCGCTCCTGCTACAAATTTTGGGTCAGGGCTATTGAATTCCTTGACAGCTTGTTTCACAATTTTTGCCGCAGCCAAATTCATTTCATAGGCAAACTCTTCCATGTGATAGTCTGCCAGCGAAATTTTTTGCGCGTTAAAAGTATTGGTTTCAATAATATCCGCTCCGGCAGCTAAATATTCTATATGAATCGCCTTTACAATATCAGGTTGAGTTAATACCAATAGATCATTATTGCCTTTGAGATCAGATTTCCAATCCTTAAAGCGTTCGCCACGGTAATCCTTTTCTTCCAGCTTGTAGCACTGGATCATGGTACCCATAGCCCCGTCAATAACGAGGACGCGTTGTTCTAATATTTTTCGTATGTCTGTCATATATTTTCTTTTCCTTTACCCTCTCCTACCTCATCCGACCTTGGGGCACCTTCTCCTCAAGGAGAAGGGAAGCGGAACAAAAAAAATCCCCACCGTTTTCTGTCGGAAGGGATTGTATATAATTGTGTTTTATTTCAATTACCTCCGACTTATCTTTTCGTATGATTTGGCATCTTCTTAAAAGTTTAAGATCTCAAGTTTAAGATTTAAAGTTGAATAGACCAACTTTAGACTTTTAACTTTAAACTTATCAGGGTTGCCAAGGTTTCATCAGAGGTTCCACAATCTGTTTGGAAAGGTGGCCTGCTGTGAAACTTGCTTTTTCGTATTTTTTTGTAAGAACGTGCCGTTGGGGATTGAAATTGGCATTAAATTGATCATTATTGAATTTAGGGGCATTATAAACATATGTGCCGTCAGCCTTTAATTCAAACTGCTTTTCCTCCATAACGGCATCAAGTTTGAACTCAACCCGTATATCGTGACATTGCCTGTTTTCATCCAAACGCACAAAGATATTACGAATTATGTCTTGAAGGACAAACTGTTTTTCGGTATCAGTATAGAAAGTACCGTTTTGCAAGTTTGCGCTGTGCGAATTTTCGGAGAAGAATTTGTCTGCCAGACAAATGCTCGTAGAAAATTCGCACAGCGAACTAAACACCTTATCCGAGATTGTGCATTAGGGTTTTATATATTATCGTAACAAACTGAAAATCAAATTGCTAAACTCATAAATTCTTAATGTTATGCATTAGGAATTATGTTTTGAGAATCAGACAGTTATGTTTCTAATGCACAATCTCGGCTTATATTTGTTTGCTAATCTGAGTTTTTAGACGAATTGACGTTATCTCTCAAAAAACAAAAGCCCCAACGATTAAGAAGGGGCTTTTGAAAGATTGGCAACAACCTACTCTCCCGGATGTTACTCCAGTACCATTGGCCCTGAGAGGCTTAACTTCTCTGTTCGGAATGGGAAGAGGTGATCACTCTCGGTATAGTCGCCATAAGTCTTGCCTGCTGTCTCAACAGAATCGTTGAGGCAACTCAGGTTTGTAAATACCTATGACATAAAAAGAAAAGAAAATACAAGAGAACAAGAAACTGTTGAACTGAAAGTTCACGGAAGAATTAGTATTGCTCGGCTGAATGCATTACTGCACTTACACCTGCAACCTATCAACGTGGTAATCTGCCACGTTCCTTAAGGGAAATCTAATCTTGGGGCGAGCTTCGCGCTTATATGCTTTCAGCGCTTATCTCAACCAGACATAGCTACCCAGCGATGCAATTGGCATTACAACTGGTACACTAGAGGTCTGTCCGACTCGGTCCTCTCGTACTAGAGTCAGCCCCCCTCAAATTTCCAACGCCCGCAACAGATAGGGACCGAACTGTCTCACGACGTTCTGAACCCAGCTCGCGTGCCACTTTAATAGGCGAACAGCCTAACCCTTGGGACCTTCTCCAGCCCCAGGATGTGACGAGCCGACATCGAGGTGCCAAACCCC
>JACRAL010000157.1 GCA_016213435.1 Bacteroidota bacterium
AGGTTGTTAGTGGATTCATAGCATTTTAATTTTTATGCTAAGAACCTACTTGTTACAATTATTTATTTTGCCGCCCTTCTCTTTTTTTCATCACTCCTATGTTAATAGAAATCAATGCCGTTTAACCCGATTGCCTTGCGAGTTGAATGAGATATGAATAAATATCTTCTGTGCATCGTTTTTTAGTTATCTTTACGTAAATCTAAAATGAAATTAAATAACCTGAAAGGCGGAAAACACAAAAGAGGCAGACCGCCCACCAAACCTGTTGTTTTCAAAGACGGATTTTATTTAGAAGTTCGCAATAGGGCAACCGATCCTGGCAGCGGAGTAAAAATATGCAAGGCCACTCATGCCGAAATGCTTGCTGCAATCGATGAGTATCGTAGAACCAAGTTAGTGGTTGTGCTTGGAGCTTACAAAGATGGCAAGCCTGTTAATGCCATCGTTCCTAAGAAAAGAAAAAAAGCGGACTAACCTTTGGTTGCATTTTTCTTTTGTTTGATGTTTATATAATATGCTGATTTTTAATTAAATATCAATATCTAATTAAATTTAAGCGCACACTTAATTTGTTCTATAATTTACATTATATTAAATTCTAAACTTTAAGGTGAAAAGAAAAGGGCTTTAATTACCCTTTAAAATTATATTTGAAATGCAAAAACCCCACTCTTAATGGGGTTTGCATAAACAATGCGAACAGTAAACCGTCCGAGGGGTCTTTAGGACACAATTCCAATCTATATGGAAAAGGTCAAAAACCTGTTAGAGATAATCGTATTATCTCTAACCATTGCTCTGACTATTCTCGAAATAGTCGTTATCTTTAAATAAGATAACATTAAGGGGCGGTGCAAAACATCGCCCTTTTCTTTTTTCTTTTCTTCATTGATATTTTTGGTTGCGTTTATTCCCGCCCCCCTTTGAAACAAAATTGCTTCATAAACTTCTCCAATCGCGTTGACCTCATTCAATAATACAAAGCGTGAAATTTCAATCCATGCTTATTCATTTCCAAAGCAGGAGCCGGAAACTTAATGAAGGCGATAGTTTCAAAAAGAGTTTTAAGAAAATGTGAGCGGGTTTTTATTCTCGTCAGATCAATGTCGAGAGAAAGATAATATTGCCGATACCGTTCAAACTCAATTACATTCCCCTGCGCATCTGTATAAACAAAATCTGGTTTTCCGCTTATCATTCTTTCCGCGCCATAACCAAAAGCAACATTCAGCCATTTTGGGAACGTTAGGCGTGATTTAAAATCCCGACCAACACCAAAGAAAGAGGAAATATTAAATGACATCCAGTAACTTTGTCCGTTATAATCTTTGAGCCATTGTTCTGTTAAGTTTTTTCCCAGAAGCGATGGGCGGTATTTTGGGTAATCAGTTTGAGAGAAAGAAAACTTTAAAGAAATCGCTCCTCCCCCTCTTTGCAAGGGGGAACCAGCAGTCTTATGCTGCAAAAGATTTTTCCCGATAATTAATCCTGATCCAATCGTGTTGGCAGAGAAATCGCCCCATGAGAATCCCCACCCCTGAGAAAATCCATCAAGAATCTCCACGGTGCTGAGGAATGCAAAACCCATTGTTCCTCCCAACAGAATGTTTTTCTTTTGATTGGCTCCGCTCCACTCCATCATATCAATTCCCATCCTGCCGAGATAATAGGATGTCAGCATGTGCCCAGCTTTATCCATTTGAAGCCACTCATTACCGTCATTAAAAAAATGAAAGGAAGCATGATAGTAGTAATCTTTATACCATGTATTGCTCAATTGCACGATGGTGCCTGCATATGCTAGTCCCTGAAAAGCAACTACCGAAACATATCGCTTGTTGTTAAATTCAGACGAAGGAGAGAAGAAATTTATAGTAGTATCCTGAGAAAAAAGAAGCCCCTCCCCGACCCTTCCCATTAGAGAGGAAGAAAAGAAAAAAAATAAAAGCAAATATCTTTTTCTAAACACAAGAAACATAAACTAAAATTTTATTTGTGTGAGCCTTTCCAAAAAGCACGGGACAAAGGTAGGGAACATTTGTTCGCATCAATTAATCAGGAAACAACAAACAAATCGCTGGCTATTTTATCGGCAAAAAGCTTGCCATTATCAGCGAGAAGAAAAAGAGCTCCTCCCCGATCCTTCTCATCAAGCCGGGAAATAATCTCTTTTGACTGCAGATACTTTTCACTATGCGTCAAAAGATGACGTAGGAGTTTATTCCCAAATTGTTTTTCTACAAAGGAAAGATCAATTCCCCATATTGTACGAAGCGAAGTCATGATATATTCATTAAACTTTTGCTCTTGCGTGAGCAATTCTTTTTCAAACGGAAGAATGTTTTTCTCTGTAGAATTAATATATACATGATTACTGCTCACATTCCATTGTCGTGAATTTCCATTGTAAGAATGAGCGGAAGGTCCTAGTCCGAGATAGTGGGTTCCCTTCCAATAACTTGTGTTGTGTTTTGAATAAAAATCTTTTTTACAGAAATTAGAAATTTCGTAATGAATGAAATTATTCTTCCTCATTTCGTTCATTAAAGTTTCAAATTGCTCTGCGCTTTTTTGCGGATCCACATTCTGCATCTTTCCTTTTTTGATAAAAGCCGCTAAAGCTGTTCTTGGCTCGACCGTGAGGGAGTAACATGAAATATGCAGTACATCGAGAGAGAACGCAATTTGAATATTTTTCTCCCATTGCTCATTCGTCAGAGTTTGAATTCCATAGATCAGATCGATGGTGATGTTTTTAAATCCTGCTTCCTGCGCTTCTTTCACGGATTGTATTGCATCGGATGAATCATGTATCCGGTTCAGAAATTTCAGATCCTCATCCCTAAAACTCTGAATACCGATGCTGAGACGGTTGATTGGAGTCTGAGAAAGCTCCTTTAGTTTTTCTTTCGAAAGATCATCTGGGTTTGCTTCCAAAGTAATCTCTGCATCCTTATCAATTGAAAAGTATTTTGAGAGTTCGTCAACAATCTGCTTAATCTCGTCTCCTGATAAAACAGAGGGAGTTCCTCCTCCAAAATAAATTGTATTAACTGCTTCGATCATTCTCTTATCTCCTGCGGGAGAGGGGTCGGGGGTGAGGTAGTCCTTCTGCAAATAAATTTCTTTCTTAAGCGCATTCAGAAAAGCCTGCTTGCTTTTCAGAGATGTGGAAAAATGAAAATCACAATAGTGACATGCCTGTCGGCAAAATGGAATGTGAATGTAAATGCCTGACATTTATTTATTCAGCACAATTCTAAAGGTGGTTCCTTTGCCAAGTTCTGAGCGTTTGACAAATATTTTTCCTCCATGATAATTTTCTACGATGCGTTTTACGAGCGAAAGGCCTAATCCCCATCCCCGCTGCTTGGTTGTATAGCCGGGCTGAAAAATTGTTTTGAACCTTGAACGAGGCATTCCTTTGCCTGTATCCGTAACATCTATATAAACAAACTGAAGCTGATCGGAGACTTGTACTGTTACTGAACCATTTCCATCCATCGCATCCACTGCATTTCGGCAAAGATTTTCTATTACCCACTCAAACAAAGGAATGTTCAATTTTACAAAAATAGTGTGCGAATGTTCTGAAGTAACAGAAAAACTCACGCTTTTTGAAGACCGCGTTCTCATATAGTCAATAGACGTATTCAACACTGAAAGAATATCTGCTTTATCAAGAACAGGAAGTGAACCTATTTTTGAGAAACGTTCTGTAATTGTTTCCAGCCGTTTTACATCCTGCCTTGCTTCGGTGAGTGTATTCTCATCCACCCCTTTCATCTTCAGATATTCCAGCCAGGCAATAATAGAGGAAAGCGGTGTTCCTAGTTGATGTGCAGTTTCTTTCGCCATGCCGAGCCAAACCTGATCTTGTTCCGCTCTTCGGGCTGTACTGAAAAGTATGTAAGAGATCAAAAGAAAGATTCCGATAACTCCGAACTGGATGTAAGGATAATAGCGAAGCTGGGTCAGCAAAAAAGAATCCTGATAAAAAATAAATTTTTTACGTCCATCCCCAAGGTCAACTTCTATAGGTTGATTTTGCAATGCTATGCTGCTCACCGTTTTCATCACATAAGCTGAATCCTTCATCATCAGGGAATCCATGTTGCCAAAAGCAATAATATTTTTCCTCGTTGAATCGGTGTAAATCACAGGAACAGAAGCTGAATTAATCGCAACTTCAGAAATAAACGATCGGATTAATCCGTCAAAAACTGTTTTCAGTTCAGTAAACAAATAAGAATCGCGATAGTAGAGATAATTTTTTTTACCGCGGGAGATTTCAATTTCGATGGGAGTATGCTGCAACTGCATCGTATCCATCTGCTTTTGAAAGAAATACTCCTTATCGGTCACGTTAGCTGTGTCTATGTTTTTCCACAACTTGACGTTTCTCTTCTCATCTGCAATAATTGCAGGAATAGTCAGATTGTTTTTTATCACTTCAAACACAAATGTGTAATCACTCAACTCTTTTCCAAGCTGATGATTCGCTTCTGCCCACAGTTCTATCTTCTGACGCTCTTCACCTTGTATTTTATGAAAGAGCTCGTTGGTGTATTTTACAAGACTTGCTTTGCGCTGAATGGCTTCAGCCCAGAGACGAACTTTTTTACGTTCATCATCTGCAATTTTCCTAACAAGGATGTTCGTGTACCACAGCGAGGCAATAACAATAAGTACTGCTCCTATTAGGAGAAAGAATTTCCAGCGTTGTTTGCGAGAGTAAATATTCACACTTTCTAAATTACTAATTCGCGCGAATTTACGAAAGAAGAGATAAATCCGTTCCTTCTATTGAACTATAAAAGAAACGTCCGGCAGCATTTTTACAGGTGATTGAGTTCCTGATTTCACATATTGAATGCTTTCAATATAGAATTTCCGTCCTGGTTTAGTATTATAAATAGCATTACGAAATAGTGCCGATAAATTAGAGCCGTTGTAGACGCGGCTAACGGACGTGCCATTTACATTTGTTGGAATAGCATAAGATACAATTTCAATACGAGAATAGTCCTTTGTTGAGTCTACTAAAGAAAGAAGTTGCATCATGGTGTTGCATGCTAGAATATCCTTCTGTTTAACTTTTGGATAAACAGGAGCTTTTTTCTGCTGAGCAAATCCAAGAGAAAAAGAAACAATAACTAAAAATAATATGAGTAGTATTTTTTTCATATCGGAATACCTAAGTAAATATAAGGGAAATACAGTGATTAGCAAATATCAAAAGTCCTCATCCTCTTTTTTATCTTTTCCTTTTTTCTCATCCTCATCCCATTTGATAATAAACTTATTATCCTCTTTCGGCTTATCTTTCTTGTTGAGAGCGGTATCTTTTTTAAATAATCCGAATTCTTCTTTTAATATCTGCTTAAGCGTTTGTTTTTCCTGAACAATGTTTGCTTTGAGGTTTTGTTTGGCGCCCTGTTTATCGTATTTGATCACCGGATTATCTACCGTTCCAGTCATCGAAATGAACAGGCTCGTCTTGCCTTCTTTGTCATCTTCCACAACTCCAAATTCTTCGTTTTCTTTTTTTGCTTTCCGCGCTTTTTTAGAAAGCAGATCGGAAAGAAGCACTTTGAAGTGATAATCAATTTCATTTTCAAAGGAATGCGTACCGAAAAGCGTAACGTTCATTGCGCTTGATTCAAGATTCATCTTCGGGATAAAAATATTCTGATCTTTTATTTCGATCTGGTTCTGCAAAGTGGCGAACTTAATGTTATCCAGTTCCGACAATTCCACGAAGCGCGAAAGACTTTTCATGGGTTCATAATGCAGCAATTCTCCTTTCTCAATTACCATGCTGCTGCGAACGTAAATTTTGTTTAAATCAACCGTGAGATCCGACTTCCAGACGGATGCAAACTGAACATCAGCAGTAGCTATTCCTTTGAGATTATCAGAAGTAATCATATTTTGATGAAAGTCTTCAAGTTGAATAAATAACTTATTGATATTAAGTTTATTCAGTTTAGCATCACAAGTGATCAATAATGTGCTGTCGGTTGTGTTTTCGATCATCCCGATTGCAGTGATTGAGCCATCCATCGTTGAAAAAGAAATAGGATCTCCTATGAGCTTCTGGTTTCTCAATTGAAAGGTTCCGCGAATGTTTTTTGCGTCAAATTTTCTGAACCTGAGGTGCCCGATATCGCTGTTCAAAATAAATTTTAATCGGGGCGAAAAATGGATCTTGTAAACCGTATCTCGTTTCGAAGATTCTTTCTGGTTCAGAAGAAATTCGTTGAGGTCTAAATTGTTTGACTGAAATGCTGCTTCCACATTAATATCTGCATCTTCCGAAAAGGAATAAGCAAGCACATCTTTTAAAGTGCCTTTGAGATAGAAATCGCTTTTTGGTGTATTTCCTGAAAAAGAGTTTACAGTAATATTATTATTGTTCAGCACAAAAGAACCGTTGATGCTGTCAAAAGCAAGCGTAGAGTTTTTAATTTTCATTCCGGCATTTTCAAGATTCAATTCTCCTGAGAGGGTCATATTCTCAAAATCTGCCCTTGTGTACTTTCCAGTCTTATTTAGACTGCCTTTATATTCCATATTCACCTTTACACTTCCTTTAAGCGATTCCATCGGGTAATTCCATATAGAATCTATCTTTAAGAGATGCTGAACATCTTCCAGCAAAAGGTTTGCATTTAGAGAAGCGCTGACAGTGGGGGAAGAAAAATTATCCACCCTGATCATCCCCGAAATTCTTCCATTGGCGAGAGAAGCAGAAAAAGCTTTCAAATCGAGAAAATATTTTGAAGTGACTGAAGAAGAAAAATAACTTCCCAGAATATGTGCATCTTTTAATGTTATCCCTGAGCTCAATTGGGTGATTTCTGCTTTGGTGATCCCGAAATCAGCTTTTATTTCAGGAGAATTCACATCATCCAGCTTGCCGCTGATATGCGCGTTACAGTAAAATTCCCCTTCACTTTCAAAATCCCTGATATGCTTGCGATGTTTTTCAGGAAGAAGAGACAGCACTGATTGAACATCCATATCCTTTCCTTTTAAGAAAATATCAACATAATCCGATCTGTTATTGACGATGTATTTACCCTGAACTGAAATTTTCAAATCTGAAACATACAACATCCCATCACTAAACTGATACACTTTCTTATCATTATCCACCCGCAAAGAAAAATCCATTTTCATCGGCTTATTGTCAAGATAATTCAAACTGTCTATGCTAAAATGCTTGGCGAGCATATCTCCTTTAATTGAAAGATCATACTGCTTGCTTGTAAATTCTCCTGCTATCGTACCGCTGTGAATCAGACACGAAATATCGCTTCTGCTTTTAAAATCAAAATACTGAACAGAAATATTTTCTAGATTAAATTTTTTAAGGTTAAACGCTGATTCTCCGGAAGTGGAAGTTGTATCTCCACTCCCCTTCCACACATCCCAGTTTCTGGAACCATCTGTACCAACCTTCAACTTTATTTTTCCATTTTCAACAGATATTTTCTTTACCACGTATTTTTTTCGAAGAATATCCATCACATTAAATTGAAGAGAAACCTCGCTCAAAGAAAACAAGGTGTCCTGTTTTAGAAATTTTGAGATCCCTTTTTTATCAGGTTTCGTGTTTGATATGGGAGCATCGATCATGATTATCTTTCTAAAATCAAGCGCTATATAGGGAAAACTTTTTAGCAGGGTAAGCTGAATGTCCTTGGGGTCGACAATCACTTTTGTTTTCAGATTCTTGTTCAGCTGCTGGATCATGTAGTCCTTCACTTCATTCTCATAAGCAATAGTCACTACAACCAATACCCCTAGAATCAACAGGAATAAAAACAAAAACGTCAATACTATTCTTTTTAGGAGTTTCATTGTTTTTGCAAAGTTGCGAAAAAAAATTACCCTGACCCTAAAGGGAGAATATTAACTGATCCTCTTCAGCATCCTCACTTCATTTTCAGCAAGGAAGCGCCACTTCCCGCGGGGAAGATTTTTCTTGGTGAGCGATGCGTAAAGCACTCTATCTAATTTATCTACTTTATATCCGAGACTTTCAAATATCCTGCGGATGATCCTGTTTTTTCCTGAATGTATTTCAATGCCGATTTCCCTTCTTGAATCCGCACCATCCACGTAGGCAATGTCATCCACTTTAATGAAACCATCTTCAAGCCCAATACCTTTTTGTATTTTTTCAAAATCTGTGGTGTTAAGATCTTTGTCCAGAACCACATTGTAAATTTTGGCGACTTTATATTTTGGATGCATCAGCGTTTTAGCAAGATCGCCATCGTTGGTAAGGAGAAGAAGTCCTGAGGTGTTCCTGTCCAATCTTCCAATCGGATAAACTCTTTCCGCCACGCCTTTAACTAAATCAAGCACTGTATCCCTTTCCTGCGGATCATCGCAGGTGGTGATATATCCCTTTGGTTTGTTTAAAAGAATGTAAACGCTTTTTTCTTTATGCACAGCGTTGCCGCCAAACTGAACTTTATCGGCAGGAGAAATTTTGTAACCAAGTTGAGTAACGATCTCTCCATTCACTTTCACCACACCGGTAGCAATGAATGTATCCGCTTCCCTGCGCGAGCAAATACCTGCATTGGAAAGATATTTATTGAGACGGATTAGATTTTCACCTACTTGTTTTGCAAGAACGGGAGCGGGTTTGCCATCTGTTTTTGGCTGCACATGGTATTTCTTCTTCGGAGTAAAACCACTTTTTCTCTTTGGATGAAATTCTTTTTTTCTTTCAGACTTAAATCCGGTTTCTTTCTTCGACTTATAACTGCTTTTCTCTCTGGGCTTAAAACTATTTGGTTTCATAGAGGACAAAGATAAAAATATTTGCAAGGACTTAAAAAAGAAACTTCAGCATAAACACTTTTCCTTTTCCCTGTAATAATAAAAAAAATACCTTTGAAATAAGGTTTGTGATTTATAATCACCTCATAAGAGACACCAAGATTCATGAAGAATATTACCCGTTCCATTATTTTCATTTTATTTATCTACAGGAGTACCTCCTTTTCTCAAACGGAAGGCAATTCCATCTTTAACAGTTCGCAAATTCACTCCATCAAAATCTATTTTTCACAGTCCCACTGGTACGATTCATTGGTTGCCTATAAACCGCTTGACAAAAAGATGCTCGGCAAAGTGATGATCAACGGGCAGACGGTTGATTCCGTGGGCATCCAGTTCAAAGGGAATTCTTCATACAACAATCCCAGCAAAAAGAAATCATGGAAGATCGACTTTAACGAGTTTGACTCTACTAAAAGATATAACGGACTTAAGGCAATCAATCTGAACAACGGCTTCAAAGACCCTACCATGATGCGGGAAAAAATCATGAACGATTTCATGAACCGGAACGGTCTTCCTGCTCCGCGCTGCACGTATGGGAATGTATATGTAAACGATACGCTCTGGGGATTTTATACTGTAGTGGAACAAGTGAATAATACTTTTCTCAAACGCTGGTTCCCCGAAAATGACGGCAATCTTTTTAAAGGAGATCCCCAAGGCTCGTTGCAATGGGTTGGCTCAACTCCTTCATCATACTACACAAAGTACGAACTGAAAACAAATACCACTGTTAATGACTGGACAGACCTTGTTCACCTTCTGGATAAAATAAATAACACTCCGACAGGAAATTTTTACGACTCCTTGGAAACAGTGCTGCATACCAGTCTTGCTATCCGGGCATGGGCAGCAAACATTCTTTTTGTAAATCTTGATTCTTACGAGGGCTCAGGGCACAACTATTACATTTATCATGACCTTCTCTATAATAAGTTCGGATGGATAACATGGGATGTGAACGAGGCGTTCGGGAACTTCAATCAGGGCATGAACATTTCACAGATCGAGAACCTCAGCATCTTTTATATTCCAACTCCTTCCACCAATCGCCCGCTCACAAACAAAATGCTTGCAAACACCACTTATAAAAATTCTTATATATGGGAAGTTTGCAACTTTGTTGCCAATGATTTTGACACCACGGTTCTTAACCTGATGATAGATAGTTTGGCAAACGTAATCCGTCCCTATATATATGCTGATTTCAGAAAATTCTACACCAATCAACAGTTTGAAACCAACATCAATGCGGATATTACCGGCTCCTTTAATATTCCGGGATTAAAATCATTTCTGGTAAACAGGCGGTCAAGCGTACTTTCTGAACTTACTGCAAACGGATGTTACATGAATGTAAACGAATCTTCCGTTTTCGGTTTACAGTTTACAGTTAATCCAAATCCGAACAAGGGTGAGTTTACAGTTTACGGGTTACGCTTCCCTGTTCAAATACAGGTTTATAATTCTTTAGGCCAAATTATCCATCAACAAACCGTAAACAGTAAACAGGAGACTGTAAACCTCAACCAAACAAGCGGAATATATTTCTACCGAATTCTTTCAAAAGACATTCCTGTCTCATCAGGAAAACTTTTTATTGAATAATTTCTTTATTCTTCTATCACGCAAAAGTGTAATTTCGGCAGAGAAAACAAGGCATAGTCAAATTCAAAAGTAACATTCTCTAAAATGAATACAATCTTCTAATAAATGGATAAGCAAACATTTAATACAGAAAAAATAATCTCAAGATTAAAGCGCTTTAATTACAAATACGATCTCAAAGGAACAACTTTGAAGATTTTCCTGCCAATGTGGTGTTGTTTAATGATCGATTTTTCATCAGACAAGATTAAAATGACCCCTACTGCTAATGCTTATTCTCTTTTTCCATTTACTTTGGAATTCGAGTTTATGATGATCTTCTTGTTTTTTGGGACTCTCGCAATCTACATGCAGGCTCCCTTTCTTTTTGGCTTGCTTGGCATAATTTCGATTCGATTTATTGCATGCTTTATAAAAATCGAATCCATGAAAGTAATCGTTCACAATTGGATCGAGCAAGATTCTGCAATATAATTTTCATCAAAATTAACCTGTGCTAAAACGATATTCCATACTTGCCCTTGTTGTAATTGGCGTTGAGATATTGCTTCTTTATCTTTTCCAAACTCCGATGAAGGAGATGCGATGGATTCCGAGAACGTATGAGCAAATAGTATCTGACAATACTGTTTTTGCTGCGTCTCTATTGCCAAGCTTATTTCCGTCTCCTAAACTAAAAACTGAAAACCACAAACCGGAAACTGTTGAAAGGCACACTTTCTTAGAACAACAACTCATCACATTCGGATTGGTTAACATCAAGCAAATAGATTCCAGCATAGCTGTGAGTCTTAAATATGCAAGCAAAGATAATTTCCTTCACCAAAATCTTTACGGAGAAATTAAAAACTGTTACCTGCAAAAAGACATTGCGGAAAAACTCGCTAAGGCGCAACAGATACTAAAGAAAAGATTTCCTTTCTATTCACTCATTATATATGACGGGGTTCGTCCGCTGGGCGTTCAGCAGCTGATGTGGGATGACCTGCAGGTTCCTGAAAAACTAAAAGACAAATATGTTTCCGATCCGAAAGTAGGGTCGCTTCATAATTACGGATGCGCGGTGGATGTCAGCTTCATTAATGAAAACGGATGGGAAATGGACATGGGAACTCCTTACGATTACTTTGGAGAACTCGGTCATCCCATTGCAGAGAAGAGAATGATTGAAGACGGGAAGCTTTCCTGGCGCCAGTTCGAGAACAGAAAACTATTGAGAGAGGTAATGACGGAAGCAGGATTTATGACAATCTCTACTGAATGGTGGCATTTCAACGGCAGCTCCCTCAAAGAAGCAGAGAAAAAATATTATATCATCAAATAATGACGCTCGTCATATTGTGGAGTTGCTGAATATTTCTACTTTCGCCAATCTTAAAATCATATATGAAGAGGACCTTTTCAGGAACAAATATCTTTAAAAATCAAAATCCCCTTGTTTTAACTGGGGATTTTTTGTTTCTGACAACCCCAAAAAAAGAGTTATGAAACTATCTGTACCCAAAGAAACCAAACTGAAAGAAAACCGCGTAGCGCTTACACCCGATGTGGTGAAAGGATTGGTAAAAAAAGGATTTGAAGTAATGGTAGAAAAAGGAGCAGGCGTTAATTCCTTTTATGCCGATGATGCTTACACCGATGCAGGAGCAACTCTGGTTGACAATACATTATGCTACAGCAATGCCGATGTGGTTCTAAAGGTGAATGCGCCTCAGCCCGATGAGATCAGCAAAATGAAAAAGGAAGCAATCCTTATTTCATTCATGTTTGCTGCAACCAATCCACAATTAGTAGATGCCTGCACTGTTGCCGGCATTTCTGCTTTTTCTATGGATGCTGTGCCGCGTATTTCACGTGCACAAAAAATGGATGCACTTTCTTCACAGGCAAACCTTGCAGGATATAAAGCCGTGATCATGGCGGCTGATACCTTAGGAAAAATATTCCCGATGATGACAACTGCTGCCGGAACCATCAAGCCATCCAAAGTGGTGATCTTCGGTGCAGGAGTTGCCGGATTGCAGGCAATTGCAACCGCAAAACGTTTAGGCGCTGTGGTTGAAGTGAGCGACATTCGTCCGGAGACAAAAGAACAGGTTCAATCGCTTGGCGGAAAGTTCATTGAAGTGAAAGGCGATGACTCTATTAAAATGGAAGGCGGATATGTTAAAGGTGTTTCGGAAGAATTCCTGAAGAAACAACAAGAGCTTGTCGGCAAACACGTGAAAGAAGCCGACATTGTAATCACTACTGCATTGATTCCCGGGAAAAAAGCTCCGCTTCTTGTAACAGAAGAAATGGTAAAGAGCATGCGCTTCGGCAGTGTTATCGTTGACATGGCAGTAGAACAAGGAGGAAACGTGGTAGGAAGCGAGTTAAATAAAAATGTAGTAAAGAATGGAGTAACCATCATTGGCGAAGGAAATATTCCTTCACTTCTTCCTTTGAACGCAAGCGACCTGTATGCAAAAAATATCGAAACACTTCTGCTCCACCTTGCCGACAAAGACAAATTCAAGTGGGAGATGACAGAAGATATTACTAAGGGAAGTTTGATTGTACATAATGGAAAAGCAGTTCATCCAAGCATTTTAAAATTAGTGAATTCTTGATTTATTGAAATGGAGAATTAAAATCCAAAAATTATGTCTGAGTTCGCGGAAATATTAAAACAAAGAACAAAGTCTTTTGCTATTTCTATTATTAAACTTTCTAAATCATTTCCAAAAAATGATGAAGCATTTATTATTAAGAAACAATTATTGCGTTCATCCTTTTCAGTAGCGTCAAATTACAGAGCCGTTTTTCGATCAAGATCAGATGCTGAGTTTTTTTCTAAACTTTGTATTGTTGTTGAAGAGGCAGATGAAGTAGTTTTCTGGCTTGAGTTACTTTCAGAAGCAGATATCGTTGCAGGAATTGAAATTGATCGAAATCTAAAAGAGGCAAATGAATTATTGTCTATCGCAGCCAGATCAAGAAAAACTATGAAGGAACGGACAAATCAGCAATTCACAAATTCAATAAATCAATAATTCATAAAGTATGGAACAAATCTTATCCTTTTTTAACGACAACAGAGACATGATCTACTTCATCATACTCTCAGTTTTTGTAGGCGTGGAAGTAATTGGCGGTGTGCCAACGGTATTGCACACTCCACTGATGTCAGGCGCAAACGCCATTCACGGAGTGGTGATAGTAGGAGCAATTTATGTAATGCTCAATGTAAATCCGGACGATACGGTTGCACTCATCCTCGGATGCCTGGCAGTATTGCTCGGAACACTTAATGTGGTTGGTGGATTTGTAGTAACCGACCGAATGCTGGAAATGTTTAAGAAGAAAAAGTAGCGTCCCCCTCCAACTCCTCCAAAGGGGGAGAGACAGGATACGGGATAATTGTAAAACAACAAACACTAACTAAAATAGCCCCTCCTTCGGAGGGGCCGGGGCAAACCTCACTTTATGAAACAACACTTACTCGAAGTATGCTACCTCATCGGTTCCGTAACATTCATTATGGGATTGAAGATGATGGGAAATGCAAAAACAGCACGTAACGGAAATTTAATTGGCGCGGTGGGAATGACCATTGCCATTTTGGGAACAATATTTCTCCATGAAGGAGAAGTAAGCACCATGATATACGGAATGATCTTCGGAGCCATTGCGCTTGGAACAATTATAGGATGGTTTACAGCCAAGAAAGTGCAGATGACAAAAATGCCTGAGCTGGTTTCCATGTTCAACGGAATGGGAGGCGCCTGCGCGGCTTTAATCTCTTTGATCGAATACACACACCATCAGCACAGCGGTGAACCGGCAACCACAGGCACTATGATCGCAATTATCGCAGGTCTTGTTATCGGTTCGGTTTCTTTTTCAGGAAGCATTATTGCTTTTTTGAAACTGAACGGCACCATGAACAAACCCGTTCGCCTTCCTTCCTACAACATGCTCAATAATGTATTTATGCTGGGCGTTTTACTTTTTGGCGCTTTCATGGTTTACTCAGGCGGAAACATGATGCTGGCTTACTTGCTCTTTGCGGCTGCACTTGCTTACGGAATCTTATTCACACTTCCCATCGGTGGAGCGGATATGCCCGTGGTAATTTCCTTGCTGAATTCTTTCACAGGATTAGCAGCCGCCTTCGGAGGGTTTTTATACGGAAACAAGGTCATGCTTACAGGAGGTATTCTGGTAGGTTCTGCCGGAACACTGCTCACACTCGTAATGTGTAAAGCAATGAACCGTCCGCTTTCAAATGTGATCTTCGGAGCATTTGGCGCAGGCACTGCAGGCGCTGCTGCCGGAAGCGAAGTAAAAGGCACCACCAAAGAAGCATCAGTATCGGATGTTGCGGTGCTGATGAATTATTCTAAAAGCGTGGTGATCGTTCCGGGTTACGGATTAGCCGTTGCTCAGGCGCAGCACGTTATTCATGAATTGGAAATGCTGTTGGAAGAAAGAGGAGTTTCCGTGAAATACGCCATTCACCCTGTGGCAGGACGTATGCCCGGGCACATGAATGTGCTTTTGGCAGAATCGAATGTTGCCTATGAAAAATTAGTGGAGATGGATGACATCAATCCTGAATTTCCAAATACCGATGTGGTGTTGATTGTAGGCGCAAACGATGTGGTGAATCCTGCCGCAAAAAATAATCCTGCTTCGCCTATTTACGGAATGCCGATACTGGAAGCCGAGAACGCAAAGAACATCATCATCAACAAGCGTTCGATGAATGCAGGTTATGCAGGCATTGACAACGAACTTTTCTATAACCCCAAAGCAAGCATGTTCTTTGGTGATGCTAAAAAAGCGCTTACGGAATTGATTGCTGAATTAAAGACGATGGATTAACCCTCTCCCCCATCCCATTCACCGATTTTCCTGCTCCCCGGTTCAGAAACTGAGATGGGGGTGTTTAATTCGTAGTCACCATCCATCCCATGCTTCTCAGCGCAATCAAAGCAGCAAAGGCGGGTTTATGCTGCAAAGGGGCGATTGCTGATTGCTGCTTCCTGCACTTCGCTTAACGTTGGGGTCGTTTCGTTGAGCGTTGGGGTCGCTTCGTTTAACGTTGGGGTCGCTTCGTTGAGCATTGGGGTCGCTTCGTTTAACGTTGGGGTCGCTTCGTTTAACGTTGGGGTCGCTTCGTTTAACGTTGGGGGCGCTTCGTTTAACGTTGGGGTCGCTTCGTTGAGCGTTGTGGTCGTTATTTCAAGGATTTTAGTGAAGAAGAAAGTTTTTTCTCGCAGAGACGCTGGGGGAATAGATTGCTTTTTCTCTCAGAAACACGCCAAGATGCTAAGAAGATGCTCATAACTCAGGGTATTATAAGGAAACAGGGGGTGTTTGAGGAGGTGATGGAAGTGTTTTCAAGGGTAAAAATTCTTATAAAAAGAATTTCTTAATTGTTTCGGAAATAAAAACAATTTGCTCTTCCTTTAGTTCGTAATATAAGGGAAATCTGACGAGGCAATCAGTAAACCTGTCGGCATAGGTAAGTTGGGATCCTGAATATAAGGATGAATAATATGGACTTTTATGGAGTGATAAATAATGAAAGACTGCGTAAATGTTATTCTCTCTGAGGAATTGTATGAGTGCTGTGCGCTGGTCCAGATTTTTGCATGTCAAATAAAACATGTGCCCATTATTTGTGGCATAAGAAGGGATTTGCGGCAGTTTAACCAATTTTTTTTGTTCAAGCAAAGACAAGTTTTGATAATACCAATTCCATATTTTTTTTCTTTTTTCCTGTATATCGTCTATGTTTTCCAGTTGCGCGAAAAGAAAGGCGCCAATAATATCTGAGGGAAGAAAAGAGGAGCCTACATCTACCCATCCGTACTTATCTACCTCTCCCCTAAAAAATGCAGAGCGGTTTGTTCCTTTCTCGCGAATGATCTCTGCACGCTGAACAAACTCAGAATTGTTAATTACAATCATGCCGCCTTCGCCAGAAATAATATTTTTGGTTTCATGAAAAGAAAATGCGGCAAAATCTCCAAATGTTCCAAGCGCTTTTCCTTTGTAGAAGGAATCAACTGCCTGTGCACAATCTTCTACTACAAAGAGTTTGTGTTTTTTTGCAAGAGACATGATGGTGTCCATATCGCAGGCAATACCTGCATAATGAACGGGAATTATAGCTTTTGTTTTGGGTGTTATTGCTTGTTCAATTTGTTCCGCATCCATGTTGGGATTGCCGGAACAGCTATCAATAAAAATAACTTTAGCTCCCCGCAGAACAAAAGCATTAACTGTTGAAACAAAGGTGTATGAGGGGGCAATTACTTCATCTCCTGGTTCAATGCCAATGAGCAATGCCGCCATTTCAAGGGCATCGGTACAGGATGTGGTAAGCAAGCATTTTCCGAATCCGTATCTTTTTTCAAAAAATGTATGACATTTACGCGTAAAAATTCCGTCACCAGAAATTTTTCCGGACTCAACTGCCTGGCGGATATACTCCGTTTCCTTTCCGGATAAATAAGGTTTATTGAATGGGATCATTTTCGAATAGTATGGTTATTTTTTTTTAATCCAATGATGCATGGTTACAAAAGATTTATAGACTTTAAATCCTAATTTAGACATGGATCTGTTTACGGGAAAGTTGGTTATTATAACATTGTGTTCCTCCCAATGGAGTTTCATTTCTTTTCCCCAGTTCAATCCTGCAACCATGATCATTCTGAAAATATCTTTATTACGATATTTTTCAGCAACAGATCCAAGCCCACCCGCTGCATATTTATAAGTATTATCATTATATATCTTAAAGGATAAAAAACCGGCAATATCTCCTTTGTGTTCGGCTACTATGATTTTATCTGCAATATTTTTATCCTTGCAACTTCTTTCTATCCAATCGGAATATATGCCAGCGCATTTAATCGGGTCCAACTTTTTATCCTCAAAATAATGACCATAATTTTTAAAAGATTCTAAAGCCACTTTTTTTAATTTTGGAATATCCGACTTGCCGGCATCTCTGATCATAAAATCAGAATCAAAAGAAATATTTTTGGGAGTGTAATCTGTCAAATCATATTTATAGGTAACCTGAATATCTTTTATACAAAAACCAAGTTCTTCAAGTGTATTTATTAATGTAATGTCTTCAGCATTTACCTTGCTGAGTATTAACTTAACGCCTTGCTTTTTAAGTGCTATTAATAACTTTTCAGATTTTTTGTCAAAATGGTTAACCTTTGCGACCTTAAAGCCAAATCTTTTTGTATCTAATTTACTTATCAAATCGTTAATCTTCATGAGTTTTAATATTGAATTAACCTGCCTATTTACAGGGAAGGTCTGTAAACTGTATTCTTAAACAAGTCGGAATCTGTGTGCCAGATGTTCATTGGTTAAGCACCTTATCGATTATAAAAACAGGTCTGTTTTTTATTCCTTCAAATGCTTTTCCCAAATAAAGTCCTAAAATTCCTAATGTAAAAATAATAATGCCTCCAATAAACCACATAGAGGCAATCAAACTTGCATAACCTATCATTCCAATTTTTCCAAAGTACCAGTAGATTACATTATATATAACAAAAATCAATGATATTACTGACATAAGCAATCCGGTTTTAATCGTTACTATTAATGGTTTCTGAGAATAGGTGAGAATAATAGTAAACGCAAAAGCAATAAGTTTTGCATAGGTATATGAAGATTCTCCTTCTTTACGCGTGCCATGAGGAATTTCCACGCTATATGTATTAAAACCTACCCACCTTGCCATCAAACTAAAAACCTTAAAAGGTTCTTTCATGGATAAAATTGCATTTGTTGATTTTCTGCTATAAATTCCATAGTTGGCAATGGTGCCATCAAAGTTAGAATTGGTTAAGTATGAGAATATTTTATAAAACATTTTTGAAGTAAGTTTTTTTATTACTCCATCGGTTCGATCTGTGCGTTTTGCAAAAACAATATCGTATCCTTTCAGGGCTTCGTTATAAAGCGTAGGTATGTACTTAGGATCATCCTGAAAATCGCAATCCATTACAACTACCCAATCGCCTTTTGAATATTCCAAACCGGCAGTAATTGCATTATGCTGACCAAAATTTCTGCTAAGCTTAATTCCTTTAATGCGTGTGTGTTTTTCACAGTTTTCCCTGATCTTCAGCCATGAATTATCGGGGCTTCCATCCTCCACCAAAATAATTTCAAACTTATGGGAAATCTTTAAAAGTTCGGTCGAGAGGTCATTTACCAGTGCATCCAGCATTTTTTCCGCTCTATAAACAGGAATTACAACTGAGATTAAGAAATCAGACATGTCGTTTAATGTTAATAAACTCTGAATTCAAAAATACACATTAATAATAACCCGATAACTTAAATTCGTTTTGCAATAGCATTTATCGTATCCAAAATTATTTTATCCCACAAATATTTTTCTTTAACGATTGTTACAGATTTTTTTTTCATTGATATCAATTCATTTTCGGAAATATTTATGGCCTTCATAATTGCATCTGCAATCTCTTTTGATCCAGGTGAGCTAAGAAGCCATCCGTTTTCTTTTGACACCATTAAGTTAACTGCTCCCACATCCGTTGCTATTACCGAAAGTCCGCTCGCCATCGCTTCCAAAATGACATTGGGCATCCCTTCAGAATAACTGGGACACACAAGCACATCAGAATCTCTATAAATAGATTTCATTTTTTCAATATCGGAAATACTGCCATGATATATAACGTTTTCTAATTTTATTTTTTCGATGTCGGGAATAGGTCCTACAAAATGAAATTTAAAATTATCAGATGACAATTGTTTAATAGATTGAGTTAAGTCTTCTATCCCTTTAATCTTATCGTATCGTCCAACAAAAATAAAATTTCGGACCACAGATGGAACGTGTATGAATTCGTTTAACCAACTTGGTTCAATCCCTGTGGGGATTTCTATGATTTTTTCTTGAGGGATATGTGCCTTCTGCACTATTAAGTCCGTTACTTTTCCTCCATAAGAAAAGATATAATCGGCATGGGTAAGGTTAAAATTCGCAGGGGAACGAAGCATCCATTGTTCAACCCTTGACTTAAAAGAATATGCTTTATCATACATATTCATGCCATGAAATTTCACTCCTATGGGGGAACACTTAAATCCATTTTTCTTTTCTCCAATAAGTTTCCATGCTGCAAAACCTTTTGCATATACAAAATCAACTCTTGCATTACTTCTGAATAATTCAAAAATTCTTCTGGAATATTCGAATGATTCTCTAATATAATGCCCCGGAAGTTTTCCAAAATCAGGAAAATCAATCACAAATGAATTAATGTATTTCCTTTCTTCATCAGAAAAAAACTCCAGCTTAGTTATATCATACTTGCTTTGGTTGGTGTGATACAAATCAACGTGTACTTTATTTTTTGCAAAATATTTAGCCAGATAGAACGAATGCTTTTGCATTCCTCCTATCACATAAGGGTGAAGGCCATCTGTCAAGAGCGCTATGCGCATATTTTTATTTTTTCACGTAAGTTCATAACAGGTTTTTCTATATACCTATAACTCAAAGTACACACAACAAAAAGCAGGGTATGTACAATAATAAAGTCGATAATAAGATTACCTGTTCTGGGAGCATACTGATAAATGAATGGATGCAATAAATATAAACTGTAGCTGATTAAACTCACCCATGTGATAGCTTTAGTTAAAAAATTTACTTTTCGGGTAAAGGAATAATCTATGTACGGTATCATTAATGCAAATGAAAAGCTTATCAGAAAGAACCAAACAGTCCGAGTCCATAAAAGACTATTTACATTCAAATGCATACAGGAATATCCAAACGCTGAAACAAGTATTATGAATAAAAATAATCCTGACATTAAAGTATACTTATTCTGCCATCTGTTTTTATAAACCGATGGAAAAATAATTTTAACTGCTGCTGCAAGAACGCCTGTCAATAATGAATCTAAACGAAAAGGAACGTTAGCAAAAATTCCTCCAAAGGAGCGATTGGAATAGAGAACCCATAAAAATCTTGCAATGTTTATAACTATTATACAAGCTACTAGAAAAACAATGAACTTCTCTTTCCTATCAGAAATTCCTTTTTTAAAAAAAATAAGAATCCCAATTGGCAACAACAGATAAAACCATTCTTCTATTACCAAACTCCACGATACAGGGTAAAAATCAATTCCGATAAAATTATTTTGTAAAAAGAAAAAATAAACAAAAATTTTACCGCCTAAGGAAGAATCAATTATTATAAATTTCAATAAAATAATAATATAATATATTGGCAATGTTCGCATCCATCTCCTGATCCAAAATCGAAAAAGCCCTTTTAAGGTAATGCCATTCATAAAATCTTTCACCAGTATTTGTCCGATCAAGAACCCACTGAGAACAAAAAATATTTCAACTCCAATCATGCCGATAGGCACACCGGAAACGGTTTGCATAACAGAATGGGAAAACAACACAAGAAGAATAGCAATGGAACGAACCAAATCAAGACCAACACTCCTCTCTTTTAACAATATCATAAATATCTATGGTAAAGAATCTGTTTCAATCATTTTTGAATTAACAACTTATAACTCTCCATGAAAGCATCTTTTGAAAAATAATTCATTGCATGATTACGAAGGTAAATCTTCTCATCTATAGTTAACTTGGAAAGATGTAAGGATTGTTTTTCATCTAAAACAACGTGACCACAATTATTCTTCATTACAAATTCAGTGTAATCGCCAAGATATTCTGAAATCAAAATCTTTAATCCACAAGCAAGATATTCGGCAAACTTAACAGGGGACGCTACTTGATTTGTTATTGATTTTTCTCTGATAAGAATCCCATAATCACAAGAGGAAAGCGCAGATGATACTTTATCTTCAGGAAGCCATTTGCAAACAATTCTATCCCCAAACTCAGCAAGTATTTTCATTTGTCGGGGTACTTCTTTTGCAAGAAACAAAAACTTAATATTGGAGTTACGCTTAAAGAGGGTAGATAAAAAATCATCTACTAATTTCATGGACTGCCAGCCCGCCAAAGAACCTGAATAAACCAGCACAATGTCTTCATCTGAAAATCCAAGTGCTTTTCTGTTCTCTCGAATATCTTTTTCATTGGGAAGAAGATTAAAAAACTCAGAATGAAGTAAACATGGAATAACAATATGCTTTGCTTCAGAATATGAAAATTTTTCTTTCCAGTAGTTGACCAGTGCATTTGAAACTGAAACTCTGAAATCAGAATTTAAAACAGCATTGCTTTCAATTTTAAAAATATCTCTCTTAATGCTGCTGTTTCCAACTACATTATATTCACTAAACTCAGCAACAGACCCTCCGCGTGCATCAAAACAAACCCATTTAATTATTCCAATTTTTTTCAGCCACAATGCCATTGATGCAGCAAAAGGTCCTCGAGCAATCACCTTTTTTGAATCAAGAAAAAGAAAAAGAAATAAAAGAGGAATAAAATTCCAACTCCAATTTCTTACACACGGAACCATAGGGATTACAATTGCACCCGGACAATGCAACTTTATGCTTCTTCTGTTATGCAAATAATTTCTGACAGAAATTAATGAGACAAGGCGGATACGTGCGTTTAATTTTTTATTCAAAAAATTGCAAACGTCCGTTACCTGACTATAATAGATTCCTGAAGGTGAGTCATTATGCGTAATAAAAATCATCTTCTCATTTTTTAGGAGGTGGAATCATTTCATGAAAATCAAAGATTAAATCAAAATTATTTTCCGCGTATTTCAGAAACCTGTCAAACATTTTCAAGCCGTGCCTTGTAAACATTTTAGGATGCGACAGCCAATGCATATACTCTTCATTTTGAACATATTCTTTATACCCTCTCAACTTAGATATATTCAATATCTCAATAGCCATCATCTCCTTATCAAATATAATAGTATGAGCTGATGTCTTTGCGCTAATGCCATCTCCCCAGCCCCTATCTCCAATTTTCCATAAATATTTTCTTACAAATCTGTCTTTAGTTTCAGCTATCTGTGAGATTTTTATTGTATATATTGGAAACTCGATAAATGCCCCTTTTACATCTTGCGTTTCAACAGCATCAGAAAACCAATACGGTGCATTCCATGTTACCATAGAATAGTCAAAAGCCTGATCAACATGAATATTCTTATACCCGGGCAAAACACTAAAATCAAAATAAACATCCTTAGCGATAAAAATATCTTTAATCAAACTGAATGGCTGAATGCACCAACCTCCTGCCCTATAACCCCATTTAGTATAGGATATTCCAATCTCCTGCAAAAATTTAATTGACTCAGCAAACAAACTATTTATTTTATCTTTTTTAAGTTTATTCAATGAGTAATGCGAAAGATCATTTAATGAGAATTCTTTTTTATCCTCTAAATAAACTGCATCTATCCAATGCGGGTGTATATGAGGAAATATATAACGACCTTCTGCATATAAAGTTTTTAATTGATCTATTATTGCAGTAATATCATTATTTGATTCGGAGTATTTTTTTAAATTTAAAAGATACAATATATCGACAAAAAATACTGATTGCGCATTGTATTTATTTAATATTGTTCGCAAAGCATTTGTAGGTTGAAGCAGGCACCTTGCTGCCGTTCCGGATTTTGCACCCAAATAGGGCTCATAATCAAATGACAGTAATATCTTTTTAGAAAGCTTCATGTGTAAGGAACTTTAGCCCTGATTATCTTTTATAAGTTTTATTAAAAAATAATTTCCATGACCAATATTTAATTTTTCTTTAAAAAAACTTATACTATTCAAGTACACACCGGATCCACTTCTTAAAAGCATAGCATCCTTACGCGCAAACCAAGAAGTGTATGCTATTGGTTTGAAAAATAAAACCTTATATCCTAATTTCAGAAAATACGAATTAAATTCTTCCGGCCTTAACAGAAAAGAATTTACAGAGGAATTAATTATTTGAAACCTTTTAAAATTCTGACCTGAAATATTAGGAACAATTATATATAATTCACCATCATTTTTTAATTTACTTCTCAACTTAACTAATAAGTCTTCGGGATGTGGCAATAAAAACAATGAATTAATGATACAAAAAACATCAATAGAATCGTTCTCCTCTACAACACCATGTATGTCTTTCTTATAAAAACTCAGATTAGATACTTGATAATTAGTTTTCGCAAAAGAAATCGACCCTTCAGAGATATCGTATGCTTTAACAATTGCATTTGTTTTTTTTGCTAAATAATAGGCGGTTTCCCCATTACCGCATGGCGCATCAATTAACAATATTTTTTTATCTCTATTTTTATTGCATTCATTTGCGATACGTTTTGCAAACACGTATTGAGGATAAACATAAAACCTTAATATTTTCTTTATTAACCTCAACCTCATATTTTAACCAATAATAAATTCACGGCCTACTTTATTGCAGTTTTTTTGATCTAACACTTTGCTATATATGTTTATTATCTGACCAACAATATGATCCTCACCAAACCTAGTTCTGCAATCACTGCTTATTTCAACTTGGCTATAGGAATTATATGCTGCAATTAAATTTTTCATTCCCTCGGCAAAATGAGTTGGCTGCCAGCTATTGATCAAAAGTCCATTTTGTTTAGTTATAATATCCGTAGGACCTTTTGAATTTGTGGATATCACCGGCCGGCCGGCAGCTAATGCTTCTATTAGTACCACTCCAAAAGTTTCAAATTTACTTGTCAATAAAAACACATGACAGTTAGTCAACTGTGTTTTAACCTCTTGACGAGTAGTACTCCCTAAAAAAATTACATTATCCTCTATTTTAAGATCTTTACAAAGTTTAATCAAACTTTTTTTCAGTATTTCATTTTCTTTTCCTATGGGATTCCCTCCAATCATTAATTTTGAATCTGGATATGACTTCAAAAAATCAGCAAATGCCTCTATCAGCATTTTATGGTTTTTTCTTTCATCTATAAAAGAGTTTGTAAAAAAGATCATACCCTCATTGCTGTTTATTTTCTTCTCTTTGAAATCATCAAAAAAAATAGGAGCTACCATATTATTAATAACAACGAATTTATTTTTATCTATTTCTAATTTATCACAGAGGTCTTTTTTAAAAGTAGTACTGACAGCAATATTTATAGCAGATTGATTAAACACCTGTCTGGCAAAATACAAGTCAGCTTTTTCAGTAATGCCACCGGAAATAAAATTAGTCAAATGCTCTGTCATTACATAAGGTATGGCTGTTTTTTTACTTATATAACGTGCTATAATGCCACCCCAAAAAACAGAGTGCGCATGTATGATATCAGGTTTGCCATTTTCTTTTACATAATTCTTAAAGTCCTTATACGCCTTTCTACTGATAGACCAGTAATTTAATCTCGACAATTTGGGCACTCTTCCTTTGTAATTGAAATAATAGGTAAGCAAACTATTATCAATATACTTTTCCTTCAAGAGTGGTCCTTTATATGAAAAAGATTTGAAGCCCACATGAAATATACCAACTTTACATCCTTTTTTCATTAAGCCGCGAGCCTGTTCTTCAAAAAAAGTACCCACCATTGGATTTTCAGGATTTTTATACCAGGAGGGGATTACTAATACATGCATACTTACTTGATTTTTTTCAACCACAAACTACTAACAAATAACATTCCAGGTTCATAATAATTCATAGACGACTTAAGCAGGTCAGTATGTTTTCGATGCATGTAATGAGATGTCCAGCTTATTTCAAAAGCATCATTATTGATGAGAAACGCCTGCACTAAATATTGTTCTGCCCAAAAGCGCTTATCATCAAAAAATACTTTAGGATACTGGAAAGGAAAAAAGATATCATGAATATGTATATAAACACCTTTTTTCAAACGCGGCAATAATTCCAAAACTTCATACACCACATCACCACCGGCTCTAACGGTATGTGAAGAATCTATAAACAAAATATCATTTTCATTTAACTCTTCAAATTCGACATAAGGTACTTTTTCTACCGGCAAGGAAATTAAACGAGAAAGCCCTTCAAATCCTTTCTTAATATTTACATTTGGGTAAGGTTCGATTGCAGCAAAATCACAAATGCATTCGGCATTTTCAGTTTTATTTTTTCTGAGAGCTTGGGCAGTTAACATGGTGCTATAACCCGATCCTATTTCAATTATTTTTTTTGGCTTTAACTCTCTGACAAAACAATACAACATTTGCGCATCCACGCATCGGTAAGATGTTTGAATAGTAAAAAAATCATAATAATTTGCAGGCTTTACAGGAAATCGATCGTATTCTGTGCGATACTTTCCTACAAACTTTTTTAATAACTCTAACTGTTTTGCTTCGTTTAAATCAAAACCAATGAGCTGACTTTCTTTGGCAAAAAAATCATCGGAGAATAAGGTCGTATCTGGTATTGGGGAATAGTAATAATTCAGCAAAACGTGATATCCGTTCTTCTGCCAAAATTCAAACGAGGCAATATTCAGATAATAATAAACAAGCCTTCTGATTACCTTTTTAAAAAAAATTGAGATGGTCATTTTGTTTTTAAACCTCTTTTTTACAAATGTAGTAGTCTCGTCAAATTTACAGGAATATCACATAAACTCATTTAAATAAAAAGACATTTCTTGCAATTCCCAATAATTGCCTTATGTTTTTGAAATTAGTTTTATACAACAGCCCTTTAAGTAAATACTTTGAAGCGACAATTTTATTTCCTGAACGAGAATAGCAATCTGCCAAACCAATATAAATAGAATAAAATTTTTCTTTCACAGAAAAGTGGTTTTTTATATTGCTGTATATCGAACTCGAAAGAATATACTCAAATGCAGTTTTCGAACTTTCAAGAAATCTCACATCATATACCGTGCTGTTATTTTCATGGAGTTGCATAAGAACAGTTTTCTCTGGTATTTTAACTACATTATAAAACGCAGCAACACGACCCATGAACTCATAACATTCAAAAGGAATAGGATACGAATCAAATAAAATATTTGAGCAAATATTCTTATGAATTGCAGTAGTCTGTATCGAAGGGGAAAAAAGCCATACATTATTTATTAAACGACAATCTGTTTCTAATAGATCATGATTTATATAATTGTCATAACAAATCATATCCTCCACTCTGCCATTCCTAACATATTGCTGATACGTGTGGAACAGCGCAATAGTGAAATTATTTTTCTCAATGTTTGCATACAGAACTGACAGGTGGCTTGGCAAAAAATAATCATCACTGTCCAAGAAACAAATGTATGTACCCTGGGCTTTTTGAATTCCATTATTACGGGAAACGGAACGTTCTTGATTTTTCTGATAATAATATGAAATTCTTTCATCACTAAAAGATGATACAACCTCCTTTGTATTATCCGTGGAACCATCATCTATAATAATTAATTCAAAATCTGTAAATATCTGGGTTAAAACGCTGTCAATCGCCTTTCCAATAAAACCAGACCGGTTATATGTTGGCAGAATTACCGAAAAGAAGGGGTTATTTTTCATTTGATTTCAACACCATTCATACGCAAAAATAATTTAAGCCAACCCGGATTTTTCTTTTTCAAAACTAAATTTATACCGGTATAATTTCCGCATACTAAAAGGCAGTCGATAATAGATTCTTTTACCTTTCTGCTTAAAACACCCTTTATTAAATATTTATTTAAAAGAATAAAAAGAGAAAATTGACTCGTCTGCTTATTCTCGTATTTTTTTAATACCTGAGGATGAAATTCTACTTCAGCCAATGGAACGGAATACCTTGTAAAAAATCTTAACTTTTTAACATATGTATAGTTCGATTTTTCTGCAGGAATCAAATGATTTAATTTTAATTCAGGACAAACACCCACTGCAAATCCCATCAATATAGCAGTATAAATAACCTGATTGTCTTCAGCGCCCATTAAACTATTTCCGGCTCTGGCAATTGTTTGAAAATTATGTAACCGATATAATTCTATGTATTTGACAAAAACTTCTTTCCTAACACAGATACCGGAACCGGGTGGGTAACACCTATTCCATTCTTCCTGAAGAGCAAACTCCATGCGATCAAATTTCTTTTCCTGGAAGGTGGCCCTGCAATTTTTATCAATCCAATCGGTAGTTTCATCAATAAAATCAACATAAACCTGACCTGGTCCCCAAATTCCAACGTTGGGATATTTAGCAACAACAGAAGATAAATTGACCAAATAGTCAGGATATGATTCATTATCTTGATCAAAAAAAACTAGCCATGGCGCATTAGAAATTTTTACACCAGCAATACCCGCATTGCTTGAACCGGGTTTTGGCTCTAAAATTATTTTCAGATTACTAATTCCACTTATTATTCCTACAATATCTTCGTGATCCTTCCATGCTATAGTGTTATTATTTTCAATAATAATTACTTCGCAATTAATTCCTGTTAAATCAAGTTTCTGAACGGCTTGCAAGCATCGTTTTATAATCCTGATCTCAGGATTATATGTGCGAATAATTATTGAAAAATCAAACATTTTTAATTTTTATTTTTAAATATTGCATCAACCCTCCATTCCAATATAGTAAATTCCAAATTCGATTTGGCATTATCAAGTATTGCATATTTATGAATAAAAGCCGAATGCTTCTGTGTTTGAGCGCTAAATCAAATGTATATACAACATCTGTAAAATATTTCTCGTTTTTTCCAAAAAGATATTTTTTATGATTCAAGAGAAATACGTTAAATAGAACAGAATAAATATTATGATAGTTTTTATTAATCTTATCCAATTGTTTTTGAATTACCAGAGTACGATAGTAACTCAATCTGGATGAGCTTGAAGATTTATTATCATTATGTCTTCTATAATAACAAGTAGACTTCGGATCGTTATCATAACTAAAATAGCAATCAGATAATGCTGCCCGAAACCAGAAATCATAATCTTCACATGATTTTAAATTTACATCAAATATTCCAATTACTCCTACAACTTTTCTTCGCAAGAGCGCAGAATGCACTGGCATAATATTGTCTTGTATTAAATACTTCAAAACATCGTGGTTTTTTCCATTCACTCTTTTGGTTAGATTATTTTTATAATCAATGACTGAATTGAAATTTACATTTCCCGATTTATTAAAAAAAATCACCTGACCGAAAACAATATCCACTAATTGATTCATCATCAGATAATTCATTTGAATTTTTAATTTTTCCGGATGAATTAAATCATCTGCATCTAAAAACTGAATAAATTCACCTGTTGAAAATTTAAGACCGGTATTTCTTGCAGCAGCTGACCCTGCATTTTCCTGATAGTAGTAACGCATACGACTATCTTTCTCCACATAACTTTTAGCAATTGCTCCTGTATCATCTGTAGAGCCGTCATCAATAATAAGACATTCAAAATTGTCATATGTCTGAGATAAAACATTCTCTAATGTTTCTGACAGATACTTAGATGAATTATAAGCAGGGATAATTATAGAGACCAATGAGTTCATCAGAATTGATTATATGAATTTTGAAGCCATCAATAATCGCCATTCCTTGGTAAATACATTTTTTGCGTCTACCTCATTCATTCTTGGCATGTTTAATATTTTAGAAGCCCGTTCAATTTCAACAGAAAACTTTTCTGATTGTATCCAGTTTTTTTGAGGCGGCTCATACCCTATTTTATCCACTCTCCAACAAATTGATTTGGGTAAAATGCCATCCATTGCCTTTCTCAATACAAACTTGGTCCAGCCCTGATGTAATTTAAATTCTTCAGGCAAGGAAAAAATAAACTCCACCAGTTTGTGACTTAAAAAAGGCAACCTCACTTCTACTGAATGAGCCATAGAATTACGATCACCATAACGCAATAATTCCTTTAATCCGGTTTGGGTGGTGCTGTTTTTAAAATTAATATTCAATTGATTCTTATAGGGCATTTCCCCTTTCAATATCCTGCGTCTGTAACGTCCAAATTTCATACGTAAGGTTTCACTGTCCGTGACAGAGCAATAAGGCGTAGACTGTTGATGCAATTTTGTATAAGCAGCATATTCAGAATCGTACAATGAACTATTGGAATAGAATAGCTGATGTAAATATGTATGGTAAAAGAAAAAATATCCGCCCAGTTGTTCGTCTGCGCCCTGTCCGTCAAGTAAAACAGTAACATTGTTTTGTTTCGCCAGTTCCATCACGGCATATTGCGCAACCATACTGGCAGAACCATAAGGTTCATCTTGATAATAAGTTACTTTATCAAAAACTTTTTCAAAGTACTCTTTATCAGGCCATGTATAATGCACTTCAAGGTTCTTGCACGCTTTTACAACAGCTTCAATATGCACGCCTTCATCTTTTGCAAAATCTTTGAACCGAGCCGAGAAGGTGTGTTGTTTTAATTCTTTTCCTTTTAAAGCATCGATCAACAAGACAATGCTGGAAGAATCCAAACCGCCAGACAAACTTGAACCGACAGGAACATCAGAACGCAAACGCAAACGTATGGATTCGGTAAACAGCTGAAGGAATTTTTCAGCAGCCTGATCTATTGTTCCCTTGAATTTCGGAACATTTAAATTAATATCCCAATATTGCTTAACAGTTAATTGTTTATTGGAATCAATTAATAAATAATGTGCGGAATCTAATTGTTTAATGTTTTTGAAATACGTTGCTGTAATATTCTTCGGATCATCTATTATGCCTGTTTGGGCATACTGAAGCAATTTCTCCTGATCTACTCTTTTTTCAATGTCTGTTTCCCAAAACTGTTTTATTTCTGAGCCAAACACAAAACGCGCTTCGTCATGATAATAGTGAAATGGTTTTTCACCAAATCTATCTCTGGCGCAAAACAATGTTTTTTCATGCTCATCCCAAATAGCAAAAGCAAACATGCCATCTAAATCACTCAAACAATTTTCCTTTTTAAGATGATACAAGGCCAACAATACTTCTGTGTCAGAATTAGATTTAAAATCATACCCTTTTCTTACTAACTCTTCCTTTAGTTCAACATAATTATATATCTCTCCATTATAGGTGATGGTGTACCTGCCATTTGCATAATGCATTGGCTGCTTGGCATTTTCAGAAAGATCAATGATGGATAATCGCCTGTGACCAAAGCCGACATTGCCAACGCTATTTACCCAATGACCTTCTCCATCCGGACCGCGATGAGTAATGACGTCAGTCATTTTCTTCAACTCGTATTGAGTTACAGAAGTGCTATTAAATTTATATATGCCCGCTATTCCGCACATAAATCATGATCGTTAGATTCAAATCAGAACAGAAAAAAATTAATTTATTCCTCGTATCATTTTATACAATTTTCCTTGTTGAATTTTTTTCACCGTTTGCATCAACTTTGAGTTTAAATAAAACTCAAGTTCTTCTCGTTTTGCTTGCAGCTCAATATAATCATCATACATCAGTGGAAATAACTTTCGCAAAATATCTTCACATTCTTTTAATCGAATCACTGTATATTTTTCATCTGTACTCATACCGCCAAATTCAAAACAACTGATTGTGTTATCAATATGTTTATAGCTGCAATTGTTTTTCACCAAAGCAATGATAAAAAACTCCCAGTCAGATGCAATAGTATAATTTTCATTATAGTATCCGTAAGTATCAAAAAGAGATTTTCGTATAAATGTTGCCGGATGTGCAATGCTGCTAAAAAAGAAAACAGAAAAGGTAAGTTTCTGAGGGTAAGTCCATGTTCCCTTTGGTGTTTGCAAATTTCCGTAAACAATATCTTGATCAGGAAATTTTTTAAACACATTGCTCAAAGTGTCTTTCTCAAACAACCAGTCTCCCGAATTTAAAAACAAGCAATACTCTCCTTTTGCTTGCTTAATGCCTTTGTTCATAGCGTTATAAATCCCCTTATCCGGTTCACTTACCCAATATCGTATTTTATCCGCATATTTTTTAATGCTCTCAACACTTCCATCGATGCTTCCTCCATCGATTACAATGTATTCATAATCAGAAAAAGTTTGCTCCACTACGCTTTCAATAGTTTTTAGCAAACCATCGACATTATTAAGATTCACTGTTATGATTGAGAGCTTTGGAATCATAAAAATCGTTTTTAATATCTTTTTCTCATCAGTTGTAGTTATCTCAAGCTACTTAAATATATAGCTTTGTTCAATTAAAAGAGGTATCGTCTAACAAAAACTCTTAATTGAAAGGCTATACAATGGAAAGCTTAGAATAATTCACATAAAACTTTCATGCAAATTTAACTATAAATCCTGAGATGAACTTAGTA
Source organism: Bacteroidota bacterium (assembly GCA_016213435.1). Taxonomy (GTDB): domain Bacteria; phylum Bacteroidota; class Bacteroidia; order Palsa-948; family Palsa-948; genus Palsa-948. Next base: position 31,790 of record JACRAL010000157.1, read on the forward strand.
TTCGCAACCAACAACAAACACAAAATCGAAGAAGTTCAACAGCTTCTTCAAACTAAAATTCATTTATTGAGTTTGGGTGACATCCATTGCAATGAAGAACTTCCGGAAACCGGAAACACACTTGAAGAAAACGCAAGTCAGAAAACAAATTACGTTCACAAAAAATTCGGAACTGATTGCTTTGCCGATGATACCGGATTGGAAATTGAGGCGCTGAATGGAAAACCGGGTGTATTATCCGCCAGATATGCGGGTGAAAAAAAAGATTCTGACAAGAATATTCAAAAAGTTCTACAGGAGATGAAGAATATAAAAAACAGAAAAGCAAGGTTTAGAACTATAATATCCTTAATCATCGGCCATAAAGAATATTTGTTTGAGGGAATAGTAGATGGAATAATAGCAGAAGATAAACATGGCGAAAAAGGATTTGGATACGATCCTATTTTTATACCTCAACCATTGCCCCCCTCTCCTGCGGGAGAGGGGTTGGGGGTGAGGTGGATGAGATCATTTGCAGAGATGTCTCTTGAAGAAAAGAATACGATCAGCCATCGGGCGATTGCGGTAAGAAAACTTGCTGATTTTCTGAACAGGGTATAGTATCTATTTATCATCTTATCAAACTCACATTACCTTGCTTGGTTATTTCATCTCCTGTGAGAAAAGTAGCTTTCAGGTAATAAACAAATACTGCCGTGTTTTCCAAATAATCTTTATAATCTCCATCCCACTGAAAACTCGGATCAATGGCATTAAATACTTTTTCTCCCCATCGGTCGTAGATTGAAAACTGAAAAGTTTTTATGCACCTGATATTATCAAAATAAATTTCAAACACATCATTTTCCCCATCTCCATTGGGTGAAAAAGCATTGGGCAGATAAATATCTTCAACTGCAAAAACAAAACACGAATCTGCTACCGTAATTATTACACAATCTGCACTCCTGCAATTATTTGCATTGGTTACTGTCATACAATATTCTGTTGTCACTACAGGGTATACTATGATTACCGTATCTGTTTCTCCAGTACTCCACAAATAGGTTCCTTCTCCGGAAGCAGTTAGTGTATCACTTTGCCCTTGCATAATAGCAATGCTGCTTGCCGCAACTGTTGCTTGAGGTTCTTCAAATAGCGCTATCATTACTGTATCTACTTGCGTACAACCATTTCCATCCGTACCAATCACACTATAAGAAGTTATGATACCCGGAGTGGCAATAGGATTAGATATGCTAGCATTATTCAGTGAAGCTGCCGGACTCCACACATAGCTTGATGCTCCAGACGCATTTAATGTAGTAGACTGTGTAGGACAAATGGTAACATCAGGAGAAGCCAGCACAACAGGAAGCGGATTAACAGTAATAAAAGTATCTGACTGAAGTTGACACGTACTACTAACTGTAGTGGTTACAGCATAAGAATAAGTTCCTGCAGCAGTAGGCGCAACAACAATAGAGGCATTAGTGTGCGTTCACCTTCTTTGTTCTCACCATAGCATTCTGCTTGTCGTACAACTGACAGCAGCGCCCTTGACCTTGTCGCTCAGTACATTTCCGTGAAGGATTTGCACCACAAGGCGGTTTGATTAATTCGCCTGAACATCTTAA
>JACRAL010000158.1 GCA_016213435.1 Bacteroidota bacterium
CAATACGTGGATCTTCAATGCTTTTAAAGTAGTTGTTGATTTGCATTTTTCTGCCAATCAACAAAACTATTAACCACACACAAACACATCCTGCATATTTCAATGAACTATAGACTGTTAATTTAATGCGTAAAACCTGGGAAAAATCTTTTGTGAACAACTCTGTTCAAACAACATCAGCCATTAGACATTAGCCGTTAGACATTAACCCTTTCTTTGCATCCATGAGTCCTGTACTTATTCTAACCTGTGTTGCCATTTACACGCTGGTGTTATTTGCCATCACATTCGTTACTGCGAAGAATGCCGACAATAAAAGTTTTTTCATCGGCAACCGGAGTTCGCGCTGGTACGTGGTGGCATACGGCATGATTGGCGCTTCGCTGAGTGGAGTAACCTTTATGAGCGTGCCGGGTGATGTAAGCAAAGGCGCCTTCTCCTATTTTCAGATGGTACTGGGTTACCTGCTCGGTTATTTTATAATTGCTTTTGTTCTGCTCCCACTCTACTACCGGCTCAACCTCACTTCCATTTATTCTTACCTCAAGAACAGGCTCGGCATTTATTCCTATAAAACAGGTGCGTTCTTTTTTATTCTTTCGAGAGTGATTGGAGCATCATTCCGATTATTTATTGTAGTGAATGTGCTGCAAATATTTGTATTTGATGCATGGGGAGTTTCGTTTGCTGTAACCACAAGCATATTCATTATCCTTATTATAGCTTATACCTTAAAAGGAGGAGTAAAAACAATTGTGTGGACGGATTCTCTGCAAACTACTTTTATGCTGCTTTCACTCGTGCTTTCTCTTGTGCTCATCTGCAAACAATTAGATTTCGGGTTTGGAGATATGATTGCTGCGGTAAAAGATTCCACTTACTCCAAAATAATTGTAAGCGACTGGCAAATGAAAACTTTCTTGCCGAAACATTTCTTTGGCGGAATGTTCATCGCCATTGCCATGACAGGGCTTGATCAGGAGATGATGCAGAAGAATATTTCCTGCAAGAACATTGGCGAAGCAAAGAAGAACGTACTCACATTCAGCTTTGTACTCGTGCTGGTAAATTTTATCTTTCTCTGTCTTGGTGCATTGCTCTATATTTATACAACGGCAAAAAACATTCCTTTGCCCGTTCGCACCACAGACGACCTCTTCCCTACCATTGCACTTCAGCATCTCGGAACTTTGTCGGCATTGTTTTTTATCATCGGACTTATCTCTGCCGCTTATCCAAGTGCCGATGGCGCACTTACAGCTTTAACAGCATCTTTCTGCATAGATTTTTTAAACTTTGAAAGCCCCCCCTCCCCCCGAAGGGGGGAATCCCTGCACTCAGATTCTCCCCATTCGGGGGAGTTAGAGGGGGCTCGAATTCGCTTGCGCAAGATCGTCCACATCGGCTTTGCAGTTATTTTACTTTTAGTCATTGTTGTTTTCCGAATCATCAATGACGAAGCCGTGATACGACAATTGTTTAAAGTTGCCAATTACACCTACGGACCTCTGCTCGGATTGTTTTTCTTCGGAATACTTACAAAAAGAAACGTGCATGATAAACTTGTTCCAGCCGTGTGCCTGCTTGCACCTGTTATTTGTTATTTTCTGGATGTACACTCAAAAGAATTATTTAACGGCTACCTCTTTGGAAACGAATTGCTCATCATAAACGGACTCCTCACCTTCTGCGGATTATGGGCAATCAGTAAACGGTAAAATCATTTCATCACAGAGGGTGAAATATTTCTTTTATTTTGTTCACATCATATCATTTTTTTGATTTACTTTATGGCTGTCCAAAGAATTTCTTTGGACAGTTTTTTGTTATACCGTTTTAGTTTCGTCTTAGATGAGCATTTAAATCAAAGCAATCATTATTTAAAAACTTATCAATAATAAACCAAAAACACACACAACTATGAAAATTCACGCAACACTTCTACTCTCTGCCATAGCAGGATGGACGAGTGGTTATTCTCAATCCATTACTCATCATGAACTGAATGCAGATGTAAACATTGAAGCAAAATCAATCAGTGTAACAGACAACATTACCATCCCTGCCGACTATTTTACCAAGCATGACACCTTGAGTTTTTATCTCAACGGAAACCTACAGGTAAAATCGCTCAATCCGGCATATAAACTTTCGGAAATAACATTAAAAGAAGAAGCTCTGGATTCCACCGCAGTTGTTTCAAAAAGATATATACTGAAAGCTGCCAAACCCTCCAAACTGGAACAAACCATTTCTTTACAGTACAGCGGAAAAGTTTCGCAAGAAATAAAAATGGGAGCAGTAGAATATGCCCGCGGTTTCAGCGAAACATCAGGTATTATCTCCGATAAAGGAGTATATCTTGCAAATGCAACACAATGGATCCCTGATTTTGACACACAGCTTTTCACATTCAATTTAACAACCACCATAGGGACAGATTGGGGCGTTGTTTCGCAAGGCACAAGAACTAAAAACGAGATCACAAAAGGAAAAAGAGTTATTCGCTACGAATCATCAAATCCAGCGGATGAGGTTTATTTGATTGCCGCTAAATGGACTGAATACAACAAGAAAGACGGAGATATTGCCATTCAGGCATTCTTGCGAACTCCCGATTCAGCAATGGCGACTAAATATCTTGATGCAACAATAAAGTACATGGGCATGTATGTAAAACTGGTTGGAACATATCCTTACACCAAATTTGCATTGGTAGAAAACTTTTGGGAAACAGGTTACGGAATGCCTTCGTTTACACTTCTCGGAGAACAAATCATTCGCTTTCCTTTCATCATCAACACTTCCTATCCGCATGAACTGCTGCACAACTGGTGGGGAAACAGCGTGTATGTGGATGCAACAAAAGGAAACTGGTGCGAGGGATTAACAGCTTATATGGCTGACCATTTAATGAAAGAACAAATGGGACAAGGACCCGAATACCGAAGAGATATGCTGCAGAAATTCACAAACTATGTAAATGAAACCAATGATTTCCCTGTAGTGAAATTTGTATCAAGACACAATTCGGCTGAAGAAGCCATTGGATACGGAAAAGTAGCAATGATCAACCACATGCTCCGCATGCAACTGGGAGACGAAACATTTACAAAAGCATATTCCAAGTTCTATCAGGACAATAAATTCAAAGAAACTTCTTTCAATGAAATAGAGAAAAGCTTTGAAGCCGTGAGCGGAAAAAATTTGAAAGCTTATTTTGATCAATGGTTATTAAGAAAAGGTGCGCCCACTTTAACCCTCAGCAATGTAGAAGCAAAAGCAAAGGACGCGCAGTATGAATTATCCTTTAAAGTATCGCAAGTGCAGAAAGAAGATGCGTTTGACATCACTATGCCTGTTGCTATTTATCTGGAAGGCGCAGAAGCGGTTGAGATGAGAACTATCCAATCAACAGAAAGAGAAAAAACATATTCTTTCGTATTTGATAAACGTCCGATAAGAGTAGATGTAGATCCTCAGTTTGATGTGTTCAGAAGATTGGATCGCAACGAAATTGCTCCAACCATATCGCAGGTATTGGGATCGAAAGAAAGCATGATGATCTTGCCGAAAGCAAGTCCTTACCTTAAAGAATATACCGAACTGGCAAATGCATGGAAAGAATCACAAAAGGTTCAGGGAAATAACATGGCTATTGTTTTTGATAACGAAGTAAAAGAACTCCCCACAGACAAAGCTGTATGGATCATTGGCTTTGATAATGAGTTCACAAAAAAGTTATCGGTGCTTGCTTCCTATAATAATGCTTTCCCTAAAGAGACTAACGATCTGATAGAGAAAGCAACAAAAGAAGGATCTTTGGTATATGCCTTCCGCAATCCGGCTAACGATACTTATGCTGCAGGATTTATAGGAAGCAATAATCCTAAAGCCGTTGCAGGTTTAAACCGCAAGCTGCCCCATTACAGCAGATATGGTTACCTTGCTTTTGAAGGCGATGAACCTACCAATACATTAAAAGGAGAGTTCCCTGCATTGAATTCGCCTTTGAGTGCATACATTAAATACAATGGAGAAACACTCAAAACAGCTGCTAAGTTAAAACCAAGAAAAGCGTTAGTCTATTAAAAAGCACTCAAGAGAACGAAAAAAATCTTCTCTTTAGAAATTCTTCAAAAGGAATCTTCCATAAAAGGAGGGTTCCTTTTTTTATGGTTTCTAAAAGGCACCTTTTTATATACCTCTGCTTTTCACATCTCGTATTTCCTCCTACCCTCTCCGATCAATCATGTCTTTCACAACAACCCTTATTAACAAAAGCGTGTTTGTAAGTTGAAATGCACTCGTTTTTTATCTCCTTGTATTTGAGATAGTTTTGCTTGCAACATCAAAAAGAGTTTTTAGTTTATAGTCTACAGTTTACGGTTCAACAACAGTAAACTATAGACCGTAAGCTGTAAACCCCAAAAACACTATGATCAAATACATCATCATTTTAATGAATATGATCGCACTAATAGTAGTGCGCTTGTTCTTTGCAGGGGATGTAAACGTAAAAATATCTGCACCTGCAAAAGTAAAGCCGGGTGAAGAGTTTACCGTGAACGTTACTTTTAGCAAAGGGTCTATTGCAGGAGTGGGGCATTTTAAACAAGAAATCCCAATTGGCATTGGCGAAGGAACTGCCATTGAGACGAAAGGAGGAGAATTCAAATATCTCCCGCAGGATAATGTTGTAAAATGCACTTGGATATCTCTTCCTGATGAAGAAGAATTTACAATCTCTTATAAATTAAAAGTGGGGGCTTCTATGGCCAACTGGCAAGTTTCCCTTGGAGGCAGATTCTCTTATGTGCTCGACAACCAAAAACAAACCTTAGAAGTGCCGCCTTTTATCATTCGTATTGAAGCAGAAGAAACTATGGAATTTTCCGAAGAGAACTTTCCGAACGATAAAGATGGACTTAAAGAAGCAAAAAGAAACATTGAGGAGGGGGATGACTTTTTTGATAAATCACAAAAAAATGGGTTGAATCTTTACAGTTCTGCACTCCCATTCTATCTGAAAGCAAACATATTTAATCCGAACAATGCTTTGCTAAATTACAAAATAGGGGTTTGCTATTTAAATTCTGATTCGAAAGATAAAGCGCTTGATCCACTATCAAAAGCATACAAACTAAAGCCGGATGTGGGAGACAGTATTAAGGTATATCTTGATAGGGCACGTAACTTAAACCCTGCAACAGCCAATGCTGCTCAACCAATAGCAACTACCACAACTACTGCTCAGGCAGAAACCACAGCAACCGCTGCCCCACCGGTAACAACCGCAACAACGGCTCCGGCAGAAACAACTGCCGCTGTTGCTAATGTTCCAAAAGAACCTGTAGCACCTGTTGTCACTCAAACAACACCTGCACCGGCAGAATCAACTGCCGCTGTTGCTAATGTTCCAAAAGAACCTGTAGCACCTGTTGTCACTCAAACAACACCTGCACCGGCAGAATCAACTGCCACTGCCACCGCTGTTCCAAAAGAACCTGTAGCACCTACTATTACTCAAACAACACCTGCACCCGCAGAATCAACTGCCACAGCAACTAATGTTACTCCGGCAGAGCCTATAACACCCACTGCTACTCCCGAAACAACCGCCACCGCAATCTCTACTCAGACGGGAACCCCTACTGCCACGAAAATTGTACCGGTAGAAGAGAAAAACATTCCTATTATAAGTGCATCAAGAACAATTGTAGGAAGTCCTGAAGCAGGCGCTGAGTTTACCGTTGAGATAAATGTGAAAAAAGATGGAATGAAAGGATTCGCCAGAATACAGGAAGTCCTGCCTGCAGGATTAACCGCCATGTCGCTCGACAATAAAGGAGGAACCTTTTCTTTCATCGATCAGAAAGTGAAAATCATCTGGGATAATCTTCCGGCAGATGAGGACGTAAAAATTTCTTATCGTGTTTCTGTGGCCGATAATGTTACAGGAAATATGTCAATCACAGGGTCATTTTCCTATGTAGATAATAATGATCCAAAGAAAGAGATAATACCGGCATCTGAAATTTCTATAAACCAAAAAAGCACTTTAGCAAATATCCCCCCTGTAAACACAACAACGATTACCACCTCCATTCCTCAGACGACTGAGACGACTGAGAAGATTGAAAAGGCAGAGAACACGGAGAACACCACTACAACAAAACAACCTACAACAGCCAATGTTGAACCAATTGTTCCTTCTCCCGAAAAGAGTGTTTCTTACAAAGTACAGATATGCGCCCTGTCAAAAATGCAAAGAGGAACTGCTTACTTTGAAAGCAAATACAGTATTAGCAATAAAGTGAAGATGGAGTTACACGAAGGATGGAGAAAATACATCGTTGGCAAATACACCAAGTATCAGGAAGCCCGTGATTACCGCGAAAACCTGAAATCAAAAGGCATTGACAACCCTTTTGTTACTGCATACAATAATGGAAAGCGCGTAACGGTTCAGGAAGCATTGATGGTTTCCAATCAGAAATGGATACCCTAGTTTTTAGTTTTCGGACTGAGCATGAGCGCACGAAGAAGAGTAGAATAAAATGCAACTATCTAATCTAATTTCAGTAGCTAATTACGCAGCCCTGAGAGGCACCCAAACGGAAGCCGTATATAAACGAATACGAAGAGGAGGCATTAAGCCGGTAACCATTGGCGGAATTTGGTTTATTGATAAAGAACTATACCCTGCCAATGTGCGGGTTGCACCTGCAAAACCTCATAGCGAAAACAGCATTGACTATTATGGCAAAATGGAAGGAGTTGAAATCAGAAATTTGCAAAGCGTGAAAGATTATGCAAAGCAAGCCAAGAAACTAAAGTATAAGGTATATGAAGCCATTATATCCGGAATTATAAAAGCAGTTATCATCAATGGAATTGCATTTATCGATAGCAAACAATATCCACCTGCCAGCTTTTTTAGTCCGCCTATAAGATAAAGAAGTAAGAGTTGATATTATATTGCAAGTCCGTATCCTTGTATTCGGAAACGGACAACAGATATTGCAAGTCTGTATCCTTGTATTCGGAAACGGATAACCGAAATTGCAAGTCCGTATACCTATAAGGATAAACGGACAACAGACATTGCAAGTCCGTATACCTATAAGGATAAACGGACAAGGTAAATATCAAATCTGTATATCTCTATATCAGAACTTATGCAAAGAAATACAATAGAACGCAGATGACGTTGATTATTATGATTCCTACTGATTTTAAGCCACTATCTGATTCATCTGCGTCATCAGCGCTCCATTAGGCAAGTTCTATTTTGCATAAGTATTAATATCGTAAACAGTAAACGTTAAAACTATTACCTTTGAATCAATGAAGTGGAAGCGGTTTTATATATTTTTCTTTCTTACCTTCCTTGCTGTATTGGGTATAGCTAAACCGTCCATTGCACAAGAAACTGCAAATCCCTCTAAGCCCTACTATCCATATCCGCTGCCTTTTCCTAATACAGGTTATCCTCTGAAAATAGATTCTTCCTCTTTCTTTCATCCAAGATTGATGCAGCCCATCATAGGTTTTGGACCAAGTATTTTAACTTTCTATGGAGATGTTTCCAATAAATCTTCTCTTGCCCCTTCTCTATCCAACCTTGGATATCACCTTACTGTTTCTGAATACATTAAACCCTATCTTTTGTTTAGCGCACGCGCCATGTTCGGCAAACTTAGAGCAAATGAGCAGGATCCGCGCTATGCAAACTTTCAATCAAGCATCCGCTCGGGCGGGCTCAACGTCTCTTATAACTTCGATAACTTTCTGCCTAAAAAAAGAATGATTGATCCATTCATCCTCACCGGATTTGAATATTTCGAATATCTCTCCAAAACAGATATGTTTGATGCTTCAGGAAATAAATATTATTACTGGAACGATGGCTCTATTAAAAACATGGCAGAGAATGCACCCAATGCCTCCCTCAATGCAGTTTCACTAACAAGAGATTATACTTATGAAACCGATATCCGAAAAATGAATCAAGAACTTTTCGGAAAATATCCCGAACGTTCTTTTGCGTTGCCTGTAGGAGTTGGATTTACCATGCACCTGCATCCACGTTGGGATTTCAAACTGGGCACAACCATGCACTTCTCTTTTACCGATTATATTGATGGCATTCGTGTTGCCAACAAAGGAACAGGAAAAGGAAACAGCAGAAACGATAAATACCTTGAAACTTATTTTACCCTCAGCTTCCACCTATTTAATCCAAAAGCCAAATCAGAATCAGAATCTTCCTTAAGCGATGCCGAATTGCTTGCCCTAGAAAACGAAGATACCGATGGTGATGGCGTTACCGATTTCAAAGACTCCTGTCAGGGAACTCCTCCCGGAATATCTGTAAATTCCGGAGGATGCCCTCCCGACAGCGATGGAGACGGCATTCCGGATTATGCCGACAAAGAAATTAATTCTCCTTCAGGGGCATTTATAGATGTGAATGGGATTGCAATAGATGATTCAGCCTTTGCTCAAAACTGGCGTAAGTGGAGCGATTCAACAAATCAATATGTTACATATAATACCGTAACAAATTCTCCTGTTATCACCGGTGAAGGATGGAGTAAAAAACGTAATACCACCATTGTTTATAGCGATCGGGGATTTGAACGTGGACTGGTAGTATTGTTAGGAATATATAAGGAAGGTATTCCACCTGCTGAGATGGGAAAACTTCTCAATGTACATGATATAAAAAGCTCTCTGCAACCCGACTCAACCACTGAATACACAGCAGGGTTTTTCAATAAAGCAGCCGATGCAGAAAAACGAAAAGATGAATTGATCGCTGCCGGATTTCAGAATGCAAAAGTGATGCTGAGAAACAAAAACGGTTCTTTATCAGAAGCAAGCTCCAATGTATTAGCAGGATTTAACGGACAAACAATGAACGGGATTTCCGCCATGGGAGGAGAACAAGGAATTGTGTACCGTGTTCAATTAGGCGCTTACTCACGCAAACTTTCCTCTTCTGTATTTAAAAATGCAGGAGAAGTAATTGTGCTAAAAACAGATGACGGATTATACAAATATATAACAAACGGATTTTCATCTTTGCAGGACGCCATTAAAGAAAGAGAGGATCTTGTAAAAAAAGGATATAAGAATGCATTTGTTGTTGCATACAAAAACAATGAGCGTATTGCACTTTCTGCGGCAAGCGGAGGACTTGTTCAGCCAAAGAATGAAAATACTGAAGAACAAAGAACACCTAAAAGCGCAATTGATAAAAATCTAATATCCTTTCGTATTCAGGTAGGTTCCTTTGTAAACGAACCTCCCGATGACATTCTTCAAAAGATAAATAAAATACCCGGACTGGATAAGAAAAAGAAATCTAACGGAGTTAAATATTTTGCCGGCAAGTTTAATGATCTTGCTGCAGCACAAAAATTTAAAGAAGAAATTGTTTCTAAGTATGGCATACCCGATGCCTTCCTCGTTGCATTCTTTAAAGAAGAATTAATTCCCGTACAGGAAGCCGTGGAACTGCTGAAATAAATTCATCCTCTTCTCTACTAATTTTCCTACTAAACTAATCTGCACTGAAAGTCCAGATTGATATAGATCTCTTCTGAAAATCATCTTTCTCGTCATTGCAAAAGAGGAACGACCGAAGCAATCTCATACAAGGTTTTTTTGTGAGATTGCTTCGCTTCGCTTCGCTCGCAATGACGCGTAAATATTTTACCTTTGTTTCAATGAGCAAAACAAAGGAAATTCTTAAACAACTTGCTACAGGCGATAAAAAAGCACTTGCACGCTGTATTACTATTGTTGAGAATGAACTTTCGGGCTACGAAGATATCTTATCCTCGCTGAAATTCAATAAACATGTTCCTGTGATCGGATTTACCGGTCCTCCTGGTGCAGGAAAAAGCACGCTCATCAATGCATTGCTCTCTCTACTTTCTTCAAAGAATAAAAAAGTGGGTGTTATTGCCATTGACCCAACATCTCCTTTCAATTTTGGTTCTCTATTGGGTGATCGTTTGCGAATGTCCGAACACTTCAGCGATGAGAATATTTTTATCCGCTCGCTTGCAACACGCGGTTCGCTTGGTGGATTATCTGCAAAGGCGATTGAGATAGTGGATGTGATGAGGGCGTTTGGAAACTACCACCAGACCCCATCCCTACCTTCCCCAAAGGGGAAGGAGATGAGTGCGCAACTCCCCCCCTTTGGGGGAGTTGGAGGGGGTATGGCTTTCGATTACATCTTCCTCGAAACAGTAGGCGTTGGGCAAAGTGAAGTGGAAGTTGCCGGACTTGCCGACACCACAGTTCTTGTGCTTGCTCCTGGTTTTGGAGATGAAGTGCAAACTATCAAATCGGGCATCATGGAAATAGGAGATATTTTTGTGGTGAATAAGAGCGACAGTCTCGGTGCGGAAGGGTTTGCAAAAACGATTGAGCAATTGGTTCATAGCAGAGAAAAAAACAACTGGACACCACCCGTAATTCTTGCCAGCGCAACCAATAAAAAAGGAACGGAAGAAATTATTGAGAAAATTGATGAGCATCTTGCTAAAACGCACAACGACAAAAAAGTATTTCTCCTCACCGAAAAAGCATACAAGCTCATTCAGAATAACCGAATGAAAAACTTAGACAAGAAAAAATTACAGGCGGAGATTGAAAAGGAAATGAAGAAGAAGGATTTTAATCTTTATACGTTTGCGAGACAGTTCTAAATTACTCGTGAAAATAAACCCGCTTCACTCTTCGTGAAATACCGGTAAACACTTCGTAAGGAATGGTATCCATATCGTTTGCCAGCAGATCAATAGGATATTGTTCGCCAAACACTATCACTTCATCGCCTTCCGCACATTGTACTCCCGTAACATCCAGCATGCACATATCCATGCATACGTTGCCAACGATGGAAACCTGTGCGCCTTTTACAATCATTTTTCCTTTTCCGTTGCTGAGCCTCCTGCTTAACCCGTCTGCGTAACCAATGGGAACCGTAGCGATGCGCATATCTTTTTGCGCCACAAACTTGCGACTGTAACCAATAGACTCTCCTACTGAAATACTTTTTATCTGAGAAATAATGGACTTTAACGTGCTGACATTTTTCAGCTGTGGTTGTTCTCTTTTGTTTGCACCGATGCCGTACAAACCGATGCCGAGCCGTACCATTTCAAACTGCGCCCCGGGAAAACGCACAATTCCTGCTGAATTGAGAATGTGTCGTAACACAGGGTAATTAAAATGTGATCGTATCACTTCGCTCATCTCGCCAATTTTTTTTATCTGCAAACGCGTGAACTCATCGTGTGCTACTTCATCGCTTCCGGCAAGATGAGAAAATACAGAACGCACCTGCAACACTTTGCTGTTGGCGATTCTCACCGCGAGTTCGTTCACATCCTTCTCCTCAAAACCCAGGCGATGCATTCCGGTATCTAATTTTATGTGGATAGGGTAACGATCTGCCCCACCTAAATCCTCCCCATTGGGGAGGACTTCCACCCTTGCTCCCTCCCTAACGGGGAGGGATGGAGAGGGGCTTCTTCTTCTCTTCACTGCCTCTTCAAACAATTTCAAAACTCTGAAACTAAAAATCTCCGGTTCAAGATTGTGTTTGATCATCGTATCGTAACTCGGTTCTTCAGGATTCATCACCATGATGGGCAAGGTGATTCCTGCCTTGCGCAATTCGATGCCTTCATCGGCATACGCAACCGCCAGATAATCTGCGTGATGATATTGCAGCACATTCGCGATCTCAAAACCACCACTTCCATACGAAAATGCTTTTACCATCGCCATGATCTTTGTTTCCGGAGCAAGTTTTGAGCGATAATAATTCAGATTATGAACGAGCGAGTTGAAGTTAATTTCCAGAACTGTTTCGTGCGCTTTCTGCTGAAGAACCAGACTGATTCTTTCAAATCCGAATGTTCGTGCACCTTTCAGAAGAATTGTTTCACTGTTAAATAAGTTTCCGTTATAGGAGGAAAGAAATTCTTCTGTGGTTTTGAAAAATATTTTCTCTCCTGCAAACTGCTTCTCCTGTCTTGAAATCGCTTCGCCAATTCCTATAATTCTGCTCACGCCTTTTTCTTTGACGAGATTCGCCACTTCAGCATAAAGTTCCTTTTCATTTTTTCCGCTCTGAAGAATATCAGACAATACCAATGTTCTTTTCGAATGTTGTTTTTGCTGATTCAAAAAATCAAGGGCAATGGCAAGCGAACCGAGATCGGAATTGTAGCTATCGTTTATGACGGAACAATTATTAATTCCCTCTTTCAATTCAAGTCGCATTGCAACCGGATTCAAGCGATGCATCCTTTCGGCAATCGTTTTATTCGGATAACCGAGAAAAAGCATCACCGCCCAGCAATGAATGGCATTTTCAATACTTGCTTCGTCAATGAAAGAAATCTTTATGCGAATAAATTCATTATTAAAAATCCCCTGCAACTCCGTTTCATTTCCTTCCTTCGTGATTTTCCCTATCTGAAGATTTGCTTTTGATTTTTTTGACCATGTAAAAAGATTCAACCGCTTCATCACAGAATTAGAAACAATTTCATCGTTCAACTCCAGATTATCACGATTGAAGATCAAAGTATTTACATGCACAAAAAGCTTAAGCTTCTCTCTTATCTTTTGTTTTGAGTTCAGGAAATTTTCATCGTGTGCCTGACCAATATTGGTAATGATCCCTATCGTTGGAGAAATGACAGGTTCCAGCTTTTCCATTTCATCCGATTTGGAAATTCCTGCTTCAAAGATTGCCAACTCATTTTCTTCACTCATTTGCCACACAGAAAGCGGAACTCCTACCTGTGAATTATAACTCTTTGGGCTGCGAACAATATTTTTGTCTTCCTGCATCAGCTGATACAGCCATTCTTTGACAATTGTTTTACCATTGCTTCCGGTAATACCGATAACAGGAATGTTAAATTTTCTACGATGGTTGGCACACACATGCTGAAGCGCGACTAGTGTGTCTTTTACAAGAACGAAATTACAGCCAGCGAACGTCTCACCCAAAGGAGAGGGGAGTTCTGATACAACAAAATTTCTAACCCTCTTTTGATAAGCATCCGCAATAAATTTATGCCCGTCATGCCTCTCGCCTTTCAACGCAAAGAACAAAGAAGTTTCTGCGGACGCCAAGCTCCGGCTATCAATCATCAAATGACGAATGACAGAATCCGGGTTTCCATTACCCTGAATGGTTCCGTTCAGAATGCGTGCAATATCTTTTGCGAAGTAGTACATTTATTTTTTTGATTGCGAATTAAAACATTCCCTGCACAAAGGTTCGTAATTATTTTTTTCGCCCAGCACAATTAAAGAATCATCACTTGTAATCCTGTGAGAAAAATTTGCCAGCGAACCGCATCGCATACAAACCGCGTGTATCTTGGTTACATATTCAGCCGAGGCCATCAGAGCAGGCATAGGTCCAAATGGCTTCCCCTGATAATCCTTATCAAGTCCAGCTACCACCACACGAATTCCTTTATTCGCAAGTTCTGTGCAAACATTGACTAAATCCAAATCAAAAAACTGCGCTTCGTCAATGCCGACTACTTCGGGATCTTTTATCAATTTTAAAATATCGGTTGAAGATGCAACTGCGACAGAATCCATTTCATTTGCATCATGCGAAACAACTTTCTCTTCCGCATAGCGGTTATCAATTACCGGCTTGTATATTTCAAATTTCTGTTTGGCAATTTGCGCACGCCTGATCCTGCGGATGAGTTCCACCGTTTTGCCTGAAAACATACTGCCGCTAATGACTTCTATCCATCCGCGATGCTTGCCTGTGTGTATGGGGTATTCGGGAAACATAGCTTTCCGTCATTGCGAGGAATGAAATGACGAAGCAAATGAGATTGCTTCGCTACGCTCGCAATGACGTTTTTATTTATACATTTATCACAACAAATCTACTTAATTTTCAATATCACTTTGATGAAGAACAAACAGGAAATAATCCGAGAGATTCATAAGTTAGCTAAAAACATCACTGAAACAAATTCAGAAGATGCCATCATTGAATCTGCGCGGGAACTTTATGAAAACTCTGTTTTACTGAAACACTTGGATGACATTCATACTCCTTCTCTCAAAACTGAATCCAAGAGAGAAGAACCCCTAGTCATTGGAGAAAACCCCGTTAAACCCGAACCACCAAAAAAAGACAGCATTCCAAAGGAACCCACGATCGATCTCTTCTCCTGCGAACCTATTCTTGCTGAAGTTTCTCCTGAACCTATTGCAGAAAAGCCAGTTGTAAAAGAACCTAAAGCAGTAAAAAATAAATCTGACGAAAGCGTTGGCGAAAAACTTCAGCATAAAAAGATTACCGATCTCAAAGCATCTATCGGCATCAATGAAAAGTTCCAATTCATCAACGAACTTTTTGACGGAAATATGAAGGAATATACTGTAGCTGTTGACCAGATAAACAGTTTTCCTTCCCTTGCCGAAGCCCAATCCTACATTGCAAACATTGAGGGCGTTTACAAATGGCTGCCCGACAATCAAATTGCAGAAAGTTTTAAGGAGCTTGTTAAACGCAGATTTGCCTGAATGAACTCATCAAGGTACAAACCCCTTACAAACTTAGGAACTACAAACAGTTCGATTGTTCGATTGTTTTATTTTGCGATTATTCGTCATTCAACTAGTCTTTGCTTGTTATTGCCTACCGTTTACGGCCCAGGTTTTACGCATTATAATTTAATAGTGTTTTCAAGTATGCAGTATCGTAGTTGGCTCTTAGTTTTTTATGGGTCATTGAGAGTTTGGATTCTATTTCTTGGTTTAACAGATTGATTGCAATTTTATTTGTGAGTGCA